>NZ_BAAAHH010000069.1:0-20623 GCF_039525175.1 Actinocorallia libanotica
TATGTCGGCATGCCCTCCTTCCCCGAAGCCGCCCGCGAGGCCGTCGCGGACACCCGGCTGCGCAGCAACCTCGCCCACGCCACCGGCACCATCCGCGAGCGGCGCGCGGCGGCGGTCGCCGAGCTGGACGACTGGGCGGAGCTGCGCGACGCCGGCCGCCGCATCAAGGACCACACCCTGGAGCACCTCGGCCACTACCTCCGCATGCTGGAGGAGAAGGTCACCGCGGCCGGAGGCGTGGTGCACTGGGCGCGCGACGCCGACGAGGCCAACGCGATCGTGGCCCGCCTGGTCGAGGAGACCGGCGAGACCGAGGTCGTCAAGGTCAAGTCGATGGCCACCCAGGAGATCGGGCTCAACGAAGCCCTCGCCGAGCGCGGGATCACCGCGCTGGAGACCGACCTCGCCGAGCTGATCGTGCAGCTCGCCGACGACCGGCCCTCGCACATCCTCGTCCCGGCCATCCACAAGAACCGGGCGGAGATCCGCGACCTGTTCGCCCACCGGATGCCGTCGGCGCCCGAGCACCTCACGGATGAGCCCGCCGACCTCGCCGAGGCCGCCCGCCGCCATCTGCGCGCGAAGTTCCTGACGGCGAAGGTCGCCGTCTCGGGCGCCAACTTCGCGATCGCCGAGACCGGCACCGTCCTGGTGGTCGAGTCCGAAGGCAACGGGCGCATGTGCCTGACCCTGCCGGAGACCCTCATCACCGTCATGGGCATCGAGAAGCTCCTGCCGACCGCCCGGGACCTGGAGGTGTTCCTCCAGCTCCTGCCCCGCTCCTCCACGGCCGAGCGGATGAACCCCTACACGTCGGCGTGGACGGGGGTGACGCCCGGCGACGGACCGCAGGACTTCCACCTGGTCCTCCTCGACAACGGGCGCACCGACATCCGCGACGAGGAGGTGGGCCGCCAGGCGCTGCGCTGCATCCGCTGCTCGGCCTGCCTCAACGTCTGCCCCGTCTACGCGCGAGCGGGCGGCCACGCCTACGGCTCCCCCTACCCCGGCCCGATCGGCGCGATCCTCTCGCCGCAGATCCGGGGCATCGGCTCCAAGGTCGACGCCTCGCTGCCCTTCGCGTCGTCGCTGTGCGGCGCCTGCTACGAGGTGTGCCCGGTCGCCATCGACATCCCCGAGGTGCTGGTGCACCTGCGGGCCAAAGCCGCCAAGAAGCTCCCGGAGAAGACCGTCATGAACGCCGCCGCCTGGGGGCTGCGCTCCCCCGCCCGGCTCGCGCTCGGCCAGACCGTCGCGAGCAAAGCCCGCTTCCTCGCCCCGCGCCTGCGGTTCCCGCGCGCGTGGGCCGACACCCGCGACCTGCCCGCCCTGCCCGCGGAGTCGTTCCGCGCATGGTGGAAACGCACCCGCGGCGAGGGCTCCGGAGGCGCCTCATGAGCGCGCGCGACGTCATCCTCGGCCGGCTCGGCAGGCCTGAGGGCGACCCGGAAGCCGAGTACCGCCTGCTGCACCGGGGCTACCTCGAACACCACCACACCAGTGGTCTCGTGGACCTGTTCGCCGAGCGGGCCGCGCACTACCGCGCGGTCGTGCACCGGGTGACCGAAGCCGACCTGCCCGCGGCCCTCGCCGCCGCGCTGCGTCCCGGCCCCTACGTCGTGCCCGAGGGCGTCCCGGACGCCTGGGTCGGCGCGATCGAGCCGTCCCGGCGCACCGGCGCGGACGCCGACCTGGAGCAGGTCTGCGGCACCATCACCGGCTGCGCCGTCGGCATCGCCGAGACCGGCACCATCGTGCTGGACCACGGCCCCGCGCAGGGACGGCGCGCACTCACCCTCGTGCCCGACCACCATCTCGTCGTCGTGCGGGCCGACCAGATCGCCGCCGACGTCCCCGACGGGATCGGACGGCTGGACATCACCCGTCCCCTCACCTTCATCTCGGGCCCCTCCGCGACCAGCGACATCGAACTGTCCCGCGTGGAAGGCGTCCACGGCCCCCGCACCCTGGAGGTGTTCCTCCTATGACCGCGCGCATCGCCGCCATCGACCTGGGCGCGACCAGCGGACGCGTCATCACCGCCCGGGTCGGCGACGGACTGCTCGACCTCACCGAGGTCCACCGCTTCCCCAACCGGCCCGTCGAGGCCGCCGGAACCCTCCACTGGAACGTCCTGTCCCTGTACCAGGACGTGCTGGAGGGGCTGCGCGCGGCCGGTCCCGGTCTGGCGTCCGTCGGCATCGACAGCTGGGCCGTCGACTACGGCCTCCTGGACGCCTCCGGCACGCTCCTGGGCGACCCCGTCCACTACCGCGACGACCGCACCGAAGCCGTCATCGACGACGTGCACGCCAAGATCTCCCCCGAACGCCTGTACGCGGTGAACGGTCTGCAGTTCCTGCCGTTCAACACCCTCTACCAGCTCGCCGCCGAGCGTCTCCTGGACCGTGCGGAGACCCTGCTGCTCATCCCGGACCTGCTCGCCTACTGGCTGACGGGAGAGCGCGGCGCGGAAGCCACCAACGCCTCCACCACCGGCCTGTACGACGCGCGGACCGGCACGTGGTCGGCCGAGGTGATCGGCGCGCTGGGCCTTCCCGCCGAGATCCTGCCGCCCTTGCGTCAGCCGGGCACGCCATCTGGCCTCCTCGGACCGTCCACCGGGCTGCCCGGTGTGCCGCTGACCGCGGTCGCCTCCCACGACACCGCCTCGGCCGTCGCGGCGGTCCCCGCGACCAACGGAAACTTCGCCTACATTTCCTGCGGCACCTGGTCCCTGGCCGGAGTGGAGCTTCCCGCACCGATCCTCACCGAGGAGAGCCGGACGGCGAACTTCACCAACGAGGCGGGTGTGGACGGAACGGTCCGGTACCTCCGCAACGTCATGGGCATGTGGCTCGTCTCGGAGTCCATGCGCACCTGGAACATGCCCGCCTCCGAGCTGCCCGCGCTCCTGGCCGCCGCCGCCGAAGCGCCCGGCCTCCGCAGCGTCATCGATCCCAACGACCCGTCCTTCATGCCCCCCGGCGACATGCCCTCCCGCATCACGGCCTACTGCTCACGAACCGGCCAGCCCGCGCCCGGCACCCGAGCCGAGACCGTCCGCTGCATCATGGACAGCCTCGCCCTCGCCCACCGCGCGGTACTACGCGAGGCCGCCGAACTCTCCGGCCACCGCATCGACACCATCCACCTCGTCGGCGGCGGCTCCCGCAACACCCTGCTGTGCCAGCTCACCGCCGACGCCACCGGCCTGCCCGTCATCGCCGGCCCGGCCGAAGCCACCGCTCTGGGCAACATCGGCATACAGGCCCGCGCCCTCGGCCTCCTTCCCGACCTGCCGGCCCTGCGCTCCCTCATCGCCGAAACCCAGCCCCTCGCGCACTACCACCCCTCCACCCCGGAAACCCCGTGGCTGGAGGCCGCCGCCCGCCTGGAGCTCGCCGGCAGCCACTGATCACTCGAACTCGGACGGATCCCGCATGTCCTGTCCCGGCCTCGGGCAGGCCGTGCTCTCGCGGGTCTCCCGGGGCTACGTTGTACTCCCCCAACGGAAGTGGTGACATGCCTGTCGTGTCGAGAGCCGTCCTGGCCGGAGCGCTCGTGTCCACGTCGATCGTGGCGGCCTCGCCCGCCGAGGCCGCGAAGGCCTGCGTACTCGGCAAGTGGAAGAGCACCTCCTACACCATGCTCATCCAGGGAGTGGGCGCGGAGACCCACGGGAGCGGGTTGAAGGGGGTGCGGCTGACGGTCGGCCGCACGTCGCTCGCCTACGATTTCCGCAAGGCCGCGAAGGAAGAGCTCATCGGATACGACCTCGGCGATCCCAGCTTCAGGAGCCAGGTGAAGTACGCCGGGAAGCTCAACGTCAAGGCGACGGTGCGGGGCTCCAAGAAGGGTTCCGTCGTCCTGAAGCCCAAGACCGCGACCGGCGGCGCCACCGGCGCCAACACCCAGATGTGGCCGGAGCATCAGAAGCTGAGCAAATGGAAGCTGGCCAAGAACCTGCGCGCCGGCACGCCGGAGTCCTTCGTCCCGGTGAAATCCTCCTTCAGCTGCTCCGGCAAGACCCTCAAGTTCTTCTCGTCCTACAAGCACAGGGGTTACACCGTCTCCGTCGGCCGGGTCTTCACCCGCGCCTGAAGGGGTCATCCGGCGGGGTCGGGGCGGCCGACCACCAGGCGGCCGGTGGCGATCCGCCAGGCGTCCACGGTCAGCGGCCACCATCGGGCGGGGCCGATCAGGTCCGCGGCGGGCGCCGTGCCGGCGGAGGCGTAGGCCCTCCACGTCGACCAGGCCACCCCGGCGCGCCGCGCCGCCTCGGGTCCGGCCAGCGCGCTCTGGCCGACGTCGACGTGCTGCTCGCCGATGGCCCGGGCGATCTCGGGCCTCGCGTCCAGATAGGCCTGGGCGACCTCGCTCCAGGAGCTCAACCGGGGGGATGGGACGTAGCTGAAGCGCGGCTGGCGCGGGTCGCCCTCCAGCATCCAGGTGTACTCCCCCCACAACCGGCGCGTGACGTTCGGGAAGAAGTTGCGGGGTAGGACGGCGGCGTCTTTGAGCAGGCGGCCGGCCGCCTGCAGGAGGGTCTCCTCGCTGGCCCATTCCATCCCGTGGCCGAGCTGGAGCGCCAGCGCCATGGCGGCGACCGGCTCCAGCTCCCGCACCGCCTCCTGCCGCCTGCGCAGATCCCCGAGGAAGCTGTAGGCCCCGGAAAGGAGGTACTGGAACACGGGAGCAGGATCATGTCCGTCGGCCACGACGACGCAGTCCTCCCGCACCTCCGAGGCGGCGTGTTCTTCCAGAAGGCCGATGCGCCGCCAAGGATGGACCACACCCTTCTTGACGATCTCATAGACGGCCCGACCGCGAACCACGTTCTCCTGGTAGTCGACCAGCACGGCCTCGGCCACCGGCCGCACCTGCTCGATGAGCACGTCCAGCGTCTCCTGCTCCTCGCGGACCTGCTTGTCCAGCTCGTGAAGCGGCCCCATGAGTTTCTCCATACCGCCAAAGTACAGCAGATCTGCTGCATCGGCAGCAGATGTGCTGTACGCGATGATTTCCGCTACCGGCCACCCGCGGCCGCCGCGGAGCTTGCCGCGGAGCGGACCTAGGGAATGGGGATGTTCTCGGCGGAGGCTCACATGCCCGCGTGGGGGTGGGGGGCGGTGGTGCGGCCTCGGTGGAGTTCGGCTTGTAGCGTTCGCTCGTCGAGGTTGGTGCGGATCGCGGCGGTGATGCGGTCCACGTCGTGGCGGGCCAGGCGGGACAGGGCCGCTCCCGCCGATTCCCTGGCCGCGGCCGCCGCGCCCAGGAGCCGGGCGGCGTGCGCGTGGTCGCCCGCCAGGGCTCGGGCTCCGGCCAGGCCCTCCAGCGCGAAGGCCACGGCCCGGGGGTCGCCGACACGGCGGGCGGCGGCCAGTCCCCGGGCGTGCAGGTCGTGGGCCGTCCGCGCGTCGCCGCGCTGCTCGGCGACGAAACCGAGCTCGGACAGGGACAGCGCGACACCGGGTTCGAAGCCCACCCGCCGCTGCCAGTCGAGCGCGTCGCGGGACAGCCTTTCGGCGTCGTCCAGCCTGCCTTCGCGGCGGGCGACCAGCGCCAGGCCGATCTCCGCGTAGACCTCGCCGGGACGGTAGCCCTGTTCGGCGGCCCGGCGCAGTGCCCGTTCGTGGAGGCGGCGGGCCTCGGCGTGGTCGCCGTTCAGCAGGGCGAGCCTGCCGAGCCCGGACAGCATGTAGGAGGCCTGCATCCGCGATCCGAGCTCTTCGGCCATGTGCAAACCCCGCTGGAGCAGGTCGGACGCCTCCCGGTCGTCGCCTCTGATCTCGGCCATCCTGGCGAGGAGGTCGGTGGCTCGCAGCCGTCCCCAGCGGTCTCCCAGGGCGTCGAAGAGCTCCGCACCCTGTTCGGCGTGGCGGGCGCACGAGGAGAGGTCCCCACGGAGGAGGGCGTAGTGGGCCGTGGTGGTCAGCGCGGCGGCCGTGCCCCAGTCGTCTTCGAGGCGGCGGAAGGCTTCGAGGGCCTGCGCCGCCAGTTCCGCTCCCGTGGTGGAGGCGCCGCCGCCCAGCAGGATCTCGCCGAGAAACCATGCGGCCCTGGCCCTCCCGTACGGATCGTCGAGGTCCTCGTACGGCGAGAGCGCCGCGACGGCCTGGTCCGCGCGGTCGGCGCCGTGGCGTCCCAGCAGCTCCATGCCCGTCCGCCACGCTCCGACCGCCGCCCGCAGTGCGGGATCCGCCGGACCGTCGAGGTCCAGCGCCGCGCCCAGGAGCCGGCGGCCCTCACCCAGGCGGCCGCGCAGGAACCAGTACCAGGCCATGGCGTCGGCCAGCCGCAGCGCGAGGTCCGGTCGGCCGCGCCGCACCGCGCCCTCAAGGGCGGCGCGCAGGTTGGCGTGCTCCTGGTCCAGACGCTCCAGCCATCGCCGCTGTTCAGGCCCGCGCAGCCGCTGTCCGGCCCGTTCGGCGAACTCCACGTAATAGCGGTCGTGGCGGGCCAGGACGCGTGCGGACTCGTCCGCCTCCCGCAGCCGCTCGCCGCAGTAGGCGGCCACGGATTCCAGCAGCCGGTAGCGGGTGCCTCGCGCGTCGCCGGCCACGACGACCATGGAGCGGTCGACCAGGCGGGCCAGCAGGTCGGCGACGTCCTCGACGGACACGCCGTCTCCGGCGCAGACCGCCTCGGCGGCCTCCAGGGAGCAGCCGTCGGCGTGCACGGCCAGGCGGCGCAGCACGGTGCGCTCGGCGGCGGTCAGCAGCTCCCAGCTCCAGTCGATCACGGCTCGCAGCGTCCGCTGCCGCTGCGGGACGTCCCGGCGGCCCGCCGACAGCAGCCGGAACCGGTCGTCGAGCCGTGCGGCCAGCTCCCGGTCGCCGAGCGCCCGCACCCGGTTGGCCGCCAGTTCCAGTGCCAGCGGTATGCCGTCCAGGCGGCGGCAGATCGACGCGACGGCCCGGGCGTTGTCCGCGGTGAGGGAGAAACCCGGTGCCGCGGCGGCCGCGCGTGCCGCGAACAGCCGTACGGCGCTGAACTTCTGCAGGGTCGCGGGACCCGTCTCCGTCGCCGCGTACGGGAGTTCCAGCGGCGGCACCGCCCAGACCGCCTCTCCGCCGACCCCGAGCGTCTCCCTGCTGGTCGCCAGGATCCGCGCCTCGGGGGCGGCCGCCAGCAGCCGGTGGACCAGTTCGGCCGCGGGCGCGATGACGTGCTCGCAGTTGTCGAGCACGAGCAGCAGCCGCCTCCCGCGCAGCGCGCGGGTGATCCGGTCGGCCGGCCGTCCGGCCTCCCAGGCGGGGAAGGGCCCGGGGTCGTCGCGGACGCCGAGCACGGCGGCCACCTCGTCCACCACCGCCTCCGGCCGGTCGAGACCCGCCAGTTCGACGAGCCACACGCCGTCCGGGACGGTGCCGAGCAGCCGGGACGCCGCCTCCAGGGCCAGCCGGGTCTTGCCCACGCCGCCCGGCCCGGTGAGCGTGACCAGCCGGGAGGAGGACAGCAGCGCGCACACCTCAGCGATCGCTTCCGCCCTGCCGATCAGCTCGGTGGCCGGTGCGGGCAGGTTCGTACGGCACCGGGCGGGCTCCGGACCCAGGGCGGGGTCCTGGCGCAGGACCGCCTCGTGGAGGGCGGCCAGCTCGGGACCGGGATCCAGGCCCATCTCCTCGCGCAGCCGGTCACGCAGCCTGGCGAAGCTCTCCAGCGCCTCGCTCTGGCGTCCGGACCGGTAGAGGGCGCGCATGTGCGCGGCGCGCAGCCGCTCCCGCAGCGGGTGGCGGACCAGCAGGCCGCCCAGCTCGTCGGCCAGCGGGCCGTGCTCGCCGAGAGCGAGCCTTGTTTCGGCGAGGTCCTCCGTCGCGGTGAGCCGCTGTTCCTCCAGGCGTGCGATCACGGCTCGGGTGAACTCCGCGTCGGCGAAGTCGGCGTAAGCGGGTCCCCGCCACAACGCCAGCGCGTCGGTCAGCAGCTCGGCCTTGGCCCGCAGGTCGTCCGTGCTCCCGGCACGCCTCAGCAACGAGGCGAACCGGCCCGCGTCGAGCGCGCCGGGCTCCACGCGCAGCGCGTATCCGGACGGCTGGAGTACCAGCAGCTCCCGGCCGCCGGGCTCGGCGTCCTCCAGGGCGCGGCGCAGCTGGGACACCTTGACCTGGAGCGCGCCCGCGGGGTCGCGGGGCGGCCCGGCCCCCCACAGGTCGTCGATCAGCCGGTCCGCCGACAGAGGCCGTCCCTCCTGGGCGAGGAGGCGGGCCAGGAGCGCCCGGACCGTCGGCCGCCGGATCACGACCGGGGCGCCGTCCGCGGTCCGCACCTCGAGCGGACCCAGCACTCCGAATCGCATGTGATCACGATAACCCGGCCGAAAACCCCTGATCGGTGCCGGTAAGCGGCCGGAAAGGGAGCGGTAAGCGCGGGGCCGCAGAGTCGGACCGCAACACCGCGACATGGAAGGAGCACTCATGACACCCGCGGAGCCCCGCTCCGGCCCGCTCGGCACAGCGCTGATCGTCGGCAGCACCCGCAAGGGCCGCTTCGGCCCCACGGTCGCCCGGTGGTTCGCCGGGCTGGCGGGCCGGCGCACCGACATGGCCCTCGACGTCATCGACCTGGGCGAGGCCGGGCTGCCCGACGCGCTCGTCGACGAGGGGCACGACGTTCCCGGTCCGGTGCGGGCCCTTGCCCCGCGTCTGGCGGCAGCCGATGCGTTCGTGGTCGTCACGCCCGAGTACAACCACAGCTTCCCGGCCCCGCTCAAGACCGCCGTCGACTGGTTCGTGGACGAATGGCGGGCCAAGCCCGTGGGCTTCGTCTCGTACGGCGGGGTGTCGGGTGGTCTGCGAGCGGTCGAGCAGCTGCGTCTGGTCTTTTCCGAGCTGCATGCCGTGACCGTCCGCGACACCGTCAGCTTCCACTCCTGCCGGAACAAGTTCGACGACGCGGGCCGGCCCGTCGACGCGGCGGGCTGCGACGCGGCCGCCGAGGGCCTGCTCGACCAGCTCGCCTGGTGGGCCCGCGCCCTCCGCGACGCCCGCACCGCACGCCCCTACGACCTGTGACCCTCCGAAGGAGATCCCGATGACCACCGTGAGATCGAAGGGCTGGAGCCTGGCCCTCCTGGCCTTCTCCTGCCTCATCACCTCGCTCGACTTCACCATCGTGTACGTCGCGCTGCCCGACATCGTGCGCGAGGTCGGCTTCTCCGGCCACTCCGCGCAATGGGTCGTCAGCGCCTACGCCGTCTTCTTCGGCGGCTTCCTGCTCCTCGGCGGCCGGTCGGCCGACCTGCTGGGCCGCCGCCGCATGTTCGTGCTGGGCATGCTGCTGTTCGGCGGCGCGTCCCTGCTCGGCGGGCTGGCGGCCACGCCCGGCGCGCTGATCACCGCGCGTGCGCTCCAGGGGGTGGGCGCCGCGATGGTGTTCCCGGCGACGCTGTCCCTGGTCAACACCCTGTTCGCCGAAGGACGCGAACGCGTCCGGGCGCTGTCCGTGTGGGCGATGGCCGGTGCCGGGGGGCTGAGTCTCGGCGCGCTGCTCGGCGGCGTGCTGACGCACGGGTTCGGCTGGCAGGCGGTGTTCCTGGTGAACGTGCCGCTGGTGATCGCCGCCGCGGCGGCGGCGTTCGTCCTGCTGGACGCGGACGGGCCGGTGGAGCGCGGCCAGGGTTACGACCTGCCCGGCGTGCTGACCGGCACGGCGGGCGCGACGCTCCTGGTGTACGCGATCGCCGAGATCCCCGAGGCGGGCTGGACGTCCACGACCATCACCGCTCTCGCGTCGTCGCTCGCGCTGCTCGCCGCCTTCCTCGGCGTCGAGGCGCGCAGCCGGAACCCGCTGATGCCGCTGCGGCTGCTGCGCAACCGCAACCTGGCCTCCGCCCTGATGGTGATCTTCGTCTTCGGCGCCACCATGCAGAACGTCGTCTACTTCCTCACCCTGTACTTCCAGGACGTGCTGGGCTATTCGGCGCTGCGCGCGGGGCTCGCCTTCCTCAGCCTGTCCGCGGTGATCGCGCTGGCCAACTTCGCCGCCGAACGGCTGATGATCCGCGTCGGCGTCCGCGCCACCCTGGTCGTCGCGCTGGTGCTCGGAGCGGCCGGAAGCGCCCTGCTCGCCGCGGGAATGGGGGCCGGCGGCTCGTACCTCACCGTTCTCGCCGGGATCGCGGTCTACGGCCTCGGCATGGGCACCATCTACCCCACCCAGTTCGCGGCCGCCGGCACCGGCGTGGCCGCGCGGGAGCAGGGCATCGCCGGCGGCATGGCCAACACCGCCATGCAGCTGGGAGTGGGCGCGGGACTGGCCGTGCTCGTCGGGGTCGCGGGCTCGGGCCTGGAAGGCCTGACGGGTGAGGCGCTGCGCGTGGCCACCGCCGACGGGCTACGCGCCGCCGTCCTCCTTTCCGCGGCCCTGACCCTGCCGGGCATCCTCGCGGCCCTCGCCTTCCCCCGGCGGCCCGCACCCGCGCGGACCGCCGAGCCGGCGCCTGGTCCGTCGCGTCAGGAGGTGTAGGCGGCTGTTTCGGCTGCCACGATGCGGATCAGATCGCCCAAGGCGATGTTGACGTCCAGGAGGTGGAGGCCCCAGTCGGGTGTGGGGGAGGCGCGCAGTGTCCGGGCGTCTCCCTGCGGGGTGACCTGGAGGACGTGTGCGCCGTTGGCGTGCACGCACTGGACGGTGTAGCGGTCGGCGGGGATCAGCCAGGGGGTGGCGGCCGAGGGCGGCGCGCCCCCATAGGTGATCTTGGCGGCGATGCCCAGGAGGCCGACGAGCGGCTCGGACCGCAGGACCGTGCTCGCGGTGCCGGGGCGGTCGACGCCCAGCGACGTCGGGTTGGTGCAGGCGGCCTCGTAGTCCGGCCCGGCGGGCGAACCGTCGGTGGACGACTCCGGCGCCCTGCCGAAGCGCGCGTTGTCCGGGGGCGTCTTTCCGAAGGCCGCCCAGGCAAGGACGCAGCCCGTCTGGTTCTCAGCGCGGCAGAGCGGGATGTTCTGGAAGTCGCCGCCTCTGTCACTTCCCTTGCGGACGACGACGTTGCCGCCGAGCAGGATCGCCGAGACGAGCTTGGCGCGCGCCGAAGGATCGGGGTCGACCTCCTCGCGCATCAGGCGCCGCAGCATGCCCGTGCCCTGCGAGTGGCCGATGAGGACGACTCCCCTGCCCTTGTTGTGGACGGACAGGTACGTCTTCCAGGCCTGGAGGACGTCGGAGTAGGCGATCCGCGTGAACGCGGCGCGCTGGGCGTCGCTGTAGAGGCCGCCCGCGAGCAGTGCCGTGAGGGTGCGCTGGCGGTAGACCGGGGCGTACACGTCGCAGACGTCGGAGAAGCGCGCGGCCTGGTGCTCGGCGATCCCGACGAGCTGCGGGGTGGTCTTCAGGCTCGCGTTCGGAGTGAGCTCCTGGGAGACCGTCGGATAGACGTAGAAGCAGTCGATCTTCTTGTCTCCGGCCGGTGCTCCGGCCACCGTGCCGCCGTTCGCGACGTCGGTCGTGGCGAGTCCGCCCCGGCAGGGATCGTCGGCCAGGCCCGGCCTGCACAGCCAGCGCACCCCGTCGTCCGCCGCCGCTCCGCCTGCGGTCAGCAGGGCCGCGCCCACCGCGGCCGCGGCCAGCGCGGCCAGGACGCGACGCGACACCCCTTGTCCCATTTCTACTTTTCTCCTCGTACGCCTCGCATGACGTGCCCACCTTCGACCCGAGAACGGCACACGTGCAAGAGGCCTCGGATCTCGAAGGTCCGGCCACATCGCGTCAGCGCGTTTCGAACCGGAGGTCGCCGCTCTCGTCCAGGCCGTGCATGGCCGCATAGGGTCATTGCACGATTCCGGAAGATATACGGCGCTTGTCACGCCACCATTCACTGCATGATCACGCGTAGGGGGCAGCGGCGGCTGGAGTCCGGGTTCGTGGGAGTGGTGCTGCTCGGAGTGGCGGGCGGGATCGGGTGGCTCTTCCATGTCGCACGAGGTGATGGCGGCATCGGCAAGGCCGATAACTGGGCGAGTGTCATCGCCGCGGTGGCCGCCATGGCCGCCATGCTGGCCGGGGTCGTCGTCTGGTGGTGGCGGAAGAGACCACAGGGCGTCCTTGCGATCGAGCAGGTCGATGCCGCCGGACGACAGCTCGCCGAAACCGTGCTGGCGCAGTGGCGTGACGAGATCGGTGTTCGCGGGTTGGACGTTCCAGCGCCGGTGGCCGTGCACTGGCGCACGACCCGGCTGCCGGTCATGGATCATGCGCGGAACGTCCGGGGCAGGTCCGGACGGGTGCTCATCGGCGGCGACACCGAGACGGTGGCCGAGCTCGCACAGCGCTTCCGGGCCCTGCCCAGCCGTCGGCTCGTGATCCTTGGAAATCCCGAACTGGGAAAGACGACGCTCGCGGTCATGCTGCTGCGCGAACTGCTCCTCACCCGCACCGAGGACGAGCCCATCCCCGTGCTGTTCACTTTGGCCGACTGGGACCCGGAGGTCCTGTCCTACTCCGATTGGCTCGCCCGCCGGCTCGGCCGCGACTACCTTTTCCTGGCCGCCGCCGAGTACGGGGAGGAGGCCGCGCTCCGCCTGGTCCGCACCAGAAGGATCCTGCCGGTCCTCGACGGCTTCGACGAGCTGCCCGAACCCGTCCGGCCGAAAGTGATCAAGGCGATCAACGCGGCGCTGACCGCCGATGACCCGTTGATCCTGACATCGAGGACGAAGGAGTTCCAGAAGGCGGTGGCCGGGGGCGTCCTGAGCCGTAGCGCGGTCATCGAGCCCGAGGCGGTGCAGGGCCCGGCGGCCGCGGACTACCTGGAACGGTGCCTCTCCCCCGACTCCCCCGGTGAATGGCCGGCCCTCCTCTCCGATCTGCGCAACGGGCCCCGAACGGCCCTCGGGCGCGCTCTCACGACACCGCTGCGCCTGTGGCTGCTTCGCGAGGTCTACATCACCTCCCGTCGTGAGCTCGTCCTCGCCGATCTCGCCACGTCGCCGGACGACGTGGTCCAGGCTCTGCTGGACCAGCTCGTCCCGTCGCTCCTCAAGGCCAATCGGCCGTCCCGGCGCCCCGACGCGGACCATCCGTTCCGCCCCCGCCGGTCCTGGAACGCCTCCGACGCCCGCCGTTGGCTGGCCTTTTTCGCCGGCAGGCTCGAGGCGGAAAGCAGCCGTGACCTTGCGTGGTGGCGGCTCCACAACGCCGTTGACCGCCGCGGACGCTCCTGGAACATCCTGTTCCTGGGCGGGATGCTGTGCGGATTCCTCGCCGTCCGCTCGGCCTCGATCCCCGGGTTCCCCGGCGGCCTGCTCTTCGGCCTGCTGCTCACCCTGTCCACCGGCGTGCTTCTTGCGTTCAACTTCCTCCGACCAGCGCCGCAGCAGGTCGATCTCCGGTTTCGACACAAAGGCAGCGCGCTGAGGAGGACGGTCTTCTCACCGCTCTCTCTCCTCGCCGTCGCGATGGGGGTCGGAGTCGCCCTGATCGTCCACGAGAACGCCACACCGACCGGCATCGTTCTCACGATCATCTTGATCTGGGCCGTGACCGTCCTTTTCAGTTGGGCGACGAAGCCTGCGAGCGATCAGCAGCCCCGGACCGGAGCGAAAATCCTGATCCACGACTTCTGGCTCCGGACGGCCTACGCGCTCGCCTTCGGATCGATCGCCGGCGCCTCGGGAGGGTTCGGCGGCGGTCTGGCCGCAGGAGCCGTCGTCGGCGCCACCGCGAGCATGAGCGCGGGCTGGGTGTACTACCTGACGGTCATCATGCTCCGTGCGGAGTCGAAAGCCCCGCTCAGAACCTTGAGCTTCCTCGAAGACTTCCACCGGCTGGGTCTCCTCCGGCAGGTCGGCCCGATCTACCAGTTCCGCCATGCGATGTTCCAGGAGTACTTCGCCGCGGTGCGGCCTCCTGCAGGCGACCGCTGAAGGCCGAACCAGACCGAGAAGATCTACCGCGATGGCCTCGTCGAGGTCGGCGGGTGCGATGTTCCTCGTCGGCCACGCCGAGCACCCGCGATGTCGGCCCTGAGCGCCCGGGAGTCGGTAGAGCGGAGCGAGGATGCTCGCCGGGTGATGTCGTTCAGGTGGATGAGCCGGTCTGGGCGGCTTCGGGGGAAGCGGTCCGGATGGATTCGTGGGTCCTCGGTGCGGTCAGGTGGGGCCCTCTCCACAGCAGCCACCCCATGAGGAGCGCCTCGCCGACGAAGGTGAACCTCGCGATGTCGGCATCGTAGCCCGCGAAGAGGATCGTGCCCGCGCCGTCGACGGCGTAGCCGACGCCGGCGATCATCAACAGGATGCCGAGCGTCCTCGGGATGAAACGCGACACGAAGACCAGATGGCCGAGGACGATC
Source organism: Actinocorallia libanotica (assembly GCF_039525175.1). Taxonomy (NCBI): domain Bacteria; kingdom Bacillati; phylum Actinomycetota; class Actinomycetes; order Streptosporangiales; family Thermomonosporaceae; genus Actinocorallia; species Actinocorallia libanotica. The sequence continues at coordinate 14,294 of NZ_BAAAHH010000069.1, forward strand.
AGGTGAAGACCGAAGATCACCAGGGCGGCGTCCCAGCCGTCCTGGAAAGCGTTCACCGCCGTCAGTACCTGAGCCTCCAACTGCCGAGAGGTGAACGCGCTTTGCGAGGCGCCGTCCGTCAGGAGGCGTACCGCGATCAGGAGGTTGCCCAGTACCGCCGCGAAGACGGCTGCATAGGTCACCCTGAGCCACGCGCAGAACGTCGCGACGCTCCTGCCGGCCGGTGCCAGCAGTGTGCGGAGGGCTACGGCCACGAGCACGTCGAGTACCGCAACGATGAGGAAACCGCCTATGAGCGCCCGGAAGCTCAGTTCGTGATCGGCGATGTTCCGCGCAGTCCTCGTGGCGTCTCCGGCCACGACCAGGTCGCCGAAGGTCGAGAAGCTCCAGAACGCGAGCGCGGTCATACCCAGCAGTCCGAGGCCTGCTGCCACTGCCGCTCCGCGGAGCGGCGGTCTCGATTCGGTGGTCGTCATGTCCGTCTCCAAAGGCCGGTCGTTTCGGACACGGTCAGCCCGCGGTCGGGGCCGGCCGCGCGGCGGGAGCGATCGTTTCGACGCGCCAGGTCCAGGCGCACCGGACGATCAGCACCGTGCAGGCGATCTCGATGACGCTGAAGAAGACGTAGTACGCGGCCGGAGAACCGGTGAACAGCGTCGCGGTCTGGACGACGGTCATGACCGAGCCCACAACGATGTTGGCCAGGCGGTTCGCCCGGTGCTTCAGCAGTCTGGACAGCACGATCATGGCGATCGGCAACTCCATCAGCACCGAGGCGCCCAGCAGGAACTCCTGGCCGATGTCCATGCCGCCCACCCGCCCGGCAAGAAACTGCCGCAACTGCCCGGAGTCCATCAGGCCCACGATGTCGCAGTAGAGGTAGTTGAGCATCGCGAAGATCCACAGTGTGGACAGTCGCGCTCTCATGTCCTTCATGTCGTCCGTCCGTTTCTCTCTGGTGCCGTGCGCTTCGGATCGCGGTGCCGCACCGCGCCGTCAGGTCGGCTCGTCCGGTGGTTCGGGGTACTGGAACACCTCGTCGAGCGGAACGCCGAAGACCCGGGCGATCCGGAAGGCCATCTCCAGCGACGGCGAGTAGCGCCCCTGCTCGATGGCGATGACGGTCTGGCGGGTCACGCCGATGTGCTCGGCGAGCTGGGCCTGGGTCATCTCGCCGCAGGCGAAGCGCAGCGCGCGGATCGAGTTCGTGACACGGGTCGGTTTCACCATTGCGGCAGGCCCCTGCGGTACATGACGACCTTGGCGATCGATCCGAGGACCGCCGACAGCACGAAACACAGATAGATCGCGTTGGCGATCCAGAACCGGTCCCATCCGGCCATCGCCATCAGCATCGCCGCGACGGCTCCCACGATCACGAAGGACTGGCCGACGTGCTCGCCGAGCCGCCCGATCTCCCGGTCCCGCACGTCCTTGGCCCGCGAAGCCCGAGGGGTCACCACGCCGATTCCGATCTCGGCGGCGATCGAAGCCGCGATCGCCCCGCCGACCGTCCACAGCAGAGCCGCCGCGTAGGGCACGTCGACCAGCGGACGTCCCTCGGCCCGGCCCACCACGATGATCACATACGTCGCGTACGCGACCGCGCTGACGACCAGCATGATCCACGCGCGCTTCTCCTCATGGGTCACACCGGCCTCCATGTAAGGAATCTTTGACATCACCAAGGTAAGCGATGTTTAACTCCATGTCTAGAAAATTTGACATTCCTGTTCGCGGACATCGGCCCACGGGATCCGGGTGCGCGGGAGCATGGAGGCGGCCACCGTGCGGAGGCCTCCGCACCGCCCTCGACCATCAGTCCGCCGTGTCCGGACGAGCGACACCGGCGGACGGCGGTATGACCACCGATCTCGATGTCTTCGCGATTCCAAGAAAATCGCCGCAGGCGCCTTCGGCCGAAGAACAATGGACCTGCCCCGACGACGTGCGCCAGGGCAGGTCCATACACGGGCGGACGGTGGGTGGCGACGCGTTTGAGAGCTTCGGGCATCGGTTCGGGCGCTGCCTGCTCGACGGCGATGATCGTCGCGGCATCGTGGTCGGGTGGGATGGCCGTGGCGCCATCGGATCCTGATGGCCCTCCGACGACTCCTCGGACGCTTCGCCCTCGTTGGAGTGGGAGCTTTGACCCGGTTCCGGAGCCGCCAAGGCATACCGGTCGCCGCCAGACGTGGTTAGATTTCGTGCGCGACGGACAGGGGACTGAAGTGACCGAGACGACGGTGGCGCAGGTCATGGCCGAGTTGGCCGCGCTCGAAGACCCGAAGATACGCAAGGTGAACGAGAAGCACGGTGACGATCACGGTGTGAACCTCGGCAAACTACGCACGCTTGCGAAGCAGCTCAAAACACAGCAGGATCTCGCACGCGAGCTCTGGAAAACGAATGACACTGCGGCAAGACTCCTGGCGATCCTGATCTGCCGTCCGAAGGCGTTCGAGCGCGCCGAACTGGACACCATGCTGCGCGAAACGCACGTCCCCAAGGTGCACGACTGGCTCGTGAACTACGTGGTGAAGAAGAACCCGTACTCCGAAGAGCTGCGCCTCGCCTGGTGCACGGATCCAGACCCGGTGGTCGCGAGTGCCAGCTGGGCCCTGACCGCCGAGCGGGTGGTGAAGAAGCCCGAGAGCCTCGACCTCACAGGGCTGCTCGACATCATCGAGGCGGAGATGAAGGACGCCCCGGACCGCCTGCAGTGGGCGATGAACAACTGTCTGGCTCAGATCGGGATCCACCACGCCGAGCACCGCGCCCGCGCGATCGACATCGGCGAGCGCCTGGAAGTACTCAAGGACTACCCGACTCCCCCGAACTGCACCTCTCCGTTCGCGCCCGTCTGGATCGCCGAGATGGTGCGCCGCCAGCACGAGCGATAAAGACGAACAGGGAGATCAGAGCGGCCTGGACGCACAGGGCACGGGCGGAGGACGGCGAAGAGCCGAGGCCTGCGGGCCCCGGCTCTTTTCGTTTCTCTCGTGCTCCCCCGGCGCCCAGGTTCTCCCGTCTTCAACAGCGTGGTCCCTCGTTCCGCTCGAGGCCGTGCTCATTGCGGGCCACGCCCCCGGACCCCGGCGAGAGAGCTCCGGCCCCGGCGTGGCGACCGTCCAAGAACGTCAGGGTGAACTGCCCGGTTGGCCGAGAGACTTGATCACTTGTGAAGGTCGGGCATGGCATGCCCGTCCCGGCATCCGCCCGGGTCGCGTCGCCGGCGCGGGCCGGCGGAAACAACGGCGGGCGGCGCGGCGTTGATCCCGCCATGACGATCGAGGCGTGCGGTCACGAGGACTGCGGGATCAGGGACGTACTGGACCGACTGGGCGACCGCTGGTCGGTGCTGGTCATCGTGACCCTGGCGCAGAAACCGCGCCGGTTCGGCGAGCTGCAGCGGGCCGTCACCGGTATCTCCCAGCGGATGCTGACGGTGACGACTCGCCGCCTCGTCCGCGACGGCCTGGTCCGGCGCACCGTCTATGACACCGTGCCGCCGCAGGTCGAGTACCGGCTGACCGAGATGGGGCAGAGCCTCGCCGTCGCGATCCAGAGCCTCGCGGCCTGGTCGCGCACCCACAAGGACGCCATCGCCGACTCCCGCGCCGCCTTCGACACCGCCGGAACGCGCGAAGCCCTGCCCTTTCCCGGCTGACCCGTCAGCCCGCGAGCGCGGCGGCCACGAGCGACCGGGCCGAACGGGGCTCGCGCCCCAGCAGCGCGGCGAGGTCCCCGGGCGAGGACGGCTCCAGCAGCCCGGACCGGATCGTGTTGAACATTGAGACCGTGTGACCCACCTGGTACGGCAGCAGTGGCGTGCCGGCGAGGAACGCGCGCAGCTCGGCCGTGCTCTGGGACCGGTAGGCGAAGGGTCGGCCCGTCGCTTCGGCGAGCAGTTCCGCGATGTCCGCGCCACCGATCGGCTCAGGCCCGTCCAGCTCATAAACGCGGTTCGCGTGCCGCACCGGAACGCCCGCGGCCAGGTCCGCCGAGGCTTCGGCGGCCACCCGGACGGCGGCTTCGGCAAGGTCCTCGCGGGCCGCGAGGAAGACGCGCCCGGTCCCAAGCGCCGCCGTGAACTCGCCCGTCGCGGCCGCGGCCGAGCCCGTCGCCCATTCGACGGCCAGCTCGGCGTACAACCCGTTGCGCAGGACCGTCACCCCGAACGGCGCCTCGGCCAGCCGCCGCTCGGTCCATCGGTGCGGAAGCGCGATGCTCAGCCGGTCGGCCGACCCGACGAGACTCGTGTAGACGACGTGCCGCACCCCCGCCCGTGCCGCGGCGTCGACCACCGCCCCATGCCGCGCGAACACCACGTCGTCCTCGGCGTACCCGGCCGAGACGAACACGAGCACGTCCACCCCGGCGAACGCCTCCGCGAGCGTTTCGGGCTCATCGAAGTCCAACCGCCGGTCGGCCGCACCTGAACTGCTCCCCGCGAGCACCTTCACCTCACCGGACGCGGCGAGCCCCCGATACACGAGCCCGCCCAGCGCGCCGGAGACACCCGTAACCAAGATCATGGAATCCTCCTTCGTCGCCCCCGAGCCTCGCCTGCGGCGGCCCCGCACCGAAAGAACGCACTTCCCCGTCTCCTGCGCACACCGCGGTAACCCTGCAGCTCTACGCCCAGCCGGAACACCGCGCATGACGCACGTCACGCTCAGGAACCCGAGTGCAGGCGCCCCTGGTCTGCCTCGCGATTCCGAACCGTACCGACGACTCCTCGAGGAAGGGCGGAAGAGGCCGTTTCAGGTGCGGGTGGCGGTGATCCAGGTGAAGTGCTGGACGGTGTTCCAGGGGGTGTGGTGGTCGTGGCGGCCGTGGGCGGTGAGGGTGTAGCGGTCGCCGAGCTCGGCGGCCAGACCGGCGGCATCGTAGCGGGCGACCTCCAGGCCGGAGCAGTGGGTGGGGCCGTCGAGGGCGAAGGTGGCGAGCACGACGGTGCCGCCGGGGGCAAGGGCCTGGTCGAGGACGGCACGGTAGGCGTCGCGGTCGGCGGGGCCGGTGAGGAAGTGGAAGACCGCGCGGTCGTGCCAGAGGCGGTAGCGGCGCTGAGGCTTCCAGGTGAGCAGGTCGTGGTGCACTTGTTGGACGGTGCCGGTGGGGTCCTGGGCGCGGGAGGCGGCCAGGGCCGTTCGGGAGACGTCCAGGACTGTGACGTCGGTGTGGCCTGCGGCGGCCAGGCGGGAGGAGAGGATACTCGCACCGCCGCCTACATCGATGATCGGCGCGGCCAGGTCTCCGTTGACGGCGCTGGTGATGAGGGCGAGGGATGGGGCGGGGTCGGCCTGGTACCAGGACACTTCGGCGGGGTCGCGGTGGGCGTAGACGTCTTCCCAGTGGTGCTGCGGGTCCTGGCTCATCGATGCCCTCTCCATCGGCGCTTCATCTTCTACACTATTCCAAAGAATATTGGAGGAACGACGGAGGACAAGCACGGGCAGGCGCCGACACCACGCAAGACCGACTTGATCCTCACCTGCGGCTGGTTGTCCGGGCTCTTGGCGGTCGCCGCCCACGACCTGGGAGAGCACGCCTCAGCGCGGCTGTGGTGCTCGGACGCCGAACGCCACAGCGAGCAGGCCCGACATCTGAGCTCGCCGGATGGGCCTACCTCACCCGGGCGATGATCGCCCGCTACCAGCGTCTCCCCCGCCAATCCGCGGCCCTCGCCGCCAAAGGCCTGCAGAAAGCACCCCTGGGTACCGTGGCGCACGCCCGGCTCGCCGCCCATCAAATGCGAGCCACCGCGCTGGACGGAGACACCAAGACCGCAACCGAAGCCAGACGACACGCCATCACCGCGCTCAAAGCGCTCCCGGCCAACGCCCCGACGACCGGCGTGTACTCCATCAACCTCGCCGAAGACCCGCCCTACACCGCGACCTCTCTCCTCCTCTCCGGCCAGCACCGGGAAGCCGCGGCAGCAACTCGACGCGTCATCCAAACCTGCTACGTGAACGAAAGCCTCCGGCAAGGCGGCAGCAACCCGTCCGGCTACGCGCGATCCTTGCTCGTCCTCGGCCTGGCCCAAGCAGGAACAGGAGACCTCGACCAAGCCGCCGAAACCGGACTCGCCGCACTCAACACCGGCCGCCCCGTATGGTCGACGATGGCACTGGCCGAGCAGCTCAACCACACCCTCACCGAATCCCGGGCAGGACACATGGCCTCCGCCTTCCACGCTCGATACCGTGAGGTCGCCGATCAACTCAGCAGTCGCCCGAAGGACCACTGAGCCTCTTTCATCCTCGGGCGGCTTGAGCGGTTCGGTGGTTCTGCAGGACGGCGATGGCTTTGACGAGGTGGCCG
>NZ_BAAAHH010000070.1:0-19177 GCF_039525175.1 Actinocorallia libanotica
GTGGCCGAGGCCGCCGAACGGCTCGGCGTCCCCGAGCTGACGGCGCGGGGCGCGCTCGGCGCCGCGGGCTGGGCCGCCCGCACCGAGCTGGGCCGGGCGCTGACCGGCATGGCCGAGGAGGTCGTCCGCGCCGCCCTGCGCGACCTGATGCGCGACATCGCCCGCGAGTCCGTCCGCCAGGCCTGGACCCGCGCGGTCGCCGTCCTGCTGGACGAGCCGCCGCCGCCCGTACCGGACGCGGACGCCGGCCCCCGCCTCACCCGCCTGATCGCCGGGCCCGCCCAGGACGCCGCCGCGGGCCTGGCCGTCCGGGTGTCGTTCCGCCTGGCGCCCGCCGCCGTCCCCCGCATCGCGGTCAGCGCCGTCCGCAGCACCGGCGCCCGCGCCTTCCGCGCCACCGGGGGGCCGGGCGCGGGAAACCCGCGCTGAGCGTCACCCTCCCTCCGCGCTACGGGGCGGCCGGGCGCAGGTGGCCCGCGGTGAGCGTCATCACGACCAGGGCGGCGGTGACCAGGGCGAAGGAGACCGGCAGGGAGGACAGGGCGGCCACGCCGCCGATGACGCCGGGGGCGATGAGCAGGCAGGAGTAGGTGAGGGTGGCGATGCCCGCGACGCCCTGGCCGGGGTCGGCGGCGGCACGGCCCCCGGCGGTGAACGCCAGCGGGATCACCACCGCGACGCCCAGGCCGATGAGCCCGAAACCGGCGATCGCCGGGGCGGGGGTGCGGGCGGCGACGACCGCCACGCCGCCGAGCACCGCGAGCGCCCCGCTGAGCCGCACCGTGCGCACGGGGCCCAGCCGCGCGACCACCGCGTCACCGCCCAGCCTGGCCAGCGCCATGGTCAGCGCGAACGCGGTGTAGGACACCGCCGCGACGCCCGGCCCGGCACCGGCGACGTCCCGCAGGTAGACCGCGCTCCAGTCGGCGGCCGCGCCCTCGGCGACCACCGCGCAGAAACCGACCAGGCCGATGCCCAGCACCTCCCGTCCGGGCAGCGCGAAACGCGGCGGGGCCACGGCGTCCGCGCCGGCGGGGAAGGAGGGCAGGAACGCCGAGGCGAGCAGCCCGCAGCCCAGCAGGACCAGGGCGGTGACGGCCAGGTGCAGCCGGGCGTCGACGCCGGCGTGGGCGGCCAGCGCGCCGGTGCCGGCCCCGGTCAGCGCGCCGATGCTCCACATCCCGTGCAGCCGCGACATGACCGGACGGCCCAGCGCCATCTCGATCAGCACGCCCTCGGCGTTCATCGCCACGTCGGCCAGGCCCGCCACCGCCCCGTACAGCAGCAGCGCGATCCACAGCACCGCGAGGTCCGGGGCGAGCGGCGGCAGTACCAGGGCCAGGCACCAGGCGGCCAGCAGCAGCCGGACGGCGGCGCGCCCGCCGAGCCGGTGGACGATCCGCCCGGCGGTGGGCATCGCCAGGAGGGTGCCGACGGCCGGGGCGAGCAGCGCCAGCCCCAGCTCGCCCGGCCCGGCGCCGATCCGCTCCTGGATCCACGGGATGCGCGTGGCGAAGGCGCCCCCCACCGCGCCGTGGACGGCGAACACCGCGGCTATCGGGAAAGGGCTGGGAGATCGTTCCATTATCTCCATGCTAGCGGTAATTTATTTACATCGCCGTTGCTGACCCCGGGAAATGGCGCTGTAAGGAAAGGCGGATTAAGGTCATCAAGGTGCAGCCCGACCCCCCGCCGCTCTGCAGGGCGCCAGAAGAGGCGTTCGTCCGTGACCACACGCGGCTGAGAACAGTTCCCTACCTGCCCGAACTCCGCCTCCACCAGGCCGCCGACCCCTACGGCCTGGGCGAGCACACCGAGGACACCGGCCTGCCCTACTGGTCCTTCGCCTGGACCGGCGGCCTGGCGCTGGCCCGGCACGTGCTGGACGTGCCCGAGCTGGTCCGCGGCCGCTCCGTCCTGGACGTGGCCGCCGGCTCCGGCGTGGTGGCGCTGGCCGCGGCGCTCTCCGGCGCCCGGGAGGTCACCGCCAGCGAGGTCGACCCGTACGCGGCCGCCGCGATCCGCGCCAACGCCGAGGCCAACGAGGTGCGCGTCACCGCCCTGTGCGCCGACATCCTGGACTCCCGCCCGGGTCTCCACGACGTCGTGCTGGCCGGTGACGTCTTCTACGACAAGGCGCTGGCCCGCCGGATCGAGCCGTTCCTGCGCCGTGCCGCGGCCTCCGGCGCGCTGGTGCTCGTCGGCGACCCCGGGCGGCGGCACCTGCCGCGCGGCGCGTTCACCGCACTGGCCCGCTACGACGTCCCGGCCAGGCGCGCACCCGACGGATCGCGCCGCCGGCGCACCACCGTCTGGCAGGTGCCCGCCCGCTGACGCGCCGGGTTGGAACCGCGGCGCGAAGCGTGCGACGCTGGTCGCCCCCCATCCCATCGGAGGTTTCCTTGGCCGAGGAGGAGGCGTTCCGGCGGTTCGTGGCCGAGCGCTCCGCCGCGCTGCTCCGGCTGGCCTACCTGCTGACCGCCGACCGGGCGGGCGCGGAGGACCTGGTGCAGAACGCGCTGGTCAAGGCGTATCTTCGGTGGCGGAACATCGAGAGCAACCCCGAAGCGTACGTTCGGCGCGTCCTGGTCACGGTGGCCGCCGACGAACGCCGCCGCGCCCACCGGCGGCACGAGACCGCGATGGAGGCGCTGCCCGAGACCGCCGACGGCGCCGACCCGTACGCCGGCGTCGACGGCAACGTCCGGTTGCGCTCGGCGCTGGCGTCCCTGCCGGCCCGGCAGCGGGCCGCGGTGGTGCTGCGGCACTGGGTGGGCCTGGAGGTCGCCGAGGTCGCCGAACTGCTCGGCTGCTCGGCCGGGACGGTCCGCAGCCAGACGCTGCGCGGCCTGGAGAAGCTGCGGGAGGCGTACGGGGTGGCCGTGGAGGGGGAGGCCCGTGGATGACGGGGACCTGCTGGGCCTGCTGGCCGCCGAGGCACCGGACCCGCGTCCCGGCCTGGCCGACGCGGTCATCGCGCGGGGCCGCCGCGCCCGGGCCCGCCGCCGCTGGAAGGCCGCCGCGGGCGGTCTCGCCCTGGCCGCCGCCGTGACGGTCGCCGTCCCGGTCGTGCTGCACCAGACGGGCGGGACGCAAACGGACAGTTCGGCGGCCAAACCGGCGACCGGTCCGCTGAAGGACCAGGAAATGGCGGAGCCGTACGCCAGAGAGCAGCCTGCTCCGGTCTCCGCGGTGCCGGACGACTTGGCCGTTGTCTATGAGACGGCGATCGACGCCTTTCTGGCGGGGAGGGCGGGTGCCGAGCTGAAGAGCGTGAGTCCGCTGCGGATTCTGGACAGGTTCTGCCCGCTGCGTGGAAAGTGCACTGAACGTCCGCTTGATCCTGGACTCAGGCGTGAGCTCTCGGCGCGGTTGCCGTGGGTGAGGTTCGTCCGGGACGACGGAGCCGAGTATCTCGTGGAGCCTTTGCGGCTGGGTGAGGCGCGGATCGACGGAGAGAAGGCGCGGGTCGCCATCTCGGGCACGCTGCTGAGTCTGGAGCTGCGTCAGGGGCGTTGGCAGGTCGTGGACGGGTCCTGACCGTCCTTCGCGTCCGGCTTCACGTCTGGTCTCGCGTCCGGTTCGGGGTCTGGTCGAGCCAGGTGACGGTGTGGGCCTCGGTGGGGTCCGGGGTCTCCCAGCGGGCGGCCAGCCGGGCGATGACCGCGTCCGGGACGGGGGAGGGGCGTGCCCGGTTGCGGGCGTGCAGCACGTGCGGCGCGGCTTCCAGGGAGACCAGTTCGATCCGGGCGCGGTAGTCGGCCGCGAGAGCGATGCAGCGCTCCCGGATCTGGCGCGAGGTGTTGGTGGCGTTCCACACGAACGGGCGGCCCGCTCGCAGGTGCTCCTTGGCCCGTGCGAAGGCGGCGGTGACGACGGGGCGTTGGTCGCCGGCGGGGGAGACGCCCAGTTCTGCGCGGAGCGCGTCCAGGCTGACGACCGGGAGGCCGGGCCGGTGCGTGGCGATCCAGGTGTCCTTGCCCGCGGCGGGCAGTCCCGACAGCACGGTGGCCGTCAGGCGGGTGTCGTCGTAGGCGGCGTAGGACGGGTCGCGGCCGGGCGTGCGGAAGTACTGGAACCGGGCGTGGTCGGAGGGGAAGGCCCGCGGCCCGTCCAGGCACTCCTCCTCGGCGCAGTACTCCTCGTACAGGGCGACGTTCTCCAGCATCTCGGCGAGGTCCGCGCACTCCCGGCCGCGCAGGTCGGCCTCCGCGAGCAGGACGAGGTCGGCGTTGGCGGCGAGCAGGCTCACCCGGAAGGCGGTCGGCTGCAGATCGGCGCGCTCCAGCCCCCAGAACGGCACCTGATGGTGGCGGACGAGCGCGGCCACGTACTCGCGCCAGGCGATCGGAGCGCCGAGCTCCCACAGGATCCGGCGGGCCATCAGGTCGCCGTGGCGGGAGTGGCCGTGCGCGGTGATCCGGCCGTCCTCCTCACGGGTGCACCGGGGCTTGGCCACGTCGTGCAGGAGCGTCGCGGCGAAGAGCCGCGTGCGCTCGTCCTCGCGGCGTTCCCGCCAGCGCGGCAGCGCGGCCAGCGCCTCGCACGCCAGACGCGTGTGCGTCTCGACGTCGCCTTCGGCGTGGTGCACCGGATCCTGCGCGACGCCCGCGAGGTCGCGGACCCACGGGAACCGTTCGCGGACGGCCGTCCAGTCCAGCCGCCAGTGCGGCGGCCGGGGGCAGAGCTCAGCGAACACCCGCATACAGCACCTCCGGGTCGGCCAGCCCGTTCGCGACGATCGGCCGGTCCTGCCAGTGGCCTCCCGCGTCGAGGATGGCGGTCAGGAAACTCGACCGCACCCACTTGAACCGGCCGACCGTCCGCCCGCCCTCCTCGACCTTGAGGTAGAGCCCTTCCATCTCGTCGGAGGCGTCGGTCTCGGCCCGCACCCGCTCCGGATCGAGCCCGGCGGCCAGCGCGGCCTCGTCCAGCGCCTCCCGCCAGCCCCCGCTCCGGCACACGGACGGGCCGACGAGCGACGTCACCTCCTCCAGCCGGTCCGCTTTCCCCTCACGCAGCACCGGAACAGAACAGACAGGCGTGCCAGCGAGCAGTTCACGCCGTGCGGCGGTGGAGAGGAAGACGTCCTCACGCCGGTCATAGACGTCGAACTCGCAGAAATAATGGGGGAGGGCGTCATAGAAGACGGTGTGCTTGGCGTACATCCACTCGCCGTACATGACGTACCTGGCGCCCAGCACCGGCCACAGCAGATGCGCGACGGCCGACGCCCACGCCTTGAGCGGCGCGAACTGCCGCTCCCGCGGCCCCCCGGCCAGGTAATGGCCGCGCGACTGCAGCAGCAGCCCGCCCCCTTCGTCGAAGCTGACACCGCAGTTGGCCCCGTCGAGCTTCTCCTCCACCACCAGGTACCGCCCGGCCACCTCCCGGAACGGCACCGCCGCCAGGTCATGGTCGCCCGGCTGGAGACGCGATCCCCGCAGATGCGGAGTACGGGGGTATTTGCGGATCATGCCATCGTTGTACGTGGTGCCTCCCGCCCCCGTCGAACGATTTACCGCAGCCGCGCCCGCGCCTCCATCAACGCGAAACCCAGCAGGTTGAGCCCCCGCCAGCGCGCCGGATCGGCCGCCCGCGCGTCGTCGGCGGCCAGCCCGATGCCCCAGATCCGGTCGAGCGGGCTCGCCTCGACCAGCACCCGGGAACCGGTGCCCAGCAGGTAGCCGCGCAGTTCGGGATCGGCGCCGAACTTCGCCAGGCCGCCCCGCACGACCAGCTCGAACCGGTGTTCCTCCCACGTCCCCTCGTCGAAGCCCCGCACCCGGCGGCCGAGCTCCTTCGCCTCGGCGGGATGCCCCGAGGTCAGGACCAGCTCCTCGGTCTCGGTATCGCCGAACAGCCGCGCCTTGCCCGCCATCATGTAGTGCTCCGCGCTGCGGTAGGCCTTCCCGTCCGCCTCGAAGCCGCGCTCGAACCACTGGCTCAGCACGTGCCTGCCGCTCGGATGCGGCCGATGCCCCCAGAAGAAGAGGTACTTCGGGGAGGCTCCGCTTCTCTGCGACTTCCGGAGATCTTCCACGCTGCGCGGTTCCATGGCGACACCATAGGAGCCGCCGGGGCCGCGGTCCCAAGGATTTAAGGTGCCATACGACCCTTGTCCGTCGATCGGGAGGAACGAGCATGGGGCGATGGAGGACGGTCCTCGCCTGGGCGCTGGTCGCTCCGTTCCTCATGTGGACGGTGCTGCGGCTCTCGGGGCTCGACGCCGGCTTCCGGTGGATCCAGCTGGTCTCCTTCACGCCCTACGTGGCGGGTGCGGCGTTCGCGGCGCCGGTCGCGGCGCTGCTGCTGCGGCGCAGGGCGGCGGCGGTGGCGGGGTTGGCCGCCGCGCTGGTGCTCGGCGGGCTTCTGGTCCCCCGGGTGCTGGAGGAGGGGCAGCCCGCGGCGAAGGGACCGGTGCTGCGGGTGCTCAGCGCCAACCTCCGGTTCGGGCTCACCCCGCCCGACCGGTTGCTGGCTTTGGCGCGGGAGACGCGCGCCGATGTGCTGTCGGTCCAGGAGCTGCCGCCTGGAACCCGTCAGAAGCTGGAGGAGAAGGGCGTCCTCGAGCTCTTCCCGCACACCGCGAACGGCACGCACGACACCACGCTGTACTCGCGCCACCCCTTCCAGGCCGGGGAGGCCCCCTCGGGCGCGGTCCGGGCGACGCTGGACGTTCCCGGCGCGGCGCAGCCGGTCGAGTTCGTGGCCGTGCACACCTGCGCCCCCCTGCATCCCGGTCTCGGGGGGTGCTGGCGCGACTCCCAGAGCGAACTGCCCGCCGCGACGCCCCAGGGCACGCCTCGGATCCTCGCGGGGGACTTCAACGCCACCCTCGACCACGCGAGCCTGCGCGGCGTGCTGTCCACCGGCTACCGCGACGCCGCGGAGGTCCGCGGCTCGGGGCTGCGCGCCACCTGGCCCGCCTCGGGGTGGTCGTTCCCCGGGATCGTCATCGACCACGTCTTCGCCGACCGCCGGATCGCCGTCCTGGACTACGCGGTCCACGACCTGCCGGGCAGCGACCACCGCGCCGTGTCCGCCGAGCTGCGCCTGCCCTGAGCTTCTCCCGCCCTGAGCCGTGCCGGGCGGAAAGCGCCTGGTGAGACCCCGGATCGAAGCGGAGGCCGGACCGTTTGCCATGATCGTGTCATGACGTTGCGTGTGGCGCTCCTCGGCTACGGGACCGGCGGCTCGGTCTTCCACGCCCCCGTGATCACCTCGGTGCCCGGGCTGGTCCTGACGGCGGTGGTGACGGGCAACCCCGAACGGCAGGAGGAGGTGCGGCGGCGCTACCCGGGGGTGGCGGTGCTGCCCGACCCGGCGCCGGTGTTCGACGACCCGGCGCACTGCGACCTCGTGGTGGTCACCACTCCGAACCGCACCCACGCGCCGCTGGCGACCCGGGCGCTGGAGGCCGGTCTGCCGGTGGTGATCGACAAACCCGTGGCGGTGACGTCGGAGCAGGCGCTGGCGCTGGGCCGGATCGGCCCGCCGGTCTTCCCGTACCACAACCGCCGCTGGGACGGCGACTTCCGCACGCTCCGGCGGCTCATGGCCGAGGGCGCGCTCGGCGAGGTCGGGCGGTTCGAGTCGCGCTTCGAGCGGTGGCGGCCCCACGTCAAGCCCTCCTGGAAGGAGTCGGCCGACCCCGCCGACGCCGGGAACATCGTCTACGACCTGGGCGCCCACCTCATCGACCAGGCGATCTGCCTGTTCGGCCCGCCCACGCACGTCTACGCCGAACTCGACACCCGGCGGCCGGGCGCGGCCACCACCGACGACGCGTTCCTGGCGCTGACCCACGCGAACGGCGCCCGCTCCCACCTGTGGATGAGCGCCGCCGCCGCCGACATCGGCCCCCGGTTCCGGGTGCTGGGAGACAAGGCCTCCTACGTCGTCCACGGCATGGACGGCCAGGAGGAGGCGCTGCGCGCGGGCCGCACCCCCCGCGAACCCGGCTGGGGCCAGATGCCGCCGGAGACCTACGGCTTCCTGGGCGTGCCCGGCCGCTCCCGGCCCGTCCGCACCGACCCGGGCGCGTGGCAGGCCTTCTACGCCGGGGTGGTGAACGCCCTGGAGCACGGCGGCCCGCCCCCGGTGCCGCTGGAGGACGCCGTCGCGGGCCTGGAGGTCATCGAGGCGGCACTGCGCTCGGCGGCTGGCCGGTAGCGGCTTTCGGCCGCCGCGTTCGGCTGCCGCCCAGGTCCGGCGCCCGCCGTCGAAAAAGAATTCGACCACGGATCTACAGTCGGACCATGACAACGACTCCTGCACTCGACAGCCCCCCGAGCGGCGCGGGAAGCCGGCTCGCATTCGGTGCGGTGGCCTTCACCGTCGTGGCCTGGGCGTCGGCCTTCGTCGCGATCCGCGACCTCGGCGACGACTTCGGACCGGGCCCCCTGACCCTCGGCAGGCTGCTCGTCGCGGCCGTCGTGCTCGGCGCGCTGCTGGCGGCGCGCCGGGAATGGGTGCGGCCCACCCGTCAGGAGTGGACGCTGATCGGCGTGTACGGGTTGATCTGGTTCGGCGTCTACAACGTCGCGCTGAACGCCGCCGAGCAGCGCGTCGACGCCGGGACAGCCGCGATGCTCGTCAACATCGGCCCGATCCTCATCGCGCTGCTGGCCGGGACGCTGCTGCGCGAGGGCTATCCGCGGTGGCTGCTCATCGGCGCCGGGGTCGCCTTCGCCGGCGCGGCGCTGATCGGGGTGGCGACGGCGGGCGAGGACGACGCCGTCGTGCTCGGCATCGTCCTCGGGGTGGTCGCCGCCGTCGCCTACGCGATCGGTGTGGTGGCGCAGAAGCCGGTCCTGCGGCGGCTGCCGTCGCTGCAGGTGACCTGGCTGGGCTGCGCGGTCGCCTCGGTCGCCTGCCTGCCGTACGCGCCCGCGCTGGTGGAGGAGAGCGGACGCGCCTCAGCCGGAACGCTCGGCTGGCTGGTCTACCTCGGCCTCGTCCCCACCGCCCTGGCCTTCAGCACGTGGGGCTACGCCCTGGCCCGCATGGACGCCGGACGCCTCGGCGTCACCACCTACCTCGTCCCGCCGCTGGCCATCGTCCTGGCCTGGGTCCTGCTGGCCGAGGCGCCCGCCCCGCTCGCCCTCGCCGGAGGCGCCGTCTGCCTGCTCGGCGTCGCCCTCTCCCGGCGCCGCTAGCTCCCCGTCCTCCCCGTCCTCGGCGGCGCGCCTGCGGTCCAGGAGGACGGCTCCGGCGATCACGCCGACGATGGCCAGGGCGGGGACGAAGAGGGCGATCGCCTCGACGAGGGCGTGGTGGGCCAGGATCATGCGCCAGACCGTACCGCCGGGCGGGCGCGCACCGCACCGGCTATTCGCGAGACGCCCCAGCCGAGGGCGAGCACCAGGATCAGGGTGCAGGCCAGCACCACCGAGGAGGCCGCCGCCCACATCCAGCCGGGCACGTCCTGCTTGAGCTCGCGCTGCAGGATGGGCTGCTCGCCCTGGACGTCGCGGGTGAACCGCGGCTCGGCGGGCAGTTCCTTCGCGCCGATCGCCGCGTCCTCGGGCAGGAAGACCGGGACGGCGGCGAGCGCCCGGCCGTCGTGGATGCGCACCAGTGTCTTCCAGGTGCCGTCCAGCGGCATCGGCTCGGTGGTGCGGTAGGTGGCCGGGCCGGTCCGCTCCAGCCGGTCGACGTGCAGGTCGCCGCCCTGCCAGGCGGTGACCTGGATCCAGGCGGGGTCGTCCAGCGGCCGGCTCAGGGTGAAGGCGCCGTGGCCGTCGGGGGTGAGGGAGGCGGTGACCTGCATCTTCGCGGGCACGGTGAAGACCAGGCAGTTGGCGACCGCGGCGGCGATGACGACGAGCGAGCCGGCGAACAGGCCGCGGCTGACGGCGGGGCGGGGGAGCCGTCCGGCCAGCCCCTCGGCGAGCAGGACGCCCAGGACCGCGCCGGACAGGCCGCCCGCCAGCGCCATCAGGACGCCCTCGACCAGGATGTCGGGGGTCCAGGGCAGCCGGAAGGCCACCTGCGTCCAGGCGTACTCGGCGGCGAACCCCGCGGTGCCCACGGCGGCGCCCGAGACGGCGCCGAAGGCCAGCGGCCGCCGGATCAGCGCGAGCGCCACGAGCTCGACGAGCACGGCCTCGGCCAGGTACATGGGGACCGCGGCGTTGAGCTCGCCGATGACGGGGCCGACGGCCAGCGAGACGCCGCCGCGCACCGCCATGTAGAAGACGGCCGCCAGGATCGCGCCGCCCCTGCCGACCCACAGGCGGGCGGCGACCAGGGCGCAGCCCGCGGCCAGCGCGATGAGGAACGGCTGGTTGACCAGCCGGAACTGCGGGACGCCGAAGTCGAACTCGGCCTGGAACACCGACAGGCCGATGAGCAGTCCGCCGCAGGCCATGCCGCGCCGCAGGTAGGACAGCCGGGCGGGGGCCGCCTCGCCGCCGGAGGCCGCGAGGCCCTCGCGCTCCAGGACGAGCATGCCCACCAGGGACAGGCCGGCGCCGCCGATGAGCATCAGGTGGGTGGGCCCCCACAGCGTGACGTCCTGGCCGAAGACGCGGTGCCAGACGTCGTCCAGCGGGAAGCCGAGCAGGGCGTAGAACCCGGCGCCCGCGACGAGCGCGCCGCCCGCCGGGACGTGCCAGGTGCGGGTGATGCGCAACGGCGCCGGTCCCGGCTTCTCCTTCACCGGCAGGGCCAGGGCGATGACGCCGGCGGCGAAGATGCCGAACAGCCCGATGAGGATGGGGTAGTGGGCGATGTTGGCCAGCGGGCCCTCGTCGCGGCCCCGTGTGATGTGCAGGGAGATGTCCCAGTACATCCCGAGCAGCGCGGTGATGAGGGAGACCATGGCGACGATCATCGGCAGCGCGGCCCAGCCCGGCAGGCCCCGCGCGGCGCCCCTGCCCGCCAGGGCGGCCATGGCGTCGAGCAGGCGCAGCCGGCCGGTGCGGTGCCCGTATCCCAGCACCAGCAGGACGGCGGCGAGCAGGAGGCCGACGCCGCTGGCGATCAGCACCTGGTCGAGCGCCGCGCCTCCGGCGGGTTTCAGCTCCTCGGCGAGAACTCCCATGAACGACTCTCCTCGGTGGGGGGTGACAGCACGGCACCCTAATACCCCACTGACTTATGTGTCATTCATCAATGTCTCATTGAAGGCATGGAAGGATTGTGGTGTTCGCCACGGCGGTACGGGCGGCGCGAAGAGCCCCGTACGCCGTCGCGCCGGGGCTCGCCTTGTCGCGGGAAGGCGCCGGTCGGGGCTAGCCGACCAGGCGGGAGCGCAGCGCGCCGGTGTCGTCCTCGGTCCAGCCGTTGGCGGCCAGCCAGTCCAGGGTGCCGCCGTAGGTGTGGTCCATGCCGGTCAGGAAGCGCTCCATGATGAAGGCGTGCGGGAGGTGGCTGTCGGCGGGGCGGCTGCGCAGGTCGGTGCGGTAGGTCTCGCTGCTCAGCAGGCGGTCGAGGATCGCCTCGAGCCGCTCGGCGGTCAGCGCGTAGTCGGCGACGATCGCCTCGCGGGCGACGCCCGCCACCTCCAGGGCCAGGGCGCTGACCACGCCGGTGCGGTCCTTGCCGGCCGCGCAGTGCACGATCGAGGCCGCCTCCTCGTGCGCGATGACGCGCAGCGCGGCGATGATCGAGTCGGCCCGGTCGCGCAGGTAGCCGTGGTAGAAGCCGACCGACCGGTGCTCGGGGTCCTCCTGGACGGCGCGGCTCTGCCACGGCAGCGCCTTGTCGACCTCCACCCCGGCGGCGATCTGGGTCTCCACGAACAGCGACAGGTGGTGGATCGTCACCCCGGCCAGCCGGGTGAGGGGGCCCGGCCCCTCGCGCTGCACCTCGGCCAGGCTGCGCAGGTCGATGACGTGCCCGACCCCGATCTCCCCGGCCAGCAGCGAGACGTCCTCGTCGGTGAGCCCCTGCAGGTTGTCCGAACGCAGCACCCGGCCGAAGCGCGTGCTGCGCCCGTCCGTGGTGGGAAGGCCGCCCAGGTCACGGACGTTGACGGCTCCGGCAAGACTGATCCAGCGACTCTGCTCCATCACGACGGAGAGCCTACCCGCGGACAAAGGCGAGCTATCGGCTAAATCACATGATGAACGATGGCATCGGCTGTTTGAACAGGTTCAACTCTTCTGTAGTGTGGGCCGGGTGAGCGTCGCGCTGGGAGCCTCTGAGCAGCTGACCGTCCGCACGGTACCGGTGGACGGGCCCGTCGACCTCATCGCCCGGCTGCCGCATCCGGCGGCCATGGCCTGGGTCCGGCACGACGAGGGCCTGGTCGGCTGGGGCGAGGCCGCGCGCATCGCGGTGCCCGGCGGCGACGACAGGTTCGGCTGGGCGGGCCGCAGGCTCGCCGCGCTGTTCCGGGACGCGCTGGTGGACGACCCCCTGGGGGTGCCGGGATCGGGCCCCGTCGCCTTCGGGAGCTTCGGGTTCGCCCCCAAGAACGACGAGTCGGTGCTCATCGTGCCCCGGGTGGTGCTCGGGTGGCGGGACGGGCGGGCCTGGCACACCACGATCGGCGACGGCGTCGACCCGCTGACGCTCCTGCGCCCGGTGGCCGAGCCCGCCGGGCTGCGGTGGTCCGGCGGCTCGCTGGCCGAGGAGCAGTGGGGGCGGGCCGTGGAGAACGCCGTGCGGCGCATCCGCGGCGGCGCGCTCGGCAAGGTCGTCCTCGCCCGCGACGTGCGGGTGCGGGCCGACGGGCCGATCGACGCGCGGGCCCTGCTGCGCCGCCTGGCCCGGCGCTACCCCGAGTGCTACACCTTCGCCGTCGACGGGCTGGTCGGCGCCACCCCCGAACTGCTGGTCCGCCGGTTCGGCGGCCGCATCGAGTCGCTGGTGCTGGCCGGCACCACCCCGCGCGGCGCCGACGAGGCCGAGGACCGCGCGCTGGGCCGGGCGCTGCTGAACTCCGGCAAGGACCGGGGCGAGCACGCGTACGCGGCCGAGATGGTGCGCGAGGCGCTGCGCCCCCTGTGCGCCGAACTGGACGTGCCCGCGGTGCCGGAGCTGTTGCGGCTGGCCAACCTCCAGCACCTGGCCACCCCCGTGCGCGGCAGGCTCGCCGCGGAGCGCTCCGTCCTGGACGTGCTGGCGGCCCTGCACCCCACGCCCGCGGTGGGCGGCACCCCCACCGCCGCGGCGATGGAGCTCATCGACGAGCTCGAGGAGATGGACCGCTCCCGGTACGCGGGCCCGGTCGGCTGGGTCGACGCCCGCGGCGACGGCGAGTGGGGCATCGCCCTGCGCTGCGCCCAGCTGGAGGGCGACGAGGCACGCCTCTTCGCCGGCTGCGGCATCGTCGCGGGCTCCACCGCCGAGGCCGAGCTCGCCGAGACCCGCACGAAGTTCGGCGCGATGCGCTACGCCCTGGAAGGCTGACCCGCCTCCGCGGCCGCGCCGTTCGCGGGCCGCGCGACGTCGTGCTCCGGGCGCGGGTCCAGCAGGGGCAGGAGGGCCGCGACCCGGGGGTCCTGCTCTCCGGTGGCGGCGATCATCGCGATCAGCTGGCCGGAGAGCCAGGGCACCAGCGACTCGCGGCTGAGGGTGCGCTCCTGCAGCCAGGTGAGCATGGCGCCCTCGCAGACGGCCACCCAGCAGCGCAGGGTGAGCAGCAGCAGCGGCGGGGGAGGCCCGGCCGCCTCCAGCCGGCCCAGCACCTGGTCGACGACCGAGTGGCGCGCCTCGTCGACCAGGGCGGCGGTCTCGGAGGTGGCGATGACCGAACCGCTGCGCAGCAGCGCGATGTACCCGGCGGCGCGCTCCTCGGCGTAGGAGACGAACTCCTCGAGGGTCTCCCGGAGCTGCTCGTGCAGGTCGCCGCCCCGCACGCGCGCCAGCCGCTCCACCAGCTCGTCCACCGCGGCGCGGAGCGCGGCGATCCGGATCTCCTCGATGTTGGAGAAGTAGCGGTACACCAGGGCCCGCGAGACCTCGGCGTGGGCGGCCACGTCCTCCATGGTGACGCGCTCGGGGGCGTTGCGCCCGAAGAGCTCCAGCGCGGCGTCGATGAGCGCCTGCCTGCGCTCCTCGGGGGACATGCGGCGCGGGCGGTGATCGGTGGTGGTCATGCTCGCCTTGTCTGCTCGGGGAGCCTCGTGCGCGCCGTGGAGGACTTCTTCGACCGGCCATAGTAGAAGCAGGCTTCGCCCGCCGCCAGACGTTCGGCCCGGCCGGAGCCCCCTGCGAGGGCCCCGCCCGTCCTCATTCGGCGGTCTTGGCGGTGAGGGCGCCGTCCTTCCACAGGAGGACGTCCAGGTGGTCGCCGCTCGGGGCGACCCTGGTCAGGACGACCTCGTGCGGCTCCAGCCGGAAGACCGGGCTGCCGTGGACCGCCTCCGGCGCGCCCATCGCCCGCAGGAGGGCGACGGCCTCGGCGGGATCCTCCACCTCGCGCGCCACGCCGGAGATCTTGGCGTCGCCCGGCCAGGCGGCGGGGTCGTCGGGGTCGGGCTCGGCGGAGGCGGAGTGGACGGCCACCCTGCCGTCGCGCCGCACGTCCCGCGCCTTCATGGAGGCGGGCATCATGCCGAGGACGATCGAGCCCTCCGCGAACGACAGCTCGATCCCGCTGATCCGGGGCGATCCGTCCCTGCGCAGGGTGGCCATCGTCTTGTGCTTGTGCGCGTCGAAGATCCGCCGCACCGCCTCGGCGAAGTCGGGCGCGGTCCGCGTCACGTCGTTCCAGTCGCTCATCCCTCGATCTTCGCAGGGGGCCGTGACAAAATCCCGGTCACGGCCCGGTCACGTCCGGGGAACGGGTAGCCTCCGGAAAATGCGACGAGCGCTGAGTACCCTGGCGGGACTGACGGGGCTGGTTCTGGCGGGCGGATGCGCCGGCGGGGGGGTCGAGACGGCTCCCGTGCCGGGTGTGCCGCAGGCCCAGCTGGGCCTGGCCCAGCCGGAGGCGGAGTGCCCGGTGGTCGAACCCGTCGACGACGGCCCCGGCAGGCAGGTCCGCGGCATGTGGATCTCCTCGGTGTACGGCGGCGACTGGCCGGGCGACCCCGAGGCCCCCGTGGCGAAGAAGAAGGCCTCCTACCGGGCGATGCTGGACACGGCCAAGGCGAAGAACCTCAACGCCGTCTTCATGCAGATCCGCCCGGCCGGCGACGCGTTCTACCCCTCCTCGCACGAGCCGTGGTCGGTGTGGCTGACCGGGACCCCGGGCAAGGACCCCGGCTGGAACCCGCTGCAGTTCCTCATCGACGAGGCGCACGCCCGCGACCTGGAGTTCCACGCCTGGTTCAACCCCTACCGGGTCGGCGAGGACAACGACCGCGCCAAGCTGGCGCCCGCGAGCCCGGCGCGCAAGAACCCGTCCTGGGCGGTGAAGTACGGCAAGTACCTCTGGTACGACCCGGGCCTGCCCCAGGTGCAGGACCTCGCCACCAAGGCCGTCATGGAGGTGGTGGAGAAGTACGACGTCGACGGCGTGCACTTCGACGACTACTTCTACCCCTACCCGTCCGACGGCGACTTCCCCGACGCGGGGACGTACAAGAAGTACGGCGGGGGCTTCGCGAACAAGGGCGACTGGCGGCGCGACAACGTCAACAAGCTCGTCGAGCGGCTGTCCACCGACATCAAGGACGCCAAGCCGTGGGTGAAGTTCGGCATCAGCCCGTTCGGGATCTGGCGCAACAAGAGCGGCCACCCCGAGGGCTCGGACACCAACGGCCTGGACTCCTACGCCCAGATCTACGGCGACACCCGCAAGTGGGTGAAGGAGGGCTGGCTGGACTACGTGCTGCCCCAGCTGTACTGGGCCATCGGCGACTCGCGCGCCGACTACGCCACGCTCGTCGCCTGGTGGTCGGACCTGGTGAAGGGCACCGGGGTGCAGCTGCTCATCGGGCAGGCCGGCTACCGGATGGGGGAGTCCTCGTTCGCGACCAAGGCCGACCAGATCAGCCGCCACCTCACCCTCAACCGCAAGTACCCGGCGGTGCGCGGTGACGTCTTCTTCAGTGCCACCGACTACGTCCGCGACAAGAAGGGCTTCGTCTCGGCGCTGCTGCGCGACCACTACCGGACGCCCGCGCTGATCCCGCCGTCGGACGGCGGCGCGCGTCCCGCCGCGCCCACGGGTCTGAAGGCCGGCCGGGAGGGCGGCAAGGTGACGCTGTCGTGGCGGGGCGACGCGACGTCGTACGCGGTGTACCGCAGCGAGGGCGGGGGCGAGGAGTGCGCCGCGGTCAAGGCGTCCGAGCTGCTCACCACCACGCGCGGCACGTCCGTCGTGGACACCACGGCGCGGGACGGGCGGACGTACACCTACCGGGTGACGGCGCTGGACCGCACGCACCAGGAGAGCGGTCCGTCCCGGGCGTCGGTCCTGGACCGCTGAATCCGGCACGGGCCCCGATAGGGGCCCGGCCGGAGGATACAAACGGTCTTGATAGGGGAAGAGAGGGGGCAAGGTGACCCCCCGGAGGTACGGCATGGCCTTGTCGATGGACGAGGAGCGCATCCTCACCGAGATCGCGTCCCGGCTCAGCCGTGACGATCCCGCACTGGCGCAGCGGCTGGAGAGTTTCGGCGGCCCCGAGGCGGCGAGGCCCCGACGCAGGATCATCGCGGCGGTGCTCGTCGTGGTGCTCGGCGCGGTGGCCGCGGTGGCGGCGGCCGTGGCGATCCTGTTGTCGCAGTGACGCCCGAGTAGAAGACCGGCGGCCCCGTGTCCGCCCCGACCCCGGTGTCACCACCGGGGTCCTCGTGCTGCGCGGGGTGTCTCCTCCGCCCCGCGCCGGGCGATAAGTCAGGCCGGTGTGGTGGTCGCCTCTCGGCGGAAGGCACAACACGGCTCCAGCCGAACGGTATTCCGTGAAGGCGTTAGATGCGGCCCGGGGACACTGGCCACACCGGCGTTCTCCACCTTAACCCCCGGCGGGGGGTGCCGCTTCCCTCCACGCCGAGAGCTTTTTCACTGTGACGCCCGCGGCCCGCGCGTCGCTGGTCCGGCCCGCGGCTCTTTGGACCGTGTCAGTGGACCCCGGCTGAATGTGACGCGGGTCATGTACTCCAGACTGGGGGTACGTGCGTCCCAGGTTGTGGGTGTACGACTGATTTGTCGGGAGGAGTGGTCGATGGCAGCACCGGATTCCCCGGCCGGGCCGGGGGCGGACGCGTCACACAACAGTGCCGTTTCGGCCAGACCTCACCGCCCCGCACTTCGCCGCGGACGGACGGGGAACACTCCGGAAGGAGGGCCGGGGGCCCTCGGCCGCAGGCACGACGCACGTCGATCGGGAGGAGACGGGCAGTGGACGCACCGCGACTAGGGCTGGTCGGCTGGTCCGGCGCCCGCACCGCGGCCTGGGAGCTCGACCCGGATCTGCGGGCGCCGGGGCAGGCCCGCGCGCTGACCCGTACCGAGCTGTCCGCCTGGCGCGTCGCCGACCCCTCCGACGTCGACGACGTCGTGCTGATGGTCGACGAGCTCGTGGCCAACGCCGTCGTGCACGGCAAGGGCCCGATCCGGCTGCGGCTGCTGCTCGACGGGCTGCTGCTGCGCGGGGAGATCTCCGACGAGAGCCCCCTGGAGCCGCCGCCCGCGCCCGTCGCCGAACGCCACTTCGACGCCGAGGACGGGCGCGGCCTGTTCCTGGTCGCGATGCTCTCCGCCGACTCCGGCTGCAGCGGCGGCACGGCGGGCAAGACCGTCTGGTTCACCCGCTGGCTGAGCGGCCTCGACGCCCTGTGAGCGTCCGGCCGAACGTCACCGAAGACGGCTAGGATCGCGGGCGTGAACTGGCAGACCTCCGGAACCCCCGCCGATGACCCCTTCGCCAAGGCCGAGGCCGACGTCAGGACGATGACGTCCTCGTCGTGGTGGCGGACGGCCGCGCCGCAGCAGCGGGCCGAGCAGGTCGCCTCCCGGCTGCTGGCCGGACCCGGCGAATGGTGGCTGTTCGGCGCGTGGGGCCGGTGGTACCGGTGCGGTCTGGACGCCCACTGGCACCCCTCGCCGCCGCCCGCCGACCCGGCGGCCCGCCGCGTCCTGGCGCCCGCCCCGCCCGGCGTCGGCAACCCGCCGGTCCCGCCCCAGCTGATCCCCACCGGCCCGGACGTCACCGCGGGGTCCATGGCCTCCGCCGGGCTGCTCGGCGAGGGCCCCTCCGCCGAGCTGGTGGCCCGGGTGCAGCAGACGCTGATCACCGCGATCGCGGTCGACCCGCAGCAGTTCGCCATGCAGGACCCGGCCTTCCAGCCCGGCACGCCCGCCACGGTCGCCGCGCTGTGGGGCGCGGTCCTCTTCAGCTCCGGCACGCCCGTCGTGCTCGGCGAGCACCCCGTCGTCGCCATGTTCGCGCCCTACCTGACGGTGCAGGCCGAGTACCTGCGCTGGATGATCGCGCCGGACCTCATGCGGCTGGCGGTGTACTACACCGACCGGCTGGCCGCCGGCGACCCGGTCGGCGCCGCGTTCCTGGTGCGGATGATGGGCGAGATCGCCTCCGCGCTCGCCACCGACCCCGCCTTCCAGCCGGGCGCCTCCGCGCTGGCCGCCGTCTGCGCCACCACGCTGCAGTACGTCCAGGCCGACCTGCAGGCCATCCCCTACGGCGCGCAGACCGTCGCCCGCGAGTGGCTGCGCCGCTGCCCCGCCGAGTACGCCGCGCCCATCGTCCGGGAGGCCTCGCCCGGCGAGTACCTGCGCCTGGCCCTGTACGACCTGGCCGTGCTGTTCGGCGAGCTCACCGAGGGCATCGCGCCCACCCCGTCCGACCTGCGCCGCGCCGCCGCCGCCGTGATGGCCGCCGACCTGCAGACGGTGCCGCAGGCGGTGCCCGCGGTGCTGCCCTGGCTGGACCCCGAGAGCGCCCGCACCCTCCAGGAGGTGCTCGGCCAGGCCCAGCACCCGCTGCGCGAGCTGTTCCCGCAGGGGGTGCGGCTGCCGCCCAAGCTCAGCAGCACCGACCCCGCCAAGGTCCGCGCCCTGCTGGCCACCACCCACGCGCTGGCGATGACCGCCTGCCGGCTGGCCCAGCAGTCGCCCCAGCACCTGGAGTTCGTCGTCCCCGCCGCCTGCGCCGCCGAGCTCGGCACCCCCGCGCTCAGCCGCCCCAAGGGCACCGGCGAGCTCAGCGCCTGGGAGATCATCAACGCCGTGCGCAGGCACCTGGCCGACGAACGCGGCGCCGCCCCCCCCCCCCCCGCCCCCCCCCCCCCCGCCCCCCCCCCCCCCCCC
>NZ_BAAAHH010000071.1:0-18565 GCF_039525175.1 Actinocorallia libanotica
AGCAGGGCCAGCCCCGCGGCGAGCTCCGCCCCGCCCGGACGGGTGCCCGCGCCCAGCAGCGGGAGGACGGCGAGCACCAGCAGCGCGTCCCCGGCGAGGACCGTCCCGCGGGCGGGCGTGCGCGCGGCGCACAGCGCTCCGGCGACGGCGGCGGGCACCGCGGCGGCGAAGGGCCAGGTCTCCCGTCCGGCGCCCGCCAGCAGTGCCTGCCCGACCACCGGGGCGGCGACCGGCAGCACCAGCCATCCCACGAGGACCGCCTGCAGGGCGGGCATGTGCGGCCCGCCCAGTGCCGCGTCCCGAGCGGAGGCGAGCGCCAGTCCCGCGAACGCCGTGACGCCCAGGGCCGCCGCCAGGATGCCCGCACCCGGTTCCCAGGCGTCGCCGACCGCGGTCATCGCCAGGAAGACGAATCCGGCGGTGGGCACCAGGGGCAGCAGCAGACGGGTGCGTTCCGCGGCGCGCAGCGGCGGCAGGGGCCGTCCCGCGCCGCCCGGCAGGAAGGCGAGCAGCGCGCACAGCAGAGCCAGGCCCAGCAGCCAGGGGAAGGGGGTGAGCGCCTCGCGCCAGCGGCCCGGCTCGCGCGGCACCGCGCCGAGGGCCAGCGGCACGGCGAGCGCCAGCGAACCGCAGAGCGTTCCGGCGAACAGCGCCAGGGGCGTTCCCGCACGGCTCTGGCAGGCCAGGGTGAGGGCCGCGGCCAGGACCGTGCCGGCCCCCGCGCCCTGCAGCGCGCGGGCGGCTCCCAGCACCGGCGCCGTCCCGGCCTCCAGGACCAGGACCTGTCCGGCCAGGACGGCGAAGACCCCGGCCAGCAGCACCAGCGGCGGGGGGAGCCGGCGGGCGGCCACCGCGGCGGGCGCGAGCGCCAGCACCAGGGCGGGCAGCGCGGCCCCCGCGGCCTGCACCAGGGCGGCGGGGCTCCCGCCCAGCTCGTGCAGGGCGGGCGCGGCGACGAGGGGGAGCGCGTTGGGAACGGTCAGCACCGCGGCGGGGACCGCGGTGAGCGCCACCACCGACGCGGTGGCGCTCACCGCGAGCCGTCTCCTCCGCCCGCCGTGGCCTTCGCGGCCTTCGCCGGTGCCGGGTCGCCGCACGCCTTCCTCCGAAAGTCGGCGGCATTGTCGACAGGGGATATCACGTATGACGAAAAGAGTTGCAATATCCGACTTTTCCAGAAGTCAATTCTCCATGGAAAAGGCCGCCCGAAGGAGAAGTTAGCGCTTCTGGCGCCCCTCCACCTTCACTCCCAGCCAAATGGCATAACCCCACAGCGCGCCGAAGACCGCGCCCAGGATGAACATGGTCGGCACGAAGAAGCCGAGCGCCAGCACGACGACCTGGAAGCCCGTGGCCAGGGGAACGCCCCACGACCGGCCCAGCGTCCCGGCGAGCAGCAGGGCGAGCACCGCCAGCACTCCCCCGGTGATCCCGGCGGTCCCGGCGTCCACGTCCGCGACCGAGATCGCGACCGGAATCGCCAGCGCGAGGATGATCGCCTCGCATGTCAAGATCGTGGCGAGCAGACGCCGCATCACTTCACCTTCAACAGAACTCGCGCGTCACCCGCCGTGACGACCGACCCGGTGATGACCACACCGGAACCCCCGTACTCCCCCGCCTCGTCGGCCAGGGCCACCGCCCGCTCGAACGCGTCGTCCAGGCGGGCGGCGCGGTGCACCCGCTCGGGCCCGAAGACCTCCGCGGCCAGCGCGGCCAGCTCGTCCACCGGCATGGCGCGCGACGAGGAGTTGCCGGTGACGACCACCTCGGTCAGGACCGGCTCCAGCTCCTCCAGCAGGCCCGTGACGTCCTTGTCGGCCGCGACGGCCACCACCCCCACCAGCCGGGTGAAGTCGAAGGACTCGCTCAGCGTCTGGGCCGTGGCGGCCATGCCCGCGGGGTTGTGCGCGGCGTCCAGGATGACGGTGGGGCCGGTGCGCACCACCTCCATCCTGCCGGGCGAGCTCACCCGGGCGAAGCCCTCCCGGACCAGCGCCGGGTCGAGCCGCCCCTCGCCGCCCTCGGGAGCGGTGAAGTCCGAGGAGACGCTGCCCCTGGTCACCTCGGAGGGGTCGAGGACGGCGTTGGTGGGGGCGCCGCTGGCGAACGCCTCGACGGCCGCGAGCGCGACCGCGGCGTTGGCCGCCTGGTGCGCGCCGAACAGCGGCAGGAAGATCTCCTCGTAGTCGCCGTGGACGCCGCGCAGCTGCAGCCGCTGCCCGCCCAGGGCCAGGTCGCGGTGGAGCACGCCGAACTCGATGCCCTCCCGGACGACCTGCGCGCCGGTCTCCACCGCGCGGCGCAGCAGCACCTCGGCGGCCTCCGGCGGCTGCTGGGCGATCACCGCGACCGTGCCGGGCTTGATGATCCCGGCCTTCTCGTGGGCGATGTCCTCGATCGTGTCGCCGAGGTAGTCGGTGTGGTCGAGGCCGATCGGGGTGATCACCGAGACGGCCGGGTCCACCACGTTGGTGGCGTCCCAGGTGCCGCCCATGCCGATCTCCACGACCGCGACGTCCACCGGCGCGTCCGCGAAGGCCGCGTAGGCCATCGCGGTCAGCGTCTCGAAGAACGACAGCCGCACCGGGTGCCTGCCGTCGATGATCTGCAGGTAGGGCTCGAGGTCGGCGTAGACCTCGGCGAAGCGCTCCTCGTCCAGCGGCTCGCCGTCGATCGCGATGCGCTCGCGCAGCTCGCTCAGGTGCGGGCTGGTGAACCGCCCGACCCGCAGGCCCCGCTCGGTGAGCAGCGCGTCGATCATCCGGGAGACGCTCGACTTGCCGTTGGTACCGGCCACCAGGATCACCGGGCAGGCCCGCTGAGGTTCGCCCAGCAGGTCCAGCAGATCCCGGATCCGGTCGAGAGTGGGGTCGAACTCCCATTCGACGCCCCGTGCCATGACCGCCGACACGGCGGTCCGATAGTCCGTCACGCCGAAAAGGCTATCTCTCCCCCGGCGCGCCCCGGATTCGGCCGCGCCCCCCGCACGAAGGCAGCCGGACCCGGCGGTCTCGCGGGTCCGGCTGCGGTTCAGTCGTCACTTCTTCTCCGGAGGGACACGATCCGGTCGATCGCCCCCTGTGTCTTCACGATGCCCCCGCCCTCTGAGCAGGCGCTGAGCCGATGATGAGAAGAATCTGAGAGCAGTGCCGAAGGCCCGGCGCCGCGGGGGCGCCGGGCCGTGCGGCCGGTGGGCGGGTCAGCCGGCGGGCAGGGCCGCCAGCTGGGCCTCCAGGCGGGTGATGTCGGCCTGGGCGGCCTCCAGGCGGGCGCGGTTCTTGTTGATGACCGCCTCGGGCGCCTTGGCGACGAAGTCGGCGTTGGCCAGCTTGCCGGAGGTCTGGGCGACCTCCTTGCGGGCCGCGGCCAGGTCCTTCTCCAGCCGGGCGCGCTCGGCCGCCACGTCGATGGCGCCGGCGGTGTCCAGCCGCACCACGACGCCCTCGACGGGCAGGGACGCGGTGGCGGTGAAGGACTCCCCGGGGGCGGTCAGCTTCAGCAGCGAGCGGATCTGCTCCTCGTAGGCGGCCAGCGGGCTGCCGTCCAGCTCCAGCGCGGCGGTGACCCGCTGGCCGGACTTCAGGCCCTGGTCGGAGCGGAACCGGCGGACCTCGGTGACCAGGCGCTGCAGCGAGGCGACGACCGCCTCGGCCGCGGCGTCGGCGCGCGCGGTGTCGGCGGCCGGCCAGGAGGCGCGGACGATGGTCTCGCGGCCGGTCAGGGCCGTCCACAGCTCCTCGGTGACGAACGGCGTCATCGGGTGCAGCAGCCGCAGCACGGTGTCCAGGACCTCGCCCAGCACCCGGCGCGTCGCCTCGGCCGTCGCGCCGCCCTCGGCGAGGGGGACCTTGGACAGCTCCAGGTACCAGTCGCAGAACTCGTCCCAGGCGAAGTGGTACAGCGCCTCGCACGCCTTGGCGAAGTCGAAGCCCTCGATGTGGGCGTCGACCTCGGCGGCGACCGTCTGCAGCCGGGAGAGGATCCAGGAGTCCGTCGTGGAGAGCTCGGCGGGGAGCTCGCCCTTGACGTGCGCGCCGTTCATCAGCGCGAACCGCGTGGCGTTCCACAGCTTGTTGCAGAAGTTGCGCGAGCCCTGCGCCCACTCCTCGGCGACCGGGACGTCGCCGCCCGGGTTGGCGCCGCGCAGCAGCGTGAAGCGGGTGGCGTCGGCGCCGTAGCGCTCGATCCAGTCCAGCGGGTCCACGACGTTGCCGAAGGACTTCGACATCTTCTTGCCGTGCTGGTCGCGGACCATGCCGTGCAGGGCGATGACCTTGAACGGCTCCACGCCGTCCATGGCGTACAGACCGAACATCATCATCCGGGCGACCCAGAAGAAGAGGATGTCGTAGCCGGTGACCAGCACGGACGTGGGGTAGAAGCGCCGCAGGTCGGGCGTGTCGTCGGGCCAGCCCAGGGTGGAGAAGGGCCACAGCGCGCTGGAGAACCAGGTGTCCAGCACGTCGGTGTCCTGGGTCCAGCCCTCGGGGACCTCCTCGCCGGGGCCGAAGCAGCGCTGCTCGCCGCCGGGCCCGTACCAGACGGGGATGCGGTGGCCCCACCACAGCTGCCGGGAGATGCACCAGTCGTGCATGTTGTCGACCCAGGCGAAGTACCGGGAGGACAGCTCCGGCGGCTGGATCTGCACCCGGCCCTCGCGGACGGCGTCGCCGGCGGCCTTGGCCAGCGGGGCGACCTTGACGAACCACTGCAGGGACACCCGCGGCTCGACGACCGTCTGGCAGCGCTGGCAGTGGCCGACGGAGTGCTCGTAGGGGCGGATCTCCTTGACGATGCGGCCCTGCTCGCGCAGCGCCTCCACCACCGCGGCGCGGGCCTCGTAGCGGTCCATGCCCTGGAAGGGCCCCTCGGCGGTGACCTTGGCGTGCTCGTCCAGGACGGTCAGGGACGGCAGGCCGTGCCTCTGGCCGATCTCGAAGTCGTTGGGGTCGTGGGCGGGCGTGACCTTGACCGCGCCGGTGCCGAACTCGGGGTCGACGTGCTCGTCGGCCACGACCGGGATGCGGCGGCCGGTCAGCGGCAACTCGATCTCGGTGCCGACCAGGTGGGCGTAGCGCTCGTCGGACGGGTGGACGGCCACGGCGGTGTCGCCGAGCATCGTCTCGGCCCGGGTGGTGGCCACCACGACATCGTCGGTGTAGCGGATGGAGACGAGCTCGCCCTCGCGGTCGGCGTGCTCGACCTCGATGTCCGACAGGGCGGTCAGGCAGCGCGGGCACCAGTTGATGATGCGCTCGGCGCGGTAGATGAGGCCGTCGTCGTACAGCCGCTTGAAGATGGTCAGGACGGCGCGGGAGAGGCCCTCGTCCATGGTGAAGCGCTCACGGGACCAGTCGACGCTGTCGCCCAGGCGCTTCATCTGGCCGAGGATGCGGCCGCCGGACTCGCCCTTCCACTGCCACACGCGCTCCTGGAACGCCTCGCGGCCCAGGTCGTGGCGGGTCAGGCCCTCCTTCTTGAGCTCGCGCTCGACCACGTTCTGGGTGGCGATGCCGGCGTGGTCCATGCCCGGCAGCCACAGCGCCTCGTATCCCTGCATGCGCCTGCGGCGTACCAGCGTGTCCTGGATGGAGTGGTCCAGGGCGTGGCCCATGTGCAGGGAGCCGGTCACGTTGGGCGGCGGGATGACGATCGTGTACGCGGGCGCGTCGGGGTCGCGCTCGGGGTCGGCCTCGAACAGGCCGGCGGAGGTCCAGCGTTCGTAGAGCTTTCCCTCGACCTCGGCGGGCGCGTACTGAGTGGGCAACTGGGACTCGGTCACGAACGCAGATTCTACGGCGTGTCAAGCCCTGTTTCCGGCCGTCCCCGGGAGGCGGGACAAGGAACACCGGATAGGACAGAATGGCCTCCTGTCCGTTTTCCCCACAGACGTTCCCGGAGATGACCTTGAGCGGTTGGAATCCCCCGCCCCAGGGCCCCGGCTACGGCGGGCCCCAGCCGCCGCAGCAGCCTTACGGCCAACAGCCTCAGCAGCCTCCCTACGGGCAGCCGCAGCAGCCCTACGGGCAGCAGCCCCAGCAGCCGTACGGGCAGCAGCCGTACGGCCAGCCCGCCGCGCCCTACGGGCAGCCGACCCCGCCCCCGTTCGGGCAGCCCACTCCGCCTCCCTTCGGTCAGGCCGGATACAGCCCCGCGCCGCCCCGGAAGAACAAGACCGGCCTGATCCTGGCGATCGTCGGCGGCGTGGTCGTCGTGGCGATCGTCGCCGTGGTCGCCCTCGCCGCCCTGGGCGGCGGGGACGACGGCTCCGAGTACGCGCTCAGCGCGCCGCCGACCGCGGGCGGCTATCCCAAGTCCACCGACGCCGCCGGCGACACCTACGGCAGCGCCTTCCGCAACCTCCTCGGGTCCAAGGGCACCGTCGTGTCGGCGACCTACGACGCCGAAGGCTCCCAGGTCACCTTCACCGGGATCACCGGCCCCGGCATGGGCGACCGCGACGACTTCCGCCAGGGCCTGCAGAGCTCCGGCACCAACGTCAGCTTCCATGACACCGACCCGGGCGGCTCCGGATCGGCGAGCTGCGCCGAGATGACGATGGGCACCATCACGATCCCGCTGTGCTACTGGCAGACCTCCAACACGCTCGGCATGGTGATGGCGGCTCCCAACCTCACCGGCAACGGCCAGTCACTCGGCTGGTCCCAGCTGGCCGACGTCATGCGCAAGATGCGGCCGGACGTGGAGAAGCCCGCCTGAGCCGGGACACGCGTCCCTGTCGGTGACCGCGGCGATCAGGGAGGGTCTGCCGTATGTACGGCGTCACCGCGCTCGGCGCGTTCCTGCTGGGGCTGGTCGTCGGCGTCCTGCTGACCCGGCGGTACGCTCCCGCCGCGGATGACCGTGCCGGGGAGCTCCAGCGCTCCCGGGAACGCATCCTCGCGGACGCGGAGGAGGAGCGCCGCCGATTGCGGCACGACCTCCACGACGGCCTGGCCCCCACCCTGGCCAGCCTGGCGATGGCCCTGGACACCGCGAGGCTCACCCTGGGCGACCGGCCCGAGCAGGTCGGCCCGCTGCTCAGCGACCTGCGGCAGCGGCTGGCCGGGGCCGTCGGCGACATCCGGGAACTGGTGGCGGGACTGCGGCCGCCCGCGCTGGACGACCTCGGCCTGGCCGGGGCGGTCGGCGGGCTGGCGGACGGAACGGACGGGATCATGGTCGAAGTCAAGATCAGCGGCGAGCTCACCGCGCTGCCCGCGGCCGTCGAGGTCGCCGCCTACCGGATCGTCTCCGAGGCGCTCAGCAACGTGCGGCGGCACTCCCTGGCCGCCAGCGCCCTGGTGCGGCTCGACCGCGGCCCCGACGCCCTCCACCTCGTCGTCGCCGATCCCGGCACCGGCGTCCCGCAGGGGCGGGACGGCACGGGCCTGGCGGCGATGCGCGAACGCGCCGCCGAGGTCGGCGGCGCGTGCACCATCGGCCCGCGACCCGGCGGCGGCACCGCGGTGGTCGCCCGTCTCCCCCTCAACCCGCTCCCGGAGGAACCCCGTCGTGTCCGACGACATCCGAGTGATCATCGCTGACGACCACCCCATGTTCCGGCAGGGCCTGCGCGCCCTGCTGGAGGCGCTGGGCATCGAGGTCGTCGGCGAGGCCGAGAACGGCCCCGCCGCCGTCCGGCTGGCCCACGACACGCAGCCCGACGTGGCGGTGATGGACCTGCACATGCCCGGCGGCAACGGCATCGAGGCCACCCGCACCATCACCCGCACCAGCCCGCACATCGGCGTGCTGGTGCTGACCATGTTCCGCGACGACGACTCGGTGTTCGCCGCGATGCGCGCCGGGGCCCGCGGCTACCTGCTCAAGGAGTCCGGCGCCGAGGAGATCGCGCGGGCGGTGCGCGCGGTGGCGGCGGGCGAGGCGATCTACGGTCCGGAGATCGCCCGGCGGGTGCTCACCTACTTCACCGAGATGCCCGACCCGCGCAGGTCGGCCTTCCCCGAGCTGACCGACCGGGAACGCGAGGTGCTGGAGCTCATCGCCCAGGGCCGCAACAACGGGGAGATCGCCGGGATCCTGTTCCTGTCGCCGAAGACGATCCGCAACCACGTCTCCAACATCTTCATGAAGCTGCACGTGGCCGACCGCGCGCAGGCGATAGTGCTGGCGCGCGAGGCCGGTCTTGGCACGTAGGACCGTCCTGTGGGTCGGGGCGCTGGCCGGCCCGCTGTGCATCGTCCTGGCGTACGCCTTCCGCTACTCGGTGCCCCTGGAGTACCGGACGAGCCAGTCCTGGCGCCCCGAGGTCATCATGGGCTGCCTGTACCCGGCGGTCGGGGCGTACCTGCTCAGCCGCAGGCCCGGCCTGGTCGTCGCCCGCCTCCTGTGGACGATCGGCCTCGTCGCCGCGGCGCACTGGCTGCTCATCCCCTTCTCGCGCTGGTCCCTGCTGCACGACCTGCCCGGCGCCGCCTTCCTGCGCTGGGGCGCCACCTGGCTGTACATGCTGGAGTTCCTGCCGCTGGTGATGATCGTCCCGCTGCTCTTCCCCGACGGCAGGCCCCCCGGCCGCGCCTGGAAGCCGGTGCTGTGGCTGTCGGCGGCGCTGATCGCCGTCAACGTCCTGCACCGGATGCTGCTCCCCGGAGACCTGGGACTGCCCGGCAGGGAGGCGCACAACCCGTTCGGCGTGGCGGCGGTCGGCGACCTGGACGCCGCCTACCTGAACGTGGTGCAGCCGCTCACGGTGGCCGTCACCTTCCTGAACTTCCTCTCGCTGGGCCTGCGCTTCCGCGCGGGCGGCCCCGTCGCCCGGCGGCAGATCGCGCTCATCGCCTACCCGCTGCTGGGCACCGCGCTGGCCGGATACTCCGACCTCATCTGGGAGGACATGCCGTTCTGGCTGTTCGCCACGCTGACCTGCACCGCGGTGGGCACCGTCCCGGTCGCGCTGGCGATCGCCATCCTGCGCCACCGGCTCTACGACATCGACGTGATCGTCAACCGGACGCTGGTGTACGGCACGCTGACGCTGATCCTGGGCGCCGTCTACTTCGGGCTCATCGCCCTGGTCAACAACCTGGTCGCGGGCCAGGCCGCCGGGTTCTTCGGCGCGCTGACGGTCGGCGCCCTGTTCCAGCCCGTCCGCTCCCGCGTCCAGCTCTCCATCGACCTGCTGTTCGGGGTGGAACGCGACCCCTACGTGCTGGCCGACCGGCTCGCCCGGACCGTCCAGCAGACCGAGGACCCGGCCACCGCGCTGCGCCTGGCCGTCCGCGCGGTGCGCCGCACGCTGGCGCTCTCGGGGGTCGGCGTGGAGATCGACGACGTCGTCGTGCACACCGACGGGGCGGAGGAGGGCGTCGCCCAGGTGGTCCCGCTGGTGTGGCACGGCGAGCAGATCGGCCGGATGCTGCTGTACGGGCCGGGGCATCCCGACCACCGGCTGGTCGGGGTGCTCACCCGGCACGTCGCCGACCTCGCCCACACCGTCCGGCTGCTGCGCGTCTCCCACGAGACCGTCATCAACACCCGGGAGGACGAGCGCCGCAGGCTCAGCCGCGACCTGCACGACGGCCTCGGCCCCACCCTGGCGGCGCTGGCGCTGTCGGTGGACGCCGCCAGGGTCCGCCTCACCACCGATCCGGAGTCGGTGGAGCCGTCGCTGCTGGCGCTGCGCGAACGCATGACCACCGCGATGGGCGACATCCGGGAGCTGGTGCACGGGCTGCGCCCGCCCGCGCTGGACCGGCTGGGACTGGCCGACGCCGTCCGCGCCCTCGCCGCCGACCTGCCCGAGCCCCGGGTGGACGTGCGGTGCGCGGACCTCCCCCGGCTCGCCTCCGTCCAGGAGGTCACCGCCTACCGCATCATCCAGGAGGCCCTCACCAACGCCCGCCGGCACGCCAAGGCGACCAGCGTGGAGCTGCGGCTCGCCGAACGCGACGGCCAGCTGGAGATCACCGTCTCCGACGACGGCCGCGGCCTGCCCCGCCAGCCCCGCCAGGGACTCGGCCTGACCGGCCTGCACGAGCGCGCCGCCGAACTCGGCGGCACCTTCACCATCGCCTCCCGCCCGGGAGGCGGCACCGTCCTCACCGCCCGACTCCCCCTCACCTGACCCCTTGCAGGCCCCCGTCGGCGTCCGGCGGGGGCTGAGACGGACGTGGAGCGGCGGCGAGGTCCGGAAACGACGGAACCCGGCTCCTGGGAGCCGGGTTCGTCTGGGGCTTGCTCAGGCGCTCTTCTCGCGCGGTTCACGCTTGGTCGAGCGCTCGCGCGGGACGAGCGTCGGGTTCACGTGCTCCAGCACCGATTCGCGGGTGATGACCACCTGGGCGACGTCCTGGCGGCTGGGCACCTCGTACATCACCGACAGGAGCACCTCCTCCAGGATGGCGCGCAGGCCGCGGGCGCCGGTGCCGCGCAGGATCGACTGGTCGGCGATCGCCTCGAGGGCGTCGTCGGTGAACTCCAGGTCCACCCCGTCCAGCTCGAACAGGCGCCGGTACTGCTTGATCAGCGCGTTCTTCGGCTCGGTCAGGATGTTGATCAGCGCGGCCCGGTCCAGGTTGTGCACGCTGGTGATGATCGGGAGCCGGCCGACGAACTCGGGGATCATGCCGAACTTCAGCAGGTCCTCGGGCATGACGTCACCGAAGATGTCGCTGTTCTTGGCGAAGTCGACCTTGGAGCGGATGACCGCGCCGAAGCCCACGCCCTGCTTGCCCACCCGGGACTCGATGATCTTCTCGAGGCCGGCGAAGGCGCCGCCGCAGATGAACAGCACGTTGGTGGTGTCGATCTGGATGAACTCCTGGTGCGGGTGCTTGCGCCCGCCCTGGGGCGGGACCGAGGCGGTCGTGCCCTCCAGGATCTTCAGCAGTGCCTGCTGCACGCCCTCCCCGGAGACGTCCCGGGTGATCGACGGGTTCTCGCTCTTGCGGGCGATCTTGTCGACCTCGTCGATGTAGATGATGCCCGTCTCGGCCTTCTTGACGTCGTAGTCGGCGGCCTGGATGAGCTTGAGCAGGATGTTCTCGACGTCCTCGCCGACGTAGCCCGCCTCGGTCAGGGCCGTGGCGTCCGCGATGGCGAACGGGACGTTGAGCAGTTTGGCCAGGGTCTGCGCGAGCAGCGTCTTGCCGGATCCGGTCGGGCCGAGCAGCAGGATGTTCGACTTGGCCAGCTCGATCCCGTCGTCGCGGGAGTCGCCGGACTGGATCCGCTTGTAGTGGTTGTAGACCGCGACGGACAGCGCCTTCTTGGCCTTCTCCTGCCCGATCACATAGCCGTCGAGGAACTCGTAGATCTCGCGCGGCTTGGGCAGGCTGTCCCACTTGAGGTCCGAGCTCTCGGAGAGCTCCTCCTCGATGATCTCGTTGCAGAGATCGATGCACTCGTCGCAGATGTACACACCCGGGCCCGCGATGAGCTTCTTGACCTGCTTCTGTGATTTACCGCAGAAAGAGCATTTCAGCAGGTCACCACCGTCGCCGATGCGTGCCACCCGGTTGTCTCCTTTTCGTGGGGCCGCCTTGCGCCCGGCGGTGCGCGGAGTTTCTCGCTCCCGCACCGCCGGCAAAGGCTGCTTCGACGGTACCGTCTCCGGGGCGCCGGGCCACGTCCCGAGCGTCCCGGGACCTGACCGCGAAGCCGGGGGTGTCCCCGAACTTAGCGCCGTCTTATGAAGACACTACCTCCACCCGACGCTTCTTGCTGACGAAGACGTCGTCGATGAGGCCGTAGGCCTTGGCCTCGTCCGCCGTGAGGATCTTGTCCCGCTCGATGTCCTGGCGGACCTCCTCCAGGGAGCGGCCGCTGTGCCGGGAGATGATGGTCTCCAGCTGCTCGCGGATGCGCATGATCTCGCGGGCCTGGATCTCGATGTCCGAGCCCTGCCCGTAGGTGCCCTCCGTGGCGGGCTGGTGGATCAGGACCCGCGCGTGCGGCAGCGCCGCGCGCTTGCCCGGCGTGCCGGCGCCCAGGAGCACCGCCGCCGCCGAGGCCGCCTGGCCGATGCAGACCGTCTGGATGTCGGGCTTGACGTACTGCATCGTGTCGTAGATCGCCGTCATCGCGGTGAAGGAGCCGCCCGGCGAGTTGATGTAGATGCTGATGTCCCGGTCGGGGTCGATCGACTCCAGGGTGAGCAGCTGCGCCATCACGTCGTTGGCCGACGCGTCGTCGATCTGCACGCCCAGGAAGATGATCCGCTCTTCGAAGAGCTTGTTGTACGGGTTCATCTCCTTGACCCCGTACGCCGTCCGCTCCACGAAGGACGGGATGATGTAGCGGCCGTCGACCGGCCGCACGCCGCCGGCGCGAATTTCCATGCTGCTCTCCATAATCGGACGGCTGCTCCCCATGATCGGTCCGCGGTGCTCCATCAGGAGACCGGGCCCTCGGAGGGAACCTCGTTGGCGCTGGTCACCACGTGGTCGACCAGACCGTAGGCCTTGGCCTCCTCGGCGGTGAACCAGCGGTCGCGGTCGGAGTCCGCGGTGATCTGATCGACCGTCTGGCCCGTGTGGTAGGCGATCCGCTCGGCGAGCGTCTTCTTGACGTAGAGCATCTGCTCGGCCTGGATCTTGATGTCCGAGGCCGTGCCGCCGATGCCGCCGGAGGGCTGGTGCATCATGATGCGCGCGTGCGGGAGCGCGTAGCGCTTGCCCGGGGTGCCCGCGCAGAGCAGGAACTGCCCCATGGACGCCGCCAGACCCATGCCGACCGTGACGATGTCGTTCGGCACGTACTCCATGATGTCGTAGATCGCCATGCCGGCGGTCACCGAGCCACCCGGAGAGTTGATGTAAAACGTGATGTCGCGCTTGCCGTCCTCGGCCGAGAGCAGCAGCAGCTCGGCGGCGAGGCGGTTGGCGATGTCGTCGTCGACCTGCTGGCCGAGTACCACGATCCGCTTGCGCAGCAACTGCTGGTGCAGGGCCTCCTGTGCGGCCATGGCCTGCAGCCCGCCCTCACGCGCGAAGATCGGGTCGTGGAAAATCGGAGGCTTGCTCACCCTGTTCCTCCGTAGGTGTCTAGCGAGTTGTGGTCCCTGAAACGGTCGGATGATTGGACACTAACGCGCCCCGCGGGGGCCTCACGCCATACGGACGTTCTTTTCGCTGGCGGCGTACCCTCCGCCCTTTTCTCGACCCGAGGTTTAGCCCCGGGCGAGGAGCGTTTGAACAGACACGCCCCGCATGCCATTTCCGGCATACGGGGCGTATATGGATTTTTCATGCCATTCAGGACTTGGTGGCGTCCTCGTCGCTCTCGGCCTTCTCAGCCGGTTCGGCCGCCTCCTCGACGACCTCGGCCTCGGCGACCTCGCCGCCCTCGGGGGCCTCCGGGCCTTCGGCGGCCTCGGCGGTGACGGTCTCGCCGTTGATCTCCTTGCGGAGCTCCTCGAGGTCGAGCTCGTTGCCGGACTCGTCCGAGATCTTGACGTGCTCGACGATGAGGTTCAGCGCCTTGCTGCGCAGCACCTCGGCCACCAGGGCCGGGATCTGGTTGTTCTCGGTGAGGTACTGGGCCAGCTGCTGCGGCGGCAGGTTCATCTGCATCGCCTGGGTGACCACGTACTCGCTGAGCTCCTCGTTCTCCACGCCCAGCTCCTCGTCGAGGGCGAGCTGGTCGAGGATGAAGCCGCCCTTGACGGCCTTGCGCGCGGCCTCGTCGAGCTCGGCCTCGAACTCCTCGGCGGTCTTCTCCTCGTCGGCCAGGTAGGCCTCGCGGGTCAGGCCGGCGTAGGCGAGCTGCTGGTCGAGCTGCTCGTTGCGGCGCTGCTTCTCGCTGTCGACGATGCCGTCGGGCAGCGGGATCTCGACCTTCTCCAGGAGGGCCTCCAGGGCCTTGTCCCGGGCCTGGCCGATCTGGTTGAGCTTCTTCTGCCGCTCGAGGCGCTTGCGGACGTCGTCCTTCAGCTCCTCGATGGTGTCGAACTCCGAGGCGAGCTGGGCGAACTCGTCGTCGGCCTCGGGCAGCTCCTTGACCTTCACCGACTGCACGGTGACGGTGACCTCGGCCTGCTCGTCCTTGCGGGAGCCGGCCACGAGGGTGGAGGTGAAGGTCTTGGACTCGCCGGCGGACAGGCCGGTGATCGCCTCGTTGAGGCCCTCGATGGAGCCCTCGGTGCCGACCTCGTAGGAGTAGCCCTTGGTGGCGGCGTCCTCGACGTCCTCGCCGTCGATGGCGGCGCTCAGGTCGATGGTGGCGGTGTCGCCCTCGGCCGCGGCGCGCTCGACGGTGGTCAGGGTGGCGAAGCGCTCGCGCAGGTTGTCGAGGGTCTCGGCGATCTCCTCGTCGGTGACGACGGCGTCGTCGACGGTGACGGGCAGGCCGTCGTAGGAGGGGACCTCGAAGGACGGGCGGACGTCGACCTCGGCGGTGAACTCCAGTTCCTTGCCGTCGTCGATCTTGGTCACCTCGACCTCGGGCTGGCCGAGGACGAAGAGCTCCTTCTCCTCGATCGCGGCGCCGTAGAGGCCGGGCAGCGCGTCGTTCACGGCCTCCTGCAGCACCGCGCCGCGGCCCACGTACTGGTCGATCAGACGGGCGGGCGCCTTGCCCGGGCGGAAGCCCTTGAGCCGCACTTGCCTGGCGAGCTCCTTGTAGGCCTTGTCGAGGCTCGGCTTGAGCTCTTCGAACGGAACTTCGATGGTGAGCTTCACCCGGGTCGGGGTCAGCTCCTCGACAGCGGTCTTCACTGGGGCAGGTCTCCTTGATCCGGCGGTTCACGCGGCTCGGCGCGCTGTGACGCGGCCCTGCCGAGCCGCGAGCGCGAGCGTCCGCCGGTCTCGCTTGATCGTTTCGGGCGGCACAACGCATGCCTATGCGGCCTTCAGTCTAGGGGGTCGCGGCCACCTCCCGTGACAGCTCCGCACGCGGCGCCGCACCCCGCGGAAAAGATCAGCCTGCGACCGTCCCCGAGCGGCTAAACTGTCGCGCGACACGGGCTGTGGCGCAGCTTGGTAGCGCGCTTGCTTTGGGTGCAAGAAGTCGTGGGTTCAAATCCCGCCAGCCCGACCCGAGGCCGGAGCCCCGGCGTCCCAGGACGCCGGGGCTCTCGTCGTCTCCGGGCGCGCGCAGGGCCGGTCAGACGCCCGCCTCGGCGAGGCTGCGCCGCGCGGCGCCGGTCCGGCGCAGGTAGACGGTCCAGGTGAGGACCACGCACACCGTGTAGAAGGCGGCCAGGATCAGCAGGGCGGGCACGATCGTCTGGGCCTCGGCCAGCGAGATCCGGAAGGTCTGCTGGATCAGCACGCCGCCCAGGGCGCCGACGGCCGAGGAGATGCCGATCGCGGCGGCCGCGGTGCGCCGGGCCGAGGAGACCGCCGCGGCGACCGCGTCCCGGTCCCCGGTGTCCACGCCCTCCAGCGCCTTGTTCTTGAAGATCGCGGGGATCATCTTGTAGGTGGAGCCGTTGCCGATGCCGGTCGTGGCGAAGACGCACAGGAAGGCGGCCAGGAACAGCGGCCAGCTGCCGGCGTCGACCGCGGACCAGACCGCGACGATGCCCGCCGCCATGACCAGGAAGTTCCAGAACGTCACCCTGGCGCCGCCGAGCCGGTCGGCCAGCCAGCCGCCGATCGGCCGCGCCACCGAGCCGATGAGGGCGCCCAGCCAGATGTAGTCGGCCGCCTGGATGCCGGGGAACTGGTTCTTGATGAGCACGCCGAAGGAGAAGGAGTAGCCGATGAACGAGCCGAAGGTGCCGATGTAGAGCACCGACATGACGATCGTGTGCGGCTTGCGGGAGATGGCGGCCATCTCCCGGACGGTGTAGGCGCTGGTGGCGTGCCGCAGGTTGTTCATGAAGAAGTAGGCGCCCGCGGCGGCGACCAGCACCAGCGGCATCCACACCCAGCCGACGGCGACGAGCCCGGCGGCGACGATCAGCGGCGGCATCGCCAGCTGGGTGACGCTGGTGCCGAGGTTGCCGCCCGCGGCGTTCAGGCCGAGCGGCAGCCCCTGCTTGTCCGCCGGGTAGTAGTGCGTGATGTTCGACATCGACGAGGCGAAGTTGCCGCCGCCCAGGCCGGTGGTGGCCGCGATGAGCAGCAGCGCCCAGAAGGGGATGCCGGGGTTCTCGATCGCGTAGACGAACAGGGCGCAGGGGATCAGCAGCAGCGTGGCGCTGATGATCGTGAAGTTCCGGCCGCCGAACCGGGCGGGGCCGAAGGTGTAGGGGATGCGCATGAAGGCGCCGACGAGGTTGGGAACGGTCGTCAGCCACAGCTGCTGGCCGACGTCCAGGGCGACGCCCACCGTGCCGAGGTTGATGACGGCGATGCTCCACAGGAGCCAGACGCAGAAGCCCAGGTGCTCGGTGAGGATGGACCAGGCCAGGTTCCGGCGGGCGACGCGCTTTCCGGTCGTGCGCCAGAAGCCCTCGTCGTCCGGTCGCCAGTCCTCGATCCAGCGGCCCCGCCCCGCGGCGGGCGCCGCGGGCCTTTCGCCGGTCAGCGTGGTCATGCCCTGCCTCCAGGTACTTTCTAGTGGGCTCGTTCTCTCTCGCTGACCCGAAGGTAGGAGCGGGCTCCTTCCCTGCTGTTGCCGCGACGTCAAGACCCGATTACCTGTCGCGCACGGGGCGCGGCGCGCCGGTGTGAGCCCTCCCCGCCCCCGCGGGTTCCGGGCGTGAAGAGCCGGTGACACCCCCGTCATCGGCCGGTGCCGGGGATCGGGAGCGGGGATGTCCAGCGAATCGGACATACGTCCCGACTTGGAACGCAGCATGCCGTTAAGCCAAAATCAGCCCCTGGACTTTCGTGCTCCACCCAAGGGAGAAGCAGTGGACGTAGAACAGACGGCGCTGCCCGGTATAGGGCTGCGCCACGAGTTCACCACCCGCGCGGGCCGCCGGGTCGGCGTCGTGACCTACCGGACGGGCCGGCGGGACCTGGTGGTCTATGACAAGGCGGACCCGGACCGGGCGTGCGAGACGGTCCGGCTCAACGACGAGGAGGCCGACGCCCTCGTCGAGCTGCTCGGCGCGCCGCGCATCGTCCAGCGCCTCAACGACCTGCACCGCGAGGTCGAGGGACTGGTCAGCCTGCAGGTGCCGGTGGCCTCCGTGTGGGCCGGCAAGGCCATGGGCGCGGCGCAGGTCCGCACCCGGACGGGCGCGTCCATCGTGGCCGTCGTCCGGGACGGGCAGGTCAACACCAGCCCCCTTCCGGACTTCGTCCTGCGGGAGAACGACATCGCGGTGGTGGTGGGCGACGTGGAGAGCACGGGAGCCGCCACCGGAATCTTGACCGGCGGGTAGGGGAGCGCGTGCACGACATAGCCATTCTGTTTCTGGAACTCGGCGGGATCATCCTCGCCCTCGGCGTCCTGGGCTCCTTCGCCCTGCGCGCGGGAATCTCCCCCATCCCCCTCTACCTCATCGCCGGCCTGGCCTTCGGCCACGGCGGCATCCTCTCCCTGGGCACCAGCGAGGAGTTCGTCCACACCGCCTCGGAGATCGGCGTCATCCTCCTGCTGCTCACCCTGGGCCTGGAGTACAACGCCAACGAGCTGCTGACCTCCCTCAAGGGCAACGCCAAAGGCGGTCTGGTCGACCTCGTGCTGAACGCCGCGCCCGGCGTGGTCATCGCGCTGGTGCTGGGCTGGGGCCCGGTCGCCGCCGTCGCGATGGGCGGCGTCACCTACGCCACCTCCTCGGGCATCACCGCGAAAGTCCTCACCGACCTGAACTGGATCGGTAACCGCGAGACGCCGGTCGTACTGTCGCTGCTGGTCTTCGAGGACCTCACGATGGCCGTCTACCTGCCGGTCCTCACCGCCATCCTGGCGGGCGCGGGCTTCGCCGCCGGCGCCACCAGCGTCGGCATCGCGCTGGCCACGGTCACCGTGGTGCTGGTCATCTCCCTGAAGTTCGGGCGCTACCTGGAGATGTTCGTCTCCAGCCCCAACTCCGAGGTCCTGCTGCTCAAGGTGCTGGGCCTGGCGCTGCTGGTCGCCGGCATCGCCCAGCAGCTGCAGGTCTCCGCCGCGGTCGGCGCGTTCCTCGTCGGCGTCGCCCTGTCGGGGCAGCTCGCCCACGAGGCGATGGAGCTGCTGGCGCCGCTGCGCGACCTGTTCGCCGCGGTGTTCTTCGTCTTCTTCGGCCTGAACACCGACCCGGCCAAGATCCTGCCGGTGGCCGGGCTGGCGCTGCTGCTGGCCTTCGTCAGCATCGTCACCAAGCTGCTCACCGGCTACTACGCGGCGCAGCAGGCGGGCATCGGGCGGGCCGGACGGGCGCGGGCCGGTCTCGCACTGGTCCCCCGAGGCGAGTTCAACATCGTCATCGCCGGTCTGGCCGTCGCGGCCGGCGCCCACCCGGACCTGGGCCCGCTGGCCGCGGGCTACGTTCTCATCCTCGCGGCGTTCGGTCCGCTGGCGGCGCGGCTGCTGCAGCCCGTCATCACCTCGCTGGCCGACCACCCCGAGGACCACCTGCCGTTCTTCCGGCGCAAGAAGACCAAGGAAGGACGGGGGAAGACGACGGCCGAGGACGCCGTCGAGATCCCGGAGCAGTCCGCTCCCGTCGAGGACGGCGTCGACGACGGCGACG
Source organism: Actinocorallia libanotica (assembly GCF_039525175.1). Lineage (NCBI taxonomy): Bacteria > Bacillati > Actinomycetota > Actinomycetes > Streptosporangiales > Thermomonosporaceae > Actinocorallia > Actinocorallia libanotica. The sequence continues at coordinate 18,539 of NZ_BAAAHH010000071.1, forward strand.
CCGAGCCGCTCAGGAAGTGAGCCCCGC
>NZ_BAAAHH010000072.1:0-18557 GCF_039525175.1 Actinocorallia libanotica
CGCAGGAGCCCGCCCAGGCCGTGCAGGCCGGGGCCGGTGAGCCCGCCGAGGGGGCGCGGGCCACCGAGGCCGCACAGCCCGCTGAGGCCGCTGAGGCCGTGCGCCCTGCAGAGGCCGCGCAGCCCGCCGAAACCGAGGCCGCGCAGCCCGCGGAGGCCGTGCGTCCCGCTGAGGCCGTCGAGGCCGTGCAGCCTGCCGAGCCGGAGGCGTCCGCCGTCGAGGCCGCGCGGCCCGTCGAGTCGGGCAAGGCCGCGAAGGCGGCGGAGCCGGAGAAGGCGGCCGAGGCCGAGGAGCCCAAGCGGACCAGGACGCGCCGGCGCGCCGTGCCCAAGGTCGAGACCGTGGAGCCGGTCGCCGGAGAGCGGACCGCCGCGGCGCCGCCGGCCGCCGAGCAGCCCACCCCGCTGGTGGCCGACCCGTTCGCCGCCTACACGCAGCCGTTCGCCACCCCCTTCACCGCGCCGGTCGAGACGGCCCCCGCCGCCGAGGCCGAGCCCGCCGGAGCGCTGGACGTGGTGTTCCAGCCGCCGATGGTGGTGTTCCAGCCGCCCACGGTGGTCGAGCCCAAGCCCGTCCGCCCCGCCCCCCAGCCGCCCGTCGAGGAGGCCGAGGAGGCCGGCGAGCCCGAGGAGGCCGAAGAGGCCGAAGAGGCCGAGGGCCGGGAGGAAGAGGAGCACGAGGACCTCGAGCGTCCGAGCCGCCGGCGCCGCCGCCGGGGCGGCCGCGGCCGCGGCCGGGGCCGCGACGAGTCGGCCGAGGACGAGGGCGCCGAGGAGGACGAGGGCGCCGAGCAGGGCGACGAGAGCGAGGATAAGGCGGCGGCCGAGGAGGTCGCCGGAGAGGACGAGGCCGAAGAGGGCGAGTCCGGCGAGGCGGAGGAGGCCGAGGAGGCCTCCGGCAGCCGCCGTCGCCGCCGTCGCCGCCGCCGTTCGGGCGGGGACGACGAGCCGCACCCCGACGACCCGCCGAACACCGTGGTGCGGGTGCGCCAGCCCCGGGTCACCCGGCTGGAGGACGAGGTCCAGGCGGTGCGCGGCTCCACCCGGCTGGAGGCCAAGAAGCAGCGCCGCCGCGAGGGCCGCGAGCACGGCCGCCGCCGCCCGCCGATCATCACCGAGGCCGAGTTCCTGGCCCGGCGCGAGTCGGTCGAGCGGACCATGGTGGTGCGCCGCCAGGGCGAGCGCACCCAGATCGGCGTGCTGGAGGACGGCGTCCTCGTCGAGCACTACGTGGACCGCGCCAGCCACCAGTCCTACGTCGGCAACGTCTACCTGGGCAAGGTCCAGAACGTGCTGCCCTCGATGGAGGCGGCGTTCGTCGACATCGGCAAGGGCCGCAACGCCGTGCTGTACGCCGGCGAGGTCAACTGGGACGTGGCGGGCCTGGTGGGCCAGCCGCGCCGGATCGAGTCGGCGCTCAAGTCCGGCCAGTCGGTGCTGGTGCAGGTCACCAAGGACCCGCTGGGCCACAAGGGCGCGCGGCTGACCAGCCAGGTCTCGCTGCCCGGCCGCTACCTGGTGTACGTGCCGGACGGCTCGATGACCGGGATCAGCCGCAAGCTGCCCGACGCCGAGCGCTCCCGGCTCAAGTCGATCCTGCGCCGGATCATGCCGGAGAACGCCGGGGTCATCGTCCGCACCGCCGCCGAGGGCGCCTCGGAGGAGGAGCTGGCCGGCGACGTCTCGCGCCTGGCCGCCCAGTGGGAGCAGATCCAGAAGAAGATGAAGACGGCCACCGCGCCGTCGCTGCTGCACGGCGAGCCGGACATGACGATCCGCGTCATCCGCGACATCTTCAACGAGGACTTCGCCCGGCTGGTCGTGGCCGGGGACGGGATCTGGGACCAGGTCCAGGACTACGTGAACGGGGTCGCCCCGCACCTGGCCGACCGCACCGAGCTGTGGGAGGGCGACGGCGACGTCTTCGCCCACCACCGGATCGACGAGCAGCTGGCCAAGGCGCTGGAGCGCAAGGTGTGGCTGCCCTCGGGCGGCTCGCTGGTCATCGACCGCACCGAGGCGATGACCGTCGTGGACGTCAACACCGGGAAGTTCACCGGGCAGGGCGGCAACCTCGAGGAGACCGTCACCCGCAACAACCTGGAGGCGGCCGAGGAGATCGTGCGCCAGCTGCGGCTGCGCGACCTGGGCGGCATCATCGTGATCGACTTCATCGACATGGTGCTGGAGTCCAACCGCGACCTGGTGCTGCGCCGCCTGCTGGAGTGCCTGGCCCGCGACCGCACCAAGCACCAGGTCGCCGAGGTCACCAGCCTCGGCCTGGTGCAGATGACCCGCAAGCGGGTCGGCAGCGGCCTGCTGGAGGTCTTCTCCGAGGTCTGCGAGTGCTGCAACGGCCGCGGCATCCACGTCCAGCTCACCCCGGTCGAGGAGGGCAAGCCGGACGGCTCTGCGCAGAGCGGCCGCAAGCGCAAGCGCAAGGGTGAGATCGAGCGGGTCGTGGAGGCCAAGCTCACCCGCCGGGAGGCCGAGACCGCCGCGGTGGAGTCCGCCGCCGAGAAGGAGCCGGCGGTCGTCGTCTCCGTCGCCGACCTCCCCGCCGTCGAGGCCGCGCCGGCCAAGCCGCGCCGCACCCGCCGCACCCGTCCGGCCGGTCCGCCGCCCGAGGAGTTCGAGGACGTCGGCACCATCGCCCTGACCCTCGACAGCGGTGAGACCGTCCGCGTCGAGGCCGTCGTGGGCAACGCCGACCCGGCCGGGGAGCAGCCGTCCGCGCCGGGCGAGCAGCTCACGGTCGAGACGGCCGTCGCCGAGGCCGACCGGGAGGCCGCGGCCGAGGAAGCCTCGGAGGATTCCGCGCCCAAGCGCCGCCGCACCCGCCGCCTCACCCGCGCCGAGAAGATCGAGGCGGCCAAGGCCGACGCCACCGAGTGACACCGGCCGGGACCCGAACGGTCCCGGTCACCGCGGCCGGAGGAGCGATGCTCCTCCGGCCGCGCGCTTTGCGCCCCGTCCGCACCCCGCGGCTCCGCGCCGCCGATCACGCGGCGGGTCGCGGCCGGGGTGGGTGACACCCGATTCGCCTTGGAGTAGGGGCTCCGGTATCCTGGCCGACGGGCGTGTTCCAGTACGCCCACGGGCCGCCTTTCAGGGCGGTGTGCCTCGTCCGAGGCGAGCAGAGAGCATCGGGAGATTCGGCTTCAGCCGTTCGTCGCGGTGTGCCGTCCGGGCTTCGAGCCGGGATAGGCCCTCACGCAGGGGCTCTGGAAGAAACAAGCGAAAGGTACCGCTGTGTACGCGATTGTCCGTGCGGGTGGGCGCCAGGAGAAGGTCGCCGAGGGCGACGTCCTGAACGTCGACAAGCTGGGCGCCGAGGTCGGCGCCACCGTCACGTTCCCGGCCGTGCTGGTCGTGGACGGCGAGAAGGTCGTCTCCGCCGCCGACGAGCTGGCCAAGTTCACGATCAGCGCCGAGGTGCTCGGCGCGGTCAAGGGCCCCAAGATCAACATCATGCACTACCGGAACAAGACCGGGTACAAGCGGCGCCAGGGCCACCGCCAGCCGTACACCCAGGTCAAGATCACCGGTATCTCCGCCAAGTAGCCTGATAAGGAGGCCCTGAAATGGCACATAAGAAGGGCGCATCGTCCAGCCGCAACGGTCGCGACTCCAACGCCAAGCGCCTCGGCGTCAAGCGTTACGGCGGTCAGGCCGTGCTGGCCGGCGAGATCATCATCCGCCAGCGCGGTACCCACCACCACCCGGGCCTGAACGTCGGCATCGGCCGCGACGACACGCTGTTCGCGCTGGTCGCCGGCACCGTCGAGTTCGGTCGCTACCGCGGCCGCCGTGCCGTGAGCATCGTCCCGGCCGCGGAGTAATCCGCGCGGGATAACGGTTGTACCGAGGGCGGACCTGCACCGGTCCGCCCTTGTCTTTTGTCCGGCAAGATCGTCCCGTGGCGGGTCCGCCCGGGGACGGGGAGTCCGGGAAGCCCCCGGCTGACACAGGAGCGCACAGTGGCTGACTTCGTGGACCGGGTCGTCCTGCACATCGCGGCGGGGAACGGCGGGCACGGTTGTGCCTCCGTGCACCGCGAGAAGTTCAAGCCGCTCGGCGGCCCCGACGGGGCCAACGGCGGCAGGGGCGGAGACGTGATCCTGGAGGTCGACTCGGGCACCGCCAGCCTGCTGGCCTACCACCGCCGCCCCTACCGCAAGGCCGCCAACGGCAGGCCCGGTTCGGGTTCGCTGCGCAACGGCGCCAACGGCGAGGACGTCCTCCTCAAGGTCCCCAACGGCACGGTCGTCAAGACGAAGAAGGGCGAGGTCCTGGCCGACCTGGTCGGGGAGGGCACCCGCTACATCGCGGCCAAGGGCGGCAGCGGCGGCCTCGGCAACGCCGCGCTGGCCTCGGCCAAGCGCAAGGCGCCCGGCTTCGCGCTGCTGGGCGAGCCCGGCGACGAGCTGGACGTGGTGCTGGAGCTCAAGACCGTCGCGGACGTCGCGCTCGTGGGCTTCCCCAGCGCCGGCAAGTCCTCGCTGATCGCCGCGCTCTCCGCGGCCAAGCCCAAGATCGCCGACTACCCGTTCACCACGCTCATCCCCAACCTGGGCGTGGTCAGCGCGGGCGACACCGTCTTCACCGTCGCCGACGTGCCGGGGCTGATCGAGGGCGCCAGCCAGGGCAAGGGCCTGGGCCTGGAGTTCCTGCGGCACATCGAGCGCTCCTCGACGCTGGCGCACGTGCTGGACTGCGCCACCATGGAGCCCGGCCGCGACCCGGTCACCGACTACGAGATCATCGAGCGGGAGCTGGCCGCCTACGACGAGCTGCTCGCCGGGGAGGGCGTGGTGCCGCTGCGGGAAAGGCCGCGCGTGATCGTCCTCAACAAGATCGACGTGCCCGACGCCCAGGAGCTGGCCGAGCTGGTGCGCCCGGAGTTCGAGGCGCGCGGCCTGCGGGTCTTCGAGGTCTCGGCCGCGGCCCACACGGGCCTGAAGGAGCTGTCGTTCGCGATGGCCGAGATGGTCGCTGCGCACCGCGCCGCCCTGCCCCCGCAGGAGCCGACCCGGCTGGTGCTGCGCCCCGCCCCGGTGGCGGGCCCGGAGTTCGAGGTCCAGGAGGTCGGCGAGAACCAGTACCTCGTCACCGGCACCAAGCCCGTCCGCTGGGTGCGCCAGACCGACTTCCAGAACGAGGAGGCCGTGGGCTACCTCGCCGACCGGCTCAACCGGCTGGGCATCGAGGACGCGCTGCGCAAGGCGGGCGCCGAGGACGGCGCCACTGTCATGATCGGCACCCGCGACGACTCGGTCGTCTTCGACTGGCACCCCGACATCTCCTCCTCCGGCGAGGTCAACATGGGCCCGCGCGGCACCGACCAGCGTCTCGCCGAGTGGTAGAACCCTCTTCAGGAGCAGCATGGACAGCCTCAGGCAGGAGCTGGCGGACGCCCGGCGGATCGTGGTCAAGGCGGGTTCGTCGTCGCTGACCACCCCGGGGGGCACCATCGACGGCGACCGCATCGACGCCCTGGTCGACGTGCTCGCCGAGCGGCGCAAGGCCGGGAGCGAGGTCGTCTTCGTCTCGTCCGGCGCGATCGCCGCCGGGCTCGGCCCGCTGGGCCTGGCCCGGCGCCCGAAGGACCTGGCCATCCAGCAGGCCGCGGCGAGCGTCGGGCAGGGGCTGCTGGTGGCGCGCTACGCCTCCTCGTTCCAGCGCTACGGGCTGGGCGTGGGCCAGGTGCTGCTGACCGCCGACGACATGATCCGCCGCGCCCACCACAACAACGCCCAGCGCACCCTGCTGGCCCTGCTGCGCCTGGGCATGGTGCCGATCGTCAACGAGAACGACACGGTCGCCACCGACGAGATCCGCTTCGGCGACAACGACCGGCTCGCCGCCCTCGTCGCCCATCTGGTGCGGGCCGACGCGCTGGTGCTGCTGTCGGACGTCGACGCCCTCTACACCGGCGATCCGCGCCTGCCGGAGTCGCGGAAGATCTCCGACGTGCGCTCGGAGGCCGACCTGGCGGGCGTCCAGACGGGCGCGGCGGGCAGCAAGGTCGGCACCGGCGGCATGGTCACCAAGGTCGAGGCGGCCAGGATCGCCACGGGCGCGGGCGTGCACACCGTCCTGACCAGCGCCTCGGCCGCGGCGCAGGCGCTGGCGGGCGAGCAGGTGGGCACCTACTTCCACCCCAACGGCCAGCGCCCCTCCACCCGCCGCCTGTGGCTGGCCCACGCCACCACCGGGCAGGGCAAGCTCATCCTGGACGAGGGCGCGGTGCACGCGGTCGTCCAGCGGCGCAAGTCGCTGCTGCCGGCGGGCGTGACGGGGGTGCGCGGCGACTTCGCCGCCGGCGACCCGGTCGACCTGTGCGGCCCCGACGGGCGGACGGTGGCGCGCGGGCTGGTGCACTACGACGCCTCGGAGATCCCCGACCTCATGGGCAGGTCCACCCGCTGGCTCGCCCGCGAGCTCGGCCCCGAGTACGAACGCGAGATCATCCACCGGGACGACCTGGTGGTGCTCGACCCGCCGCACTGAGGCGGCGCGGCGCAAATGCCTCGCGGGCGCGCGGCGTCCGCGGCGAGAATAGGGGTCCGGCCGGGTCGGCCGGACGAGGAGCGGTTCCGCGGAGCCGGGAACAGGAGCAGGCGATGAGCGAGGGTACGCGCGAGCAGGTTCTGGAGGTGGCGGCCCGCGGGCGTGCCGCGGCGGCGGACCTCGCTCCGCTCCCGCGCGGTGTCAAGGACGCGGCGCTGCACGCCATCGCGGACGCGCTCACCGCTCGCGCCGAGGAGATCCTCAAGGCCAACGCCGTCGACGTGGAGCGCGCCCGGGAGGGCGGCACCCCCGCGTACATGCTGGACAGGCTCGCGCTGTCGGCCGACCGGCTGGCGCAGATCGCCGACGCCGTCCGCGAGGTCGCGGGCCTGCCCGACCCGGTCGGCGAGGTCGTGCGCGGCGGCACCCTGCCCAACGGCCTGGAGCTGCGCCAGCTGCGGGTGCCGCTGGGCGTGGTCGGCATCATCTACGAGGGCCGCCCGAACGTGACCGTGGACGCCGCCGCGCTGACGCTCAAGAGCGGCAACGCCGTGCTGCTGCGCGGCTCGTCCTCGGCGTACGACTCCAACGTCGCGCTGGTGGACGTCATGCGCGACGCGCTGGCGGGCACGGGCGTCCCCGGGGACGCGATCCAGCTCGTGCCGGGCCGCGACCGCGAGTCGGTCAAGCACCTCATGCGCGCCCGCGGCCTGGTGGACGTGCTCATCCCGCGCGGCGGCGCCTCGCTCATCAACTCCGTGGTCGAGGAGTCGACGGTGCCCGTCATCGAGACGGGCGTCGGCAACTGCACCGTCTACGTGGACGCCGCCGCCGACGTCGAGATGGCGCTGGACATCCTCGTCAACGCCAAGACCCAGCGCCCGTCGGTCTGCAACGCGGCCGAGACGTTCCTGGTGCACAAGGACGTCGCGGACGCGTTCGTGCCGCGCGCCCTGGCGGCGCTCAGGGACAAGGGCGTCACGGTGCACGGCGACGAGCGCGTGCGCGAATACGGTGGTGACGCCGAGAACATCGTGGCGGCGACGGAGGAGGACTACCGCACCGAGTACCTGTCGCTCGACATCGCCGCGGCCGTCGTGGACTCGCTCGACGACGCGGTCAGGCACATCCGCGCCTACAGCTCCGGCCACACCGAGGCGATCATCACCGACTCCCAGCAGGCGGCCAAGCGGTTCGTCGCGCTGGTGGACTCCGCGGCCGTCGCGGTCAACGCCTCCACCCGCTTCACCGACGGCGGGGAGTTCGGCTTCGGCGCCGAGATCGGCATCTCCACCCAGAAGCTGCACGCGCGCGGTCCGATGGGCCTGCCCGAGCTGACCTCCACCAAGTACGTCATCACCGGCGAGGGGCACCTGCGGGGGGTCTGAATGTGACATCCCGGTTATTGATGTCACAGACGGGGCTGTGGTCTCATAAGGCACTGTGACCCGCGACACGCCTTCTGAGGCCACCCCCCGTGCGCTACCCCGCCGCCGCCTGCTCAAGGGCGCCGCGCTCGGCGCGCTCACCTCGGGCCTGACCGCCTTCCCCGGGCGTCAGGCCCTCGCCGCCCCCGCCCTGCGCGGCACCGTCGAGGGCACGACGCTCGCCCGCACCCTGCGGCTCGGCAAGCCGGGCAAGGGCGGCTACCGCAGGCTCGTCGCCGGGCCGGGCGAACCCCACCTCGTGCGCGACGACCTGGGCGCCGCGGCACGCGCCGGCCGCGTCGCGCGCCGCCGCGAGCTGCTGTCGTTCGTCCACCTCACCGACGTGCACATCATCGACGCCCAGTCCCCGGCGCGGGTGGAGTACGTCGACAGGCTGAGCGACCCGGGCGGCCTGCTGAAGTCCTTCCCCGTCACCGGCGGGTACCGGCCGCAGGAGCTGCTCACCACGCACGTCGCCGAGTCGATGGTCCGCGCGGTCAACCGGATCGAGCGCGGCCCCGTCCTGGGCGCGCCCCCGGCGTTCACCATCAACACCGGCGACGCCGCCGACAACGCCCAGTACAACGAGGTCCGCTGGATCATCGACCTCCTGGACGGCGCGCGCGTCCGGCCGGACTCCGGAGACCCCGGCCGCTACGAGGGCGTCATGGCCTGGGGCGACCCCCGCTACTGGAACCCCCACGGCGGCGACGACCTGCCGAAGGACAGGCACGGCTTCCCCACCGTTCCCGGCCTGCTGAAGTCGGCGCGCGCGCCGTTCACCGCGACCGGCCTGAAGACGCCGTGGCTGGCCGTCTACGGCAACCACGAGGCGCTCGTGCAGGGCAACCTGCCCCTGCTGCCGGTCTTCCAGGCGCTGGCCGTCGGCAACGTGAAGATCACCGCCCCGGTGAGCGACGCCGAGCGCCGCGAGGTCGCCGAGCTCCTGCGCAAGAACGACGACGCCGCCATCAAGCGGCTGACCGAGAGCCGCTCCCAGGTCTTCCGCAAGGTGACCCCCGACAACGACAGGCGGCTGCTCTCCCGCGCCGAGGTCGTCCGCGAACACGGCACCCGCCACGGCTACACCGCCGCGAACCTGAAGAGCGGCACCGCCTACTACGCCTTCGACAGGGGAGTGGTGCGCGGCCTCGTCCTGGACACCTGCAACCCCACCGGCTACTCCGAAGGCTCCCTCGACCGTGCCCAGTTCGCCTGGCTGGAACGCGAACTCGTGCGGGGCTCCAGCAGCTACCTCGGCGAGGACGGCACGACCGTCCGCCGGAAGGCGACCGACAGGCTGTTCGTCCTCTTCAGCCACCACACCATCGAGACCCTCACCAACGGCCTCGGCGGCGGCCGCGTCCTGGGCAAGGAGATAGAGGAGCTCCTCCTGCGCTTCCCCAACGTCGTCCTGTGGGTCAACGGCCACACCCACGTCAACGAGGTCATCCCGCACCGCCGCAAGTCCGGCGCCAAGGGCGGCTTCTGGGAGATCAGCACCGCCGCGCACATCGACTGGCCGCAGCAGAGCCGCATCCTGGAGCTCGCGGACAACCGCGACGGCACCCTGTCGGTCTTCGCCACCGTCCTCGACTCGGCGGCCCCCGCCTCCCACGGGAACCGCCTCGACGACCCCGACCGCCTCGCCTCCCTCTCCCGCGAGCTGTCCGCCAACGACTGGCAGCCCCACCTCGACGGCTCCGGCAGACCCGAAGACCGCAACGTGGAGCTGCTCCTTCCGGCGCCGTTCTAGTTCGCGGAGGCGTTGCCCCGGCGGCCGAGGCGGTCGAAGACCGCGCCCGCGAGGTCGGCGGCGCCGCCCGCGACGTCGCGGACCTTGCCGACGAACGGGTCGGAGGTCTGCTCCCAGGACTCCTTGTAGGTGCGGGCGGTGTTCTTCACCTCCTCGGTGAAGGACGCGCTGGAGTCGTCGTCGCGGCGCGGGTAGCGGCCGTCGAGGATGGCCTGGTACTCGCCGGAGAGGTGCCACTTGTGGATCTCGGCGAACCGGATGACGGCGAAGGGGTGGCTCTGGCGCATGAGGTTGATGAACTTCAGCACGCCGTCGCGCAGGTCGCCGGTCTCCTCGTACTCGCGGGCCTGGGCGAGGAACGCCTCGGTGGACATCTCGTGCAGCCGCGAACCGCCGGCGATCTTCATCAGGGCGCGCTTGACCGCGTCGACGTCCTGGCTCGCCAGCAGGCCCGCGCGGTCGGCCGACAGCTCGGCCTTGCGCTGCCACTCCTGCAGGCCGATGAGGATCGCGGCGATCGCGATGTTGCCCAGCGGCAGCCACGCCAGCCGGGAGCCGAGCCCGGTGAGGATCAGCGCCATCTGCCGGTAGACGGCGTGCCCGGACAGGATGTGCCCGACCTCGTGCGCGATGACGTACCGCAGCTCCTCGTCGTCCAGCAGGTCGATGAGACCGGTGTTGAGGACGATGAACGGGTTGTCGGTGCCGATGGCCATCGCGTTCGGCTGCGGGTTCTGCACCACGTACAGCTCGGGGACCTTCGGCAGGTCCAGGATGTAGCAGGCGTCCCGCACCATGTCGTTGATGTTGCGGAACTGCCCGTCGCTGACGCGGACGGTGCCGCCGAGGTACATCAGCCGGATGGCGCGCTCGCTGATGAGCCCGGAGAGCTTGCGCAGCACCACGTCGAAACCGGAGAGGGAGCGCAGGGCGATGAGCGCGGATCGGTCGAGGGGGTGTTCGTAGGCCCGGGAGGAGATTCCGGGGAAGCGGACGCGAGCACGATCGGGGGAGTTCGGCATATCGGGCATGCTAACTCCGACGACCAGGACCCCTGGTCAGGTTCCCGAAAAAGCGGTCACCTAGGCTTGGTCACCATGAGCGAGCGCCGGGTAGGGATCATGGGCGGCACCTTCGACCCGATCCACCACGGACACCTCGTCGCGGCCAGCGAGGTGCAGCACCTCTTCGGGCTGGACGAGGTGATCTTCGTGCCCACGGGTCAGCCCTGGCAGAAGGCCGACAAGCGGGTCACCGCGGCCGAGGACCGCTATCTCATGACGGTCATCGCCACCGCCTCCAACCCCAGGTTCCGGGTGAGCCGCGCCGACATCGACCGGGGCGGCCCCACCTACACCCATGACACGCTGCGTGACATGCGCGAGCTCCTGGGCACGGGCGCCGAGCTGTTCTTCATCACCGGCGCGGACGCCCTGGGGCAGATGCTGAGCTGGCGCGACGCCGAGGAGATGTTCAAGCTCGCCCGCTTCATCGGCTGCACCCGGCCGGGGCACGTGCTGGCCGATCCCGGCCTGCCCGAGGGGCGGGTGAGCCTGGTGGAGGTGCCCGCGCTGGCCATCTCCTCCACCGAGGTGCGCGACCGCGTCCGGGCCGGCGAGCCCGTCTGGTACCTGGTGCCCGACGGCATCGTCCAGTACATCAACAAGTGGGAGCTCTACCGCGACTGATCGGGGTACTGCCCGGGCGCCTGGATCAGATGGCCGAGCGGAGGCCGTCCGGGAGGCTGCTCGGGGCGGGGCAGCGAGGGCGTCTTGCGGGGGATCGGCAGCCGCAGCGCGTCCTGCAGCCGGTGCTCCTCGCCGTGATGGAAGATCGTCAGCTCCGGACCCTCCACCAGCTCGTAGGCGGCCTCCTCGGAGTGGACCGTCACCTTGATGAGCGATCCCCGGTAGCGCAGCCGGAACTCCAGCCGACCCAGCGTCTCGGGGATGCGGGGCGCGAAGCTCGGCCGCCCCCCGCGCCTGCGCAGCCCGCCGAACCCGGAGACCAGCGCGTTCCACGCCCCGGCCAGCGACGCCAGATGCAGTCCGTCCCCGGTGTTGCGCTCCAGGTCGCGCAGGTCCATCAGGGAGGTCTCGGTGAGGTAGGCGTGCGCCAGGTCCAGGTAGCCCACCTCGGCGGCGATGACGGCCTGGGTCTGCGCCGACAGGGACGAGTCGCGCACCGTCATCGCCTCGTAGTAGGAGAAGTTGCGCTCCTTCTCCTCGGCGGTGAACGCCTGGCTGCACAGGTGCATCGCCAGCACCAGGTCCGCCTGCTTGACGACCTGCTTGCGGTAGAGGTCGAAGTAGGGGTAGTGCAGCAGCAGCGGGTAGTGGTCGGGCGGGGTGCGCCGGAAGTCCCACGGCGCGCCGTCGGTGAAGCCGTCGTTCTGCGAGTGGACGCCCAGCCGTTCGTCGAACGGGATGTGCATCTTGTCGGCGGCGTCGCGCCAGGACGCGGCCTCCTCCGCCGTCACCTCCAGCCGGTCGGCCTCGTCGGGGAGGGAGAGCACCAGGTCCGCCGCCGCGCGGAGGTTCTTCTGCGCCATGACGTTCGTGTAGACGTTGTTGTCCACCACGGCGCTGTACTCGTCGGGCCCGGTGACGCCGTGGATGCGGAACCTGCCGTCGAGGTCGTGGTGCCCCAGGCCCCGCCACAGCCGCGCCGTGTGGACCAGGAGGTCGACGCCGACCTCGCGGGCGAACTCCATGTCGCCGGTGGCGTCCAGGTAGCGGTGGACGGCGTCGGCGATGTCGGCGTTGATGTGGAACGCCGCGGTGCCCGCCGGCCAGTACCCCGAGCACTCCCCGCCGCTGATCGTCCGCCACGGGAAGGTCGCGCCCTGGAGGCCCAGCTGCCGGGCGCGCTCCATCGCCTGCGGGAGCGTGGAGTAGCGCCAGCGCAGCGCGTCCGCCGCCGCGTCGGGGACGGAGTAGGTGAGCGCGGGCAGCACGAAGGTCTCGGTGTCCCAGAAGGTGTGGCCGTCGTACCCCGGGCCCGTCAGCCCCTTGGCCGGGATGATGCGCCGCTCCGCGCGGGCGCCGGCCTGCAGGATGTGGAAGAGGGCGAACCGGACGGCCTGCTGGACCTCCGGATCGCCGTCGACCTCCACGTCCGCGCCCCGCCAGAACTCCTCCAGGTAGCCGCGCTGCTCGGACAGCAGGCCGTCCCAGCCGGTGAGCTCGGCGCCCGCCAGCGCCGCGGCCACCTGGTCGTGCAGCGCGGGCCGGGAGCGGTGGCTGGACCAGCCGTACGCCACGTACTTCACCAGCGTCAGCCGCTCGTCCGGCCGGAGCCGGGTCGCCAGCGTGTACCGGCCGATGTCGTCCTCGGCCTCCACGTCGAGGGTGCGCTTGCCCGGCGTCTCGACCGCGTGGCTCATCGCCGCGGCCAGCCGCAGCCCGCTGCCCTTGGTCTCGTGCACCAGGACGATCCTGTCGTCGTTGGCCAGGTGCTCCAGGGCGCGCAGCGGGGACTCCAGGACCGCCGCGGTGCGCGGGTCGGTGCCCAGGAACGGCATGGGCTCGTTGGCGACCAGCTCCGACTGGATCACCAGCTGCACCTCGGAGTCCACCGGTTCGAGCTGGTAGCAGATCGCCATGATCGAGCGCTGGGTCAGCGACACCAGCCGGGTGGAGGTCATCCGGATCGAGGGGCCCGCCGGCGAGCACCACTGCATGGTCCGGGTGAGGGTGCCCGCCCGCAGGTCCAGCACCCGCTCGTGGGAGTCCAGCCTGCCGAACCGCACGTCCAGCGGCTCGTCGTCGACCAGCAGTCGGATGATCTTGCCGTTGGTGATGTTGATCACCGTCTCGCCGGTCTCCGGATAGCCGTAGCCGGCCTCGGCGTACGGCAGCGGCCGCAGCTCGTACACCGAGTTGAGGTAGGTGCCCGGCAGCCCGTGCGGCTCCCCCTCGTCGAGGTTGCCGCGCACCCCGATGTGCCCGTTGGACAGGGCGAAGACCGACTCGGTCTGGGCGAGCCGCTGGAGATCCAGGGTGGTCTCCCGGATCCGCCAGGGATCGACCTCGTAGGGGATGGCCATCACCGCTCCAGCAGGTCCGCGAGGTCGGTGACCACGATGTCGGCGCCGTGCGCCTTCAGCGCGGGCGCGTGGAAGCCGTCCCGCACCCGGTCCACGCCCACGACCGTGCCGAACCGCCCGGCCCGCCCCGCCTCGACGCCGGCGAGGGCGTCCTCGAAGACCGCGCACAGCCCCGCCGGGACGTCGACGGCCGCCGCCCCCGCCAGGAAGGTGTCGGGCTCCGGCTTGCCCGGGAGTTTGCGCTTGGCGGCGACCACCCCGTCGATCCGGGCGTCGAAGAGGCCGCTGATCCCCGCGGACTGCAGCACCTCGACGGTGTTGGCGCTGGAGGAGACCACCGCGGTGCGCAGCCCGGCGGCACGCGCCTTCCGGACGTAGTCCACCGAACCGGGGAAGACCTGCACCCCTTTCCGGGCGATCAGATCCAGCAGGAGGGCGTTCTTGCGGGAGGCCAGCCCGTACACGGTGTCGGCCTCCGGGGGGTCGCCGGGGGAGCCCTCGGGCAGGGCGATCCCCCGGGAGATCAGGAAGGTCCGCACCCCGTCCTCGCGCCGCCTGCCGTCGACGTACTGCTGGTAGTCCTTGACCGGATCGAACGGGGCCTGGCCCCGCGCGGTCAGGAACGCGTCGAACATCGTCTTCCACGCCGCGTTGTGCAGCACGGCCGTGTCGGTGAGAACGCCGTCCAGGTCGAACAGGCACGCTTTCGTCGTCTCGGGGAGTCCCAGCATGCTCCGAGCCCTACCCAGGCCCGGGTGCGTTACTCGTTCGGTGGAGCGGGGTCCGGACGGATACGCTGAGAGACGGCAGCATTCGGCAACGAGAGGGATCACGACTTCGTGACCGCATCCGAAAGAGCCGTCCAGCTGATCGGGCTCGCCGCAGAGGCGGCGGCCGACAAGCTGGCCGACGACATCATCGCTTACGACGTGAGCGAGCAGCTGGTGATCACCGACGCCTTCCTGCTCTGCTCCGGCACCAACGACCGGCAGGTCCAGGCCATCGTCGAGGAGGTCGAGAAGCGCCTGCGCGAGGAGCTGGGGATCAGACCCGTCCGCCGCGAGGGGCAGCGGGAGGGCCGCTGGATCCTCCTCGACTACGTCGACGTCATCGTCCACGTGCAGCACGAGGAGGAGCGCGCCTTCTACGCCCTGGAGCGGCTGTGGAAGGACTGCCCCCCGGTCGAGCTCCCCGCGGAGATCAACGAGCACATGGCCCAGCGGGCCAGGGGGACCGCGTGAGCAGGCGCAGGCTCGTCCTCTGGCGGCACGGCCGCACCGCCTGGAACCTGGAGAACCGCTTCCAGGGCAAGACCGACATCCCCCTCGACGAGGTGGGCGTCGCCCAGGCCGAGCGCGCGGCACGGCTGCTGGCCGCGCTGGAACCCACCGCGATCATCGCCTCGCCGCTGCAGCGCGCCGCCCGCACCGCCCAGGCGCTGGCGGCCCGCACCGGCCTGCCCGTCGACCACGATCCCGACCTGGTGGAGCGGGACGGCGGCGAGTGGGAGGGCCTCACCGGAGCCGAGATCCGCGCCCGCTACCCGGCCGAGCACGCCATCTGGCAGCCGCCGGGCGGCGAGACCGGGGCCGAGGTCGCCAAGCGGGTCGGCGGGGCGCTGGAGCGCGCCATCGAGAACCTCGCCGACGGCGGGCTGCTCGTCGCGGCCTCCCACGGCGCCGCCCTGCGGCTGGGCATGTGCCACCTCCTCGGCCTGCCCGAGGAGTTCTGGGAGCGCATCGGCGGCCTGTCGAACTGCTGCTGGACCGTGCTGGCCGAGGGCCGCCACGGCTGGCGGCTGATCGACCACAACGCCGGCACCCTCCCCGAGCCGGTGCTCAGCGACGACCGGGCCTAACCGGTTCGAACTCCTCTCTGGAGTCCGATACACTGATCGGGCGCTGGGGGATGAAAGTCCACCAGTTGCGGGGCTATAGCGCAGTTGGTAGCGCGCCTCCATGGCATGGAGGAGGTCTGGGGTTCGAATCCCCATAGCTCCACCGCAAAGGCCCGTGATCGCGAGATCACGGGCCTTCAGTGTTTTCTCGGTCACTCCGTCGCGGTGTAGGCGGCGATGGTGCGTTCGGCCGCCGCCCGCGCCTGCTCTGCGGGGGTGCCGCCGGCGATGTCGGCCTCGCACCAGGCGCGGTTGCTGCCCTCCATGAACCGCAGGCCCTCCGGGGACGTCGTCCAGGCCATGGCCTCCGCCGGGTCCACCGCCTCCCCGCTCGAAAGGTGGAGCTTCAGTCCCACCAGCGACAGGTCCCAGCCGATGCCCACCGCCCCCGGGCCGAACTCCGTCCAGCGCTCGTCGTCCACGTGCGCGATGTGGCGCAGCTCGAAGAGGGTGCCGCCGCCCTGCGGGGTGAGGGCGACCTCGATCCAGCTGACCTCGCCGCCGAACTCCCAGGTGGCGCGGAACGACCGGGGCGGGTCGCAGGCCTCGACCACCCCGCCCGCGTTGCCCTCCAGCTGGTAGCGGCCGCCGACCTTCAGCTCGCCGCTCACCGGCAGGAACCAGCGGGGGATGCGCTCGGCGCTGGTGCAGGCGTCCCAGACGTCCTCGACGTCCGCCGCGTAGGTCTGGGAGATGGTGACGACCCGGGCCTCCCCGGCCTCCAGCATCCGGCCGCCGACCTCGCGGCGCACCTCGTCGATCTGGTGGGTGACGTCGATCATGGGTTCTTCCTCTCGTCGGTGTCGTCCTGTGGCGTTTGCTCCCGTGCCAGGCGCCGTTCGCGCCTCCCCCGGGCCAGTTCGGTCGCCAGGGCGTCCAGGTGCGGGGTCCAGAAGCGGCGGAACCTGTCCAGCCACGCGTCGACCTCGGCGAGAGGCGCGGAGTTCACCGCGTACAGGCGGCGTGTCCCCACCGCCCGCACCGTGGTGAAGCCCGTCTCCCGAAGGACGCGCAGGTGCTGGGAGACGGCCGGCTGGGAGATGCCGAACTCCTCCTGGACCACCGCGCCGATCTGCCCCGAGGCCAGCTCTCCGTCGGCCAGGAGTTCGAGGATGCGGCGGCGGACGGGATCGCCGAGGACGTCGAACGCGTGCATGCGGCCAATATATAGGCTTTCGCTTATATAAGGCAACGTTGATGTTTGGCGCCGATTCGCGCTGCGGGCCGGACGCATGTAAGCTCTCACCTCGTTGCCAGGCAGTGAAAACGCCCGGCGGCGGGGCTATAGCGCAGTTGGTAGCGCGCCTCCATGGCATGGAGGAGGTCTGGGGTTCGAATCCCCATAGCTCCACAGTTCGACGAAGGCCCCGTCTCACGTGAGACGGGGCCTTCGTCTTTTCCCGACTACCCCTTCGCCATGGGATGCGGGACGCCTATCGGGTTGGCGTCCGGGAAAGAGGGATGGCGCCGGATGTCGGCGCTCAGGACCCGCAGCACCCGGATCACCCGGGAAGGGTCCTCCGGCAGGACGGGGCTCCGCGCGGCCAGGCGGTCGGTCGTCTCCTCGACCCGGTCACGGAGGGCGGCGCCCCGCGCGGTCAGCGCGCCCGAACCGTCGAGGATCCCCCGGTCCACGAGCTCGGCCTCGGCCGTCCGCCACTCCTCGTCGCTCCAGCCGCGGGTCACCTGGATCCGCTCCCGCTGCACCTTGCCCGTCGCGACATGGGTGATGCTCGCCTGGAGACCGGTCAGCCCGTTCTCCACGGAGGCGATGACGTGCCCGTCGCCCCGGTGCTCCCGCAGGACGGTAGCGGCCAGCCAGATCTGACCGAGAAGGGTGCTGGGCGGGGGGACGCCGGCCCACGCGGCGGCAAGGGCCCGCCCGCCGAAGTCCAGGCCGTCGACGCATCTCCTCAACGCGGTCAATGCCTCCCGCAGATCCGGCAGGGCATGGTCGGAGGTGAACTGCGACAGGACCTCGTCGGCGGTCGCCAACCGGGTCTCGACGGCTTTCACCGGATCGATGTGCCGCCACACCTCGGGTACGGCCTTGGCCACCCGCGACGGGGCGAACACGAAGAACAGGGAGGTGACGGCGGGCGCGCCGACCCGGCCGAGCGGGGCGGCACGCCCCGCGAAGTAGCCGTTCCACCAGCCCGTCAGGCCGCTGCCGACCATGGCGGCGGCGAAGTCGGGATGGAAGTAGCTGATCGCGTGGATCGGTTCGAAGACGGTCCAGAAAAGCCGTTCGGGACTGGGGGAGGCATCGCTCATGCCACCACTCTGCGACGGCCCGACCTTCGCGGAACAGGGCCAATTCGATGTTCCGGCCGCCTCGACGCACGGGCCGTGATCCGGCACGCGTCCCGCGGCGGCGCGGATCCGGGTGAAGCCCAGCGCCTTGAACGGCATGACGAGCTCGTCGTCCTGGGGCCACATCTCCGGGTTGGTGCGGGACGAGGCCGTGCACCGGATCCGACCTGGTGACGCGGGCGGGAGTCGTCGTTCGGCATGCGGTCACCGCACGGGGCGGGCGGGCAATGTCGCTCTTCCCAGAAAAGGTCCTGGCTTGGTGTGCTTCGCGGGGGTCTGGAGGTTGACTGAACGTAGCGACCTCGAGGAGTCGGCGGTCCGGAGGTTTGGGACCCCTCGTGGGAGGGGAGGAACCTCGGTTTGACGGCTCTCATGGGGTGCCGTACAGTTGCATCTTGCCGGTCGAGAGATCGGAACCTCCCAAGGAAGATCAGCTCGAAAGAGCGGATTTGACAGGCAAAAACAGCCTGATAAATTGGAAGGGTTGCAGCGAGGGAAGCGCCGAAAGGCGCGAAACGAACTGCAGAATCCAATCAAGAGGGAATTATCCCGAAAGAGCGGATTTGACAGGCAGAAAGAGCCTGATAAGTTAAACCAGGTCGCT
>NZ_BAAAHH010000073.1:0-18515 GCF_039525175.1 Actinocorallia libanotica
CACCGAGCCGGGCGTGCCAGAGCAGGTGATCCCAATCCGGATGCGTGGAAAACCCCGCCACAACGGGCTGCCCCCATTCGGACAGGTCATTCGCGAGGCAGTCGATCTCGGAGCCGGTCACCCCGGGATCGATGAGCAGCACACCAGACCGGCCCTGCACCACGACGGCGTTGCTCTGCACGAACTCGCTCTCGTGGACCAGCACGCCCTCGGCGACCGGTCTCAGCACGAGCTCGCCTCCTTCGCATCCCGGATGGCGTAACGATGCATCGTGACGCCCCGCTCGAACGATCGCTGCTCCAACAGGCCGAGATCGATCGGCAGGTCGTAGTCGTCGAACAGCGGCCTGCCGAAGCCGAGGATCGCGGGATGGGTGAAGAGCAGCAGCTCGTCGAGAAGACCGGCCCGGAGCAGCTGTGTGGCGAGCGCCGCGCCGCCCACACTGATGCTGCCGTCGGTCTCGGCCCGCAGGGCTGCGAGTTGCTCGATGGCGTCGTCTCCGCCGATGATCCGAGTGTTGTGATCGGCACTGCGGCGCGTGCGGGAGACGAGCACCTTGGGCTTGGCAGTCCAGATCTCGCCGTACTCACGCATGACATCCGGCAGCGAGGCGTCCTCGCGTGCCCGCGGCCAGCATTCCTCCATGGCCTCGTAGTAGGCCCGGCCCTGGACCATGAGCGCGAGCGCCTGTGTCTGCGCGTTGGCCTCGCGGTGCAGCTCCTCGTCGATGCGCAGCCACTCGCCGGCGCCGTTGTCCCCCGGAACCTGCTCGATCCGCAGGTCAAGGGACACCTGCATCGAATAAACGAAACGTCCCACCAACTCTCCTTCCCTCTAGTGATTGCATTCTGCAACTACTATAGAGGGAGTGAAATGCCCGTCAAGGAGGAATCGTGGAACCACGGTCCGGATGTCCGATCAACGCCACCATCGAGGTGCTCGGAGACCGCTGGTCGCTGCTCGTGCTGCGCGACGTCATCTTCGGCGACCGCCGCTACTTCCGCGCGCTACTCACCGGGTCGATCGAGGGCATCGCCTCGAACATCCTCGCCGACCGCCTCAAGCGACTCGTCGATGCGGGGATCCTCACCCGAGGCACCGCGGTCCGCGGACAGCGCGCGCGCTTCAGCCTCACCGAAGCCGGCATCCAGACTCTTCCGATCATCTATGCACTCGGCAACTGGGGCCTCGACTGGAGCTCCGGCAACAACGAACTCCGCAGCCGACAGCAGCTCATGCGCGATGAGGGCCCGGCATTCATCGAAGAGCTCATGGACGAACTCCGCGTCCGCCACCTCGGCGCCCCGCCGAAGTCGCACGACGGTCCAGGCCCGTTCGAGCGCCTCGCCGCCGCCTACGCCGCAGCCGCCGAGCAAGGACACGCCGAATGACGGTGATGGAACGGCTCCCGCCCTGGCCTTCTTCAGCTCCGGCGGCTTGCCGCCACCGCGCACAAGACATCGCCATGAGACAGACGCACCGCCTGCCCGACATCGGATGACTCCGCAACGCCCCAGAGCCGTTTTGAACTCCGACCTTGCAGGATCCTGGTTGCTGACGAGGTCGTTCAACGTCCCCGTCTCCGGTATGTGTCAAGCCAAAAGGGACATCGGGGTGGTTATCGCTAAGCTGATGTCTCCTCGGGTTGGTGTTCGGGGCTTGGCGAACATCGGAACGAAAAGTCCCGCTAAGCGGGCTGGATTGAGCTCGTTATCGCTGAGAGTGATCATGGCCTGAGCGAGGCGACCGAACCGCTCATGCTCCGACGTCCTGGAGGTTGAAGGACATCCGTGTGGGATCGTGTGCCAACGTCGGGGCTCCTCAGCCCGGCACTGCGGTGGACTCGTCGAGTTGGAACTGAACCAAATAGTGCTCCGTTCCGGCCAGGGCTTCGTAGCCGGCCTCCCGCTCCGGGCTATCCAGGCCAGGGTGACGTACCCGGAGCTCTTGGACCGTGGACTGGACCCGTTCGCGTCCCCAGCCGGTGATCCGCACCCGGTGGTGTCCGGCCGGAACGGTCAGCACGTCGTGTTCGAAGCCGAGGGAAATCTGGTTGAGGGCCAACTCCCCGGTCGGCAGGAACAGGCGGAAGGTCTCCTGGACCTCATGCTCTTCGACGGGATCAGCCGGCGTGCCCTGCCAGTACTCCAATCTCACCGCCGGGTGAGCAAGGTCGGAGGCGACATTGACGAGGAACCCTGATCGCCCCGTGGACAACCAGTTACCCGCGGGAACATCGACCTCCTCGCCATCG
Source organism: Actinocorallia libanotica (assembly GCF_039525175.1). Taxonomy (NCBI): domain Bacteria; kingdom Bacillati; phylum Actinomycetota; class Actinomycetes; order Streptosporangiales; family Thermomonosporaceae; genus Actinocorallia; species Actinocorallia libanotica. Next base: position 2,255 of record NZ_BAAAHH010000073.1, read on the forward strand.
GGGTCGGCGATCCCGAACATGCCGTAGTCGGCCTGGACCTCTAGGTCCGCACTGTCGAGCAGCCCACCCATGCGTACCCTCCACGGTTGGCTCAAGTCGATCGACTCTAGCGACGCCGACCGACACTTCCGTGGAATCCGCGGCATTTCCGCAACCCTGGGCGTTGGCGGGAACAGGACATGGCCTCAGGGCCACCACGGCTTGCGGTCGTCCTGGAACCTACTTGGCCCGGCTTGATAGCCGGGACGGATTCCGGGACGCGCGAGAGCCAAGACCAATCTCACCGCTAACGACTGCCCGCAGGTTCCTCGACCCCGAGTACGGTCCGGAGGGGGCCCGGCTTAACCCTTGGATGCGTGCGAGGGCGGCGCTGGACGCCTTCGTTGTGAAAGGCCGCTCGTACTTCCTCGTGCCGGGCGCCGTCAGGTACGGGTGATCGGCCGCGGTAGTGAGCCTACGTTCTACTTGGGGCTTTCGGGGTTCCCGCGGATGATGCGGTGAATGGTGGAGCGTCCGTCGCTGTACTCGGTGGCCAGGTCGGCAAGGGAGATCCGGCCTTCGGCGTAGCGGCGGCGGATGGAGCGGCGTGCGGGCTCGGACAGTTCGGGTTGCTTGCCTTTGAGCTTGCCGTTCTTCTTGGTCAGGGCCATGCCTTCGCGGGTGCGCTGGTGTCCGATGCCGGCTTCGAACTCGGCGAGCACGGCGAGGGTCTGGAGGAACAGTCGGCCGGAGGGTCGCTCCAGTCGTAGACGCTGGCGCCCAGGCCGAACAGCACGCCCCGGCCGGACAGGTCGGTGAGCAGGTCGTTGGCTTCGGCCATGTTGCGGGCGAACCGGTCGAACTCGGTGACGGTGAACACCGTCCCGTCCCAGACGGCGGCGAGTGCCTGGTCGAGGCCGGCCCGGTTGCGGTGGTTGGTGCCGGAGAATCCGCGGTCGATGCAGATGCGGCCCTGCGGGACGCCGAGCGCGAGCAGCTGCTCGGTCTGGATCACGACGTCTTGTCCGTCGGTGCCGCAGGGGGCGTTCACGCGCTCAAGTGTTGCGGATAAGGGGCCTTCACCGGAACAGCTATACGGAACACCTTGACCTGGGGTCCTGTTCTGGCCGGGTGGTGTTCTGTCGGGGGATCCCCTTACGGAACATCCGCCTGAGTGTGAAGTGTCCGGGTAGCCTGGCAAGATCCTCGCTCATGAACGACGTGGGGCTGCTCGACGTCCTGGACGACCCCCTGTGGACGAGATCGATCCCGAGTGCGGCACGCGGAATCGGTTGCGGCGTATGGCAGGGGTCGCGGTCGGACCGGAGCGGTGGGGGCGCGGCTCCAGCATCCTCAACCTGGACACCGTCTATCCCGTCACGCTCTACGTCATCCCTTACCTGGTCCGGTTAATCAAGGCCGGAATCCAAGCGCCGAGGTCGATCTCTCTCCTCGGAGAGATCTGCAAGGAGACCTTGAACCGTCCTGGGCACCTGGCCGGGGACGTCCAGCGGCCGTGCGGGCCGGGCTTCCGTTCCTGATCGACCTGATCGATGATGCCGATTCGCTGGTGCGCTGCCGTGCGGTGGAGGCGGTGGCGGCGTTCGGTGACCGTGAGGCGGTTCTTCCGGTCTCCGTGAGCGGCTGGAGGCCGAGCGGCATCCCTTCGTCCGCGACGAGCTGGGGTGTCGGTAAGACTCGTGCCATGAAGTACATGCGATTGGATTTCCCCAGGTCGTATGGGCTGTGATCACCGGACGGAGCAGACTCTGACAGGTCCGGCGCCCGGCGATCTGCAGCGCTGACCTGAGCTGGAGCAGACGCGCGTACCTCATGGCAGTTTCGTTGCCGACACCCCGAGGAGCGGCACGCGCGGTTCTGAGGGGGCCGGGGTGCAGTAATGCGTCCCGGCTACCCTCCGAGTTTCGGGCCGATTTCGCCGGGGCGGTCCGTCTGCGGGCTCACTCCCGCCACTGCCAGTCGGAAAAGCCGGTCGGCCTGGGCGGCAGGGTCGGGGTGGTGTTCGGTGGCCAGGGCGATGCCGACGACCATCGTGATCAGATCGGCGATGGTGACGTCCGGCGTGACCGCGCCGTCCCGCACGGCGCGGTGCAGCAGCGGGCCCGCCGCCTCCTCCAGGGTCGCCGAGCAGCTGTTCTGCTGGGCCGGGTCGGGTTCGGTGCCGTCGTAGGACAGCGCGGCCGCCAACCCCCGGGCGGCGACGCAGTAGGCAACCAGGTCGCCCAGCCACTGCAGGAGCGCGTCCCGGCTGTCGCCCTCGCCGGCCAGGTCGATGGCGCGGGCGTGCAGGGCCTCGATCCTCTTGCGGGAGACCGCCTCGAGCAGGGAGCGCCGGGTGGGGAAATGGCGGCGCACGGTCGCCGAACCGACCCCGGCGGCGCGGGCGATCTGCTCCAGCGATGCGCCGAAGCCGTGGGCGGCGACCTCCTCCTCGGCCACGGCGAGGATGCGCGCGTGATTGCGCCGGGCGTCCGCACGCTGGCTGTCGGGCATGGCGCCACCTCCGGGGTTGTAAAACGGCGGGGTCCGCCATATCGTACCGGAACATAAACGGCGGGGCCCACCGTTTATGTGGTCGAGCATCCGAGGAGCACCATGTCCACAGATTCCGCGCCCGTCCTGGTCACCGGCGCCACCGGCAAGCAGGGCGGGGCCACTGCCCGCGCCCTGCTTGCGGCGGGCGTCCCCGTCCGCGCGCTGGTACGCGACCCCGCCTCGGCCCGGGCCAGGGCCGTCGAAACGCTCGGCGCCGAACTTGTCGCCGGCGACCTCCAGGACCGCAGCTCCGTGGTCCGGGCGGCTGAGGGCGCCCGCGCCGTCTTCTCCGTGCAGATGGCCGCCGTGACCGCCGAAGGCTTCGACTTCGCGGGTGAGGTGGCCCAGGCCGTCAACCTCATCGAGGGCGCGAAGGCCGCCGGGGTGCCGCAGTTCGTGCAGACCTCCACCGTCGGCGCCGGGCAGCACACCCAGACTCCCGGCTGGGCCGAGGGCCGCTGGGCCTCGGTGGAACCCTCCATGACCGCCAAGGCCGCGATCCAGGACCACCTGCGCGTGGCCGGATTCCCTCGCTGGACGCTCATCAAGCCGGGCTTCTTCATGGAGAACTTCCTGCCCTCCATGGCATTCCTGTTCCCGCGCGGTGTCGAAGGAGGCCTGGTGAGCGTCCTGAAGCCCCGGACTCGGCTGTCCCTCGTCGCGACCGAGGACGTCGGCCGGGCCGCCGCCGCGGCCATCGCCGACCCGGAGCGATTCGACCGGATCGAGCTGGAGTTCGCGAGCGACCATCTGTCGATGGCCGAGATCGCCGAGATCCTCACCCGCTCCTTGGGCACACCGCTGTCCGCGCCGGACATGACCGAACAAGAAGCCCTCTCCGCCGGCATGCCCGCCATGGGCGCCTCACACGAATGGTTGAACGTGGCCGAACAGCCCGGCCGCCCGCAGTACGCCAGAGACCTCGGCATCCCGCTCACCAGCTTCGAGGAATGGGCGCAGAAGCATATGCACGCCCAGGCCTGACCCGGCAAACCCATGCCCCTGATCTGTCCAACGCGGTCTCGCTGCAGATCTCGCGGCTGGCGGGTGACTGCCATCCGCCAGGCCCGGAACGGCATCCGGTGATCCGGTGCTCGCGGGAGCCAGACGTTCACGGAGGAGCCCGCTACGCAGAGATGGGCGCCAGAAGGACTATCTGTCCGGGTATGAGCGCTAAGCGCCGCCAACGCCCGCAGGCACTTCCCGTCCGAGCAGGCGGCCCTCGAAATTGTCTCCCTCGCCGTGATGAGCCTGGATCCCACCGGTCGAGGCCGACAACGCTGGACCAACCGATGGGAAGCCGCACTCAACGCATTCGAGCTCGCCTTCGACGGCCGCCTGGCCGCCTGGCCGCCTGGCCGCCGGACACCGATAACACCGGACATGACGGTTACACCGAAACCGTTACAGACCCGCTGAGACAGGCGGCCGTGCCCGCGGGTGGCGTGAGCGAAGGATGGTCGGGCGCAGGGCGGGCGGTCACGCCTGCTGCGGCGGGCGGAGCGGCTCGCTGTCGAGGCCGGTTGCCAGACTCGCCGGTGATGCGGTGCGGCGTGGCCAGTTCCAGGCGGAGCGCAGGATGAAGGCCAGAAGAAGCACCTCGAGTCCGATGGAGAGGCCGTAGAAATAGGAGTAGGACCACGGCTCCCCTGCCGCGTTGAACACCGAGACGGGGATGTAGAGCGTTGCCACGACGAGGTTGATGGTGCGGTTGGCACGGGCGGGCAGTGTCGCGGAGAGCAGGATCATGAGGATCGGGATGGCCATGAGCGTGAGCGCGATGGCGACGAAGGTCGGGCCGAGGTCGAACTCGTGGACGATGCCGGCCAGGAGGTCGTCCACGAAGCCGGGCTTGTACAGGGCGAGGTAGTCGACGTAGATGTAGAGGAACATGAAACTGGTCCATGCTGCAGCGAGCTTGGCCTGCACGGGCAGGCGCAGATCTTCCAGCGTGCTCTGGGACGGCGGATTCCCTGGTGCGGTGTGGGATTGAGGCGTTCTCATCACCGTGCTCCTTGGCTTGATCAGGTGGGTGCTCCCACCTTCACGGATGTCGGCGGCGGGCACATCAGCCCCGGAGCCTGATCCGATCTGGTCGTTGGCACAACCGACCTCTTGTACTTTCGGCGGATACGCCGAACACGCCTTTTGTACTTTCGGCGGATGTACCGAACACGCGGGCTGCCTAGGCTGATCAAGGTGGCCACCAACGCACTCCGCTCGCTGTGGGCCGAACCTCGACCCACGAATCCCCCGGACCGGAGGCTGCGGGACCGGGCCCTGGTCGCGGTACTGATCTGCTGGTCCGTGCTGGAAGCGGTGCTCCGCGAGGACATGGCGCCGCTCCCGCTGCTGCTCATCGCCGCGCTCGCGGTCGTCGCCCCCCTTCCGTGGCGACGTACGCACCCGCTCGTCGCGGCCGTGGTGGCTTTCAGCACGGTGACGGTGGTCGACATCGTCCGAGTCCTCACCGGATCGCAAGGCACTCTGCCCTCGAGTGTCTCGGCCACCCTGGTCATCGCCTACGCCCTGTTCCGGTGGGGCTCCGGCCGGGAAGCCGCCAGCGGTCTCGGCGTCATCCTGCTCTGGCTGCCCATCACCTGCGTCGCCGAATCGGGCAGCGTGACGGAGACGGTCGCCGGATACGCGTTCTTCCTGTTCGCCGCCGCGCTCGGCGCCGCCATCCGCTACCGCACGAAGATCCGCATCCGCGACATCGACCAAGCCAAGGCCCGCGAACGCGAACTGCTCGCTCGTGAACTCCACGACACCGTCGCCCACCACGTCTCGGGCATCGCCATCCAGGCCCAGGCAGGACGTGCCATCGCGGCCTCCCACCCCGAGCGTGCCCTCGAGGCCCTGGCCGTCATCGAGGACGCAGCGACCCGCACCCTCACCGAGCTGCGCGCCATCGTCGGTGTGCTCCGCTCCCCCAAGGACACCGAGTTCGCGCCGCAGCCCGGCGTGGCCGAGGTCCAGCAGCTCGCCACCGACGGCCGGACGCGTCCCTGCGTCGAGGTGACGTTGTTCGGCGAGCTCGAAGACCTCAGCCCGGCGGTCGGGGCCGCGATCTACCGCCTGGCCCAGGAGTCCATCACCAACGCTCGACGGCACGCCCGCCACGCGACCCGGGTCACCGTCGCCGTCACAGGCGACGCCGACCAGGTACGGCTGACCATCGACGACGACGGCTCCGCCGCCGGCGGCCGCGCCCCGGCAGGCTACGGCCTGGTGGGCATGCGGGAACGCGCCTCACTACTCGGCGGCACCTTCCACGCAGGCCCCGCCGCCGAGCGGGGCTGGCGGGTAGAGGCGGTCCTGCCCCGAACCGGGACGCCACGATGAGCATCAGGGTCCTCATCGCCGACGACCAGCCCATCGTGCGCACCGGGCTGACCATGCTGCTCGACGCCCAACCCGGCATCGAAGTGGTCGGCGCGGCCGCCGACGGGCGCGAGGCAGTCCGCCTGGCGCTCCAGCTGCGCCCCGACGTCGGTCTGTTCGACATCCGGATGCCGCTGATGGACGGCATCGAAGCCACCCGGCGCCTCGCCGGCCCCGACGTCACCGACCCCCTGCCGATCGTGGTCATCACCACCTTCGACCTCGACGAGTACGTCCACGGGGCGCTCAAAGCCGGCGCCCGCGGGTTCCTACTCAAGGACGCCGGACCCGCCCTGTTGACCCAGGCCATCCATGCCGCCGCCGACGGGAACGCACTGATAGCGCCCAGCGTGACCGTCCGGCTGCTCGCAGCTTTCGCCCACGCAGAGACCCCACCACCGAGGCAGCCGATAGAGCCGCTCACCGCCCGCGAGGAGGAAGTCCTCGTATCTGTAGCCCGAGGCCGCACCAACAATGAGATCGCCGGCGAGCTCTACATCACCCCGAGCACCGTCAAAGCCCACCTCGCCAGCCTCATGCGAAAGCTCGGCGCCCGAAACCGCGTCGAGGTCGCCATGTGGGCCCACGAGACCGGCCGCATCTGACGCCGCAAAGGCTTCCGCCGCCGTTTATCGCCGGTCGTGGGTCTGTTGCTGCAGCATGACCGTGTCCGAGGCCACCCGCTTCTGAATCTGCCCGGCGCCCGAGGTCATGTAGTCGAACCCGTAGGTATCGACCTTCCCCAGCCGGTCCTCCACACCCGGTAGGCCGGCCAGGGCTGCGGCGAACCCTGTCACGCAGCAGGTCGGCGGCGACCACGGGTGCGATCTCCAGCGCGACGATCAGGGCGCAGGCGGGGCAGGTGCCAGGCAGAAGGTGGGGGTGGACTTCGAGGTGGTCGGTGGCGATGCGAACCGCCAGGCTGATCCGCCGCGCGAGGGCGTCACGCTCGGCCTGCAACCACCCGGTCCGGTCCTCGATCTCGACCTCGACTTCCTCGGCCCGGACCAGCGCCGCGTCGTAGCCGGTGGCCTTGCCCGCCGACTCGGTGGGGTCCAGAACTGGTGAGGTCGCGTAATCTGCGGGACCGTATTCTCGCTGCGCACTGGGGGCTCAGTCACTGTCGGTGGTGATCCGTAGGGTGGATCCCGGTATTCCATGGTGCTGGAGAGAGGGAGTCCGCGTGGGGTTCAAGGGCGGCATCTGGCGACTCATGCGGCAGGACGACCTGGTCGGCGCGATCACCATCGAGACCGCAGACTGGCCGTGGCTCAACGGCCGGTTCGCGGCCGGTCCGGCGTTCCCTGACCTGGAGCCGCTGTTCTCGCAGGAGCTGGCACTTCTCGATCACCTCGATGATGACTACGAGACATGGGAAGCGATCTATGAGCAGATTGCCAGCACGGTGCGCTTGGTAGCACCGCATGGGCCTGTCGCCGAGTTCTTGCTTCACATCCAGGACGACCAAGCCTGGTTCCGGTGGAGCGACGAACCGTTCGCCGAAGGCTAGGAGATCATCGCCTGGGCCTCTTCGCCGCCGCGTTGTGCGCGCTGCCCGCCGCTGCGCCCGCGCACGCGGCGACGGGCACGCTGGCCATCGACACCACGGTCCATACCAATCCCAGCGGCCCGCCGTCATCTTCAGAGAGCCGGGCAGCGTCGGCCAGGTCCTGGATATCGTGCTGCCCAACAGCAACACCACCAGCGAGTCCGGCACCAGTGCCTACGTCCAATGGCCCTCCGGCCGCTACGGCGAGCCCGCCGGGGCCAGGCCTCTCGCCCCGCCGTCCAGCAACGTGACGCCGCTTGACAGCGCGCTCGCTCGGGGCGCAAGAAGCCGTGGTTTCACATCCGCCTCCTTGGCCCAAGCCGCCTTACCGTGACGCCGGAGCGGCCTCATCGGCCCTCCGCTCGGGTTGGTGCGACGAGCCTCAAAGTAGCTCTGTGTGGCATTTCAGAATCAAAACGTAACGGTCACGGGCGGGTGATACTGGTCAGACCCGGTCCAGGGGTCGGTGCGGACCGCTGGGAAGCTCCACTTCGATCGTGTCGCCGGGGCGCACTACGCCGCCTTCCCTCACGATGCTCATGATTCCGGCCTTGCGCACGATGTTCCCCACCTCGTCGCGGCCGACGACCTGCTTCAGCAGCCCGTCCCGGAAGTTGTCGATCTGCAGGCAGGGATTGCGCAGGCCGGTGACCTCCAGAACGGCGGAATCGCCGATGCGCAGCAATGTGCCGACCGGCAAACCGAGCAGATCGATGCCGCCCGTGGTGATGTTCTCGCCGAGTTCGCCGGGCGCCACCTTGAAGCCTTCCTCACCGACCTCGGCGAAGAGCTCTTCATGAATGAGGTGGACCTGGCGCAGGTTCGGCTGGGTGGGATCCTGTGCGACGCGCGAGCGGTGCTTGACCGTCACACCAGCATGCACGTCCCCCTCCACACCGAGACCGGCGAGCAGTCTGACGCTGTTCCGGTTCGGCTTGGTGAACGAATACTCCCCGTTGCTGCTGACCGCCGTCACTCGCCCGCTCATACCCCGCAACCCCCTCGTCGGCAACCATGATCAGCCATGAGCCTAGGGCGTGTCGTCAAAGTGTCACAGCCACATCAGCAGAGCGGCCAGGGTGACCGCAGCTTGGAAGGAGTCGGCGGTCTTGCAGTAACGGGTGACGATCCCCCGCCACTGCTTAAGCCGATTGAAGCAGCGCTCCACCACATTGCGCTACCGGTAGAAGCCCTTGTCGAAGACCGGTGGCCGACCACCGCGGCTACCGCGCCACTGCCGGTCGCGGACCTGGTCCCTGCGTTCGGGAATCGTCACGGCGATACCGCGGCAGCGCAGATGGGCGCGGATGGCCTTGGTGCTGTAACCCTTATCGCCGATCACACGATCAAGTCGCACCCAAAGCCGGCCAAACCCGAGTCCGGACACCCGGAAGGCGTCCATCAGGCGCGTGAACCGGGTGCAGTCATTGACGTTCCCGCCGGTCAGCACGAACGCCAGCGACCGACCTCGCCCGTCACACACCACATGGATCTTGCAGGTCAGACCGCCTCTCGAGCGGCCGAGTGCCTGACGCCCCCTTTTCGAGCCCAGCCGCGTGCTGGTGGGCGCGCACGATGGTGGAGTCCACCGAGACCAGCCAATCGACGTCCCCGACCGCATCCGCCCGCGCCTGCACCGCGGCCGGCATCGCCGTGAACGTGCCATCGGCCGCCCACCTGCGGAACCGGGTGTGCAGGGAGCGCCAGGACCCGTACCGCTCGGGAACGTCCTGCCAGACCACACCCGAGCGGAACTCGAACACGATCCCGTTCAGCACCCGCCGGTCATCGGCCTGCGGACGACTCATCGCCTGCCTGGGCAGCAACGGCTCCAGCACCGTCCATTCGGCATCGGTCAGCTCATGACGACGAACCACGTCCTACACCGTCCACACCAGCAGACCACTACGCCCCTACTTTGACGACACGGCCTAGCGGTGGACGTGCTGGGCTGCGTGATCGCAGTGACGGTGAGCACCGCCAGCACCCACGACAACGCCATCGGGACCGAACTGCTGGGCCGCGTCGCCATCGACAACCCCTGGGTGGCCACCGCGCGGGTGGACGCCAGGTTCAAGAACACCGTCGCCGCCCACGGCGCTCGGTTGGGCATCGAGGTCGTCACCGTGCTGCGCGACCCCGAGACGCGCGGGTTCGTGCCGCTGCCCAAGCGGTGGGTGGTCGAACAGGTCTATGGCATCCTGATGCTCCACCGCCGCCTGGTCCTCGACCGCGAGACCCGCACCACCACCCCACGCCCTGGGGCCTGGCCGCCTGACCACCGACCCGCTGCGGCCCGAGGCACTGCTGCGCCGACTGGACGAGCGCACCCTCTCAGAACCTGCCGGTGGCCAGGACGAGTGCGCCGAACAGGTGGCGGACTCCGTTGTTCGGCAACACTGAAGCGGCGGGTATCCGTGCGAGGGTGCCGCGCCCCATCGGGGCCGATTGCAGGGGGCATCAGGTCGGGAGGGTTGTGCGGGGGGCTGCCTGCGTCAGTTGGCGGGCTGATCGGCGGGCGGCTTCGGTGAAGGCGGTCATTGCGGCGGTGCTGTCGCCCATGCGCCAGACCAGGCTGTATCTGACCGGGTCCGCGTCGGTGAGGGGGAGGTAGGAGATGCCCGGGCGGGTGTAGTAGGTCATCGTGTGGGCGGCCGCGAGGAGGACGCCTCGGCCGGCCGCGACCAGCATCAGGGCCTCCTGCATGTTGGTCACCGCCGGGCCGCGCGCTATCGGGCGGCCGAGCGGAGTGTGCGACGGGACGTGCTGTTCCAGCCAGTAGTCCGGCAGTTCACCCGCGATCGTCAGGAGGGGCGTGTCGGCGAGGTCCTCCATGGACACCGAGTCCCGTGCGGAGAGCGGGTGCGTCGAGGAGACGGCGAGGACGCGTTCCTCGGCGAACAGCGCCGGGCCGCCGCTCAGGTCGTCCTCGCGCACGGGGAACTCCTGGAACTGGATGTCGAAGTCGCCGCTGCGCAACTGGCCGTACGGGTCGGACAGCGGGATCTCGCAGATCTCCACGGCGAGTCCGGGATGGCTGACCCGCAGTGCCTCCGTCGCCTTCAGCACGATCTCGCCCGTCAGCGGGTTGGAGAATCCGACGTGCAACACGGTGTCGACACCGCGGGCGGTGGCGACGGCACGGGCGAGGGCGGCCTCCATGGCGCGGTGGTGCGGCCCCAGGTCCGCGCGCAACTGCCTGCCCAAGGAGGTGAGGGCGACGCGGCGGCTGGTGCGCACGAACAGCGGGGCGCCGACGCGCCGCTCCAGGCGCTGCACCAGCTGGCTCACCCGGGCGCGGGAGAGCCTCATCCGGTCAGCTGTGCGGCCGAAGTGCAGCTCGTCGGCGAGCAGCAGAAAGCACTCGACTTCATCGCGTTCCATCACATCTCCCAGGTGAGACCGGATCGGTAAGCCCGGCTGAACGAACATCGAGATCTTCGTCGTTGTTCCGGTCGGGCGCCCTGGCCGAGAGTGAGGGAGCCGCCGGGGAAAGCCCAAAGCCGCACCGAGGCGGCCCCCCTTTTCTCACCCTTGCTCAGGAGTCGAATCGACATGAGTGCGCAAAAAACAGCGCCCGTCCCGCTCAGCGCCCGCGACTGGGGCGTGCTGCTCGTCCTGTGCGGTGCGATTTTCCTGGAGGGCGTCGACGTCGCCATGCTCAACGTGGCCCTGCCCTCCATCCGAGCCGATCTCGGCCTGTCCACCGGATCACTGCAGTGGGTCATGAGCGCCTACGTCCTCGGGTACGGCGGCTTCATGCTCATCGGCGGGCGCGCCGCCGATCTCTTCGGGCGGCGCCGGATGTTCGTCTTCTGGCTCGCGGTCTTCCTGGTCTTCTCCGGGTTCGGCGGGTTCGCCACGGAGACCTGGATGCTGGTCACCGCTCGATTCGCCACCGGAGTGGCCGCCGCCTTCATGACCCCGGCCGGCCTGTCCATCATCACCACCGGCTTCGAGGAGGGCCCGCGACGCGACAAGGCGCTGCTCTTCTACTCCGGCACCGCGGCGGGCGGATTCTCGATCGGACTGGTCGTGGGCGGCCTGCTCACCTCGGTCGACTGGCGCTGGGTGTTCTTCGCGCCGGGCTTGCTCTCCGCCCTGATCCTGCTCGCCGCGCTCGTCCTCGTCCCGAAGGCGCCGCGACCCGACCGCGCCGGCCAGAGCCTCGATCTCGCCGGCGGCCTCTCCATCACCGTGGCGATCCTGCTCCTGGTCCTCGGCGTCGAACGCGCGAGCCACACGTCGCCCGCGTGGACCGTCGGCACGCTCGGGGCGGGCCTCGCCGCCCTCGCCGCGTTCGTCGCCGTCGAACGCCGCTCGGCTGACCCCCTGGTCCGGCTCGGCATCTTCCGCAACGGCTCCCTGGTGCGCGCCAACGCCGCCGGGCTGCTCTTCGCGGCGGGCTTCTTCGGCTTCCAGTTCCTCGTCGTCCTCTATCTCCAGGAGCTGCGCGGCTGGTCGACGCTCGAGACCAGCTTCGCGATGATCGTCATCGGGGTCGATGCGATCCTCTCGCCGCTCCTCGTCCCCAGGCTCGTCGCCCGCTTCGGCAACGCCAGGCTGATCCTCGGTGGGCTGCTCCTGGCGTCGCTGTCGTACGCCCTCTTCCTGCCGGTCGGCGCCGACTGGACCTACCTCGCCATGCTCCCGAGCCTGCTCCTGCTCGGTGTCGCCTTCGCGCTGGCCTACGGTCCGCTCACGATCGTCGCCACCAAGGACGTCAAGGAGGAGGAGCAGGGCCTCGCGGGCGGGCTCCTCTACACCTCGTTCCAGTTCGGTGCGGCGCTGGGCCTCTCCGCGACCGCGACCGTCAACGTCTTTGCCACCGTGTCGGATTCACCCACCGCGTTGCTCGACGGCTACCGGGCGGCGCTCTGGGTGCCGCTCGCAGCGGCCCTGCTCGCGGCCCTCATCAGCGCATTCGGAATGCGCTCCCGCCGGTCCGCGGCCGGCCGTACGACCGGTGAGTACGGGCGACCGGCCGGCGACCGGGAATCCGAGATCCCCGTCTCCCGCTGACACCACACCCACGCCACGAAGGAGTGATCCACATGCCCACGACCAGAGTCGACGGCTTCGCCGACCTTCAGGACACCTTCTTCAGCTACATACGCGACATCAAGTACGCCACGATGATCACCGTCGACCGGAAGGGCCGGCCCCGCGCCAGGGTCCTGCTTCCGGTCTGGGAGGTCGTCGACGGCCGTCCCGTCGGCTGGCTGGCGGCGTACAGGACGCCCGTCAAAACGGCGCATCTGGCGAACAGCCCGCACACGACGTACTCTTACTGGAATCCCCGCCAGAACGCCGTCCACGTCGACGCCCTCTCCACCTGGGCCGATTCCGCGACAGACAGGCGCCATGCCTGGGATCTCTACCTCCAGGGCGGTCCGTCAGGCGTGGGCTACGATCCGGTCCGCTACTGGCGGGGCGGCCCCGACGACCCCGCCTACCAGGTGATCCGCATCGAACCGTGGCGCGTCCAGCTGGTCCGCGGTTCGGACCTGCACAGCACCCTCTGGCAACCGGGAACTACCTGGCACCTCCTCTCGGCCGGCAGCGGGACCGACGGTAACCGCGGTGTCCCAGGTGCGACGAGAGATCTCACGGCCGAACACCTTAGTAACGCCGACTGACATTCCGCGGCGGACCATTCTTGATGCTGGACGGGCAAAGGGACGTTGGCGGGAACCGAGGTCACGGTGAGCGGTCGTCGCGGGAGTGGGCGCCGGTGCGGTTTTCAGGTGAGGGGCCAGTTGCGCAGGGCGGCGTCGGCCATCTCCTGGAGTTCCTCGCGGCCCGGCGCCGCTCGCGACTTGCACGGCGATGCCGAATGCCAAGGTGGTGACGTAGCGGGCCAGGGGCTTGAGCAGCAATGGAACGGTCAGTCACATTAAGAGCCGCCCACCAGGCTCCTTAACGTGACTGGCCGTCCGTATGCGGGTCGCGGCTATGGACTGTGGTCTGCGGCCGCTCGGGCTTCGCTGATGGTCTTGTGGACGACGCCGATGGAGACTTTCACGCCGGCGGCGATGGTGCGGATGGATTCCCCGCGTCGGTGGCGGTCGAGGATCGCGGCGCGTTCGTCGTCGTCGACGACGTCCGCACAGGCGGGCAGACCGCCGAACGGGGGGAAGCTCAAGCCCCTGTGAGTTCGTAGCCGGCCTCCTCGACGGCGGCGCGCACGTCCTCGGCGTCGAGGCCCTCGTCGCTGGTCACCGACACCCTGCCGGTATCGACGTCCACCACGACGGCGGTGACGCCGACGATACGTTCGATCTCCTCGGTGACGAAGGCGGCGCAGTGTCCGCAGGTCATACCGGCGACGGTGTAACTGCTCTCGGTCATGCCGATGCGTCCCTTCCGCCGGATGCGGCGGGCGCCGCCTGGTCCGGGTCGGCGGCAGGGACGGTCCGAGTGAGCATGTGCGCTTCGCGCATCCGCCCGTCGGCGGTGAACCGCCCGAAGAAACAGACCTCGATCGCGAGGTACTTGCCGCGTCGCTGGACGTGCAAGGTGTAGCGGGCAGCGATCCGGTCACCGTTTGCGATGGCCTCGTGTACCTCTGTCCGGTTACTAGGTCGGGTTTTACGTATCGGACGGGTGTGCGCGATGAGCTTCTCGCGGTCCATCCGGTGACCGTCGGCGACCTGGACGATGTCCGGAGCGTGGTACCGGTCGAAGACCAGCGCTGGATCCTCGTCGCTCTGCAGCAACTCCTCGTGGAAAGACTTGAAGAAGTCGGCGATGAACTGCTTCGGATCGGTGTCGGCAAGTGTGCGCATGGTGCTCCTGTCGGCGGACGCACGATCTCTTACACGCTGTAAGATATGACCAGGTCTATAAATTTGGCAAGGTGTAAGAGATGTCCTCGTCCCCGGTTCGCAACCGTCGCTCCGATGCCCGCCGCAGCAGGGCCGCCATCCTGGACGCCGCCGTCCAGATCCTCGACGCCCAGCCCGATGCCGGAATGGAAACGATCGCCGCGGCCGCCGGCGTGACCCGCCAGACCGTCTACGCGCACTTCCCCTCTCGAGAGCAGTTGCTGCTTGCGGTCGCCGACCGCATCACCGAGGAGGTCGTCGCCGCCATCGATGCCATCGAACCTCAGGCCGGACCGGCCACTGACGCTCTGCTGCGCCTGCTCGACGCCAGCAAGCAGGCAGCTCACCGCTACCCCGCACTGCTGCAGAGAATCAGCGCACTGCCGATCAGCCCCCAGGCCGACCATGACCGGCATTCGCCTGTCACCGACCGGATCGGGCAGGTGATCGAACGCGGCCAGCAGACCGGGGAGTTCGACGATCGGCTCCCGCTCGGCTGGCTGGTCGCCGCCACCGTGAAGCTCGCCCACAGTGCAAGCGAGGAACAGCAAGCCGGCCGAATGTCCGGCCAGGAAGCCGAACACGCGCTTCGCACCAGCGTGCTGCGCATGCTCGGTGCGGCCCCAGAAGACGGTTCCTCCTGCTCTCAGTAGCCCAGAGGAGTTCCTACGCGATCAAGTCCCGACGGCCCGCCTCCTGGACCATCCCGCCAGGAGGTGATCAGCCGGGCCCCAGCGCACTGGTGAGTTCGGCAATCACCTCGGCCGAGGGGCGGAAGTAGCGGCGCACGTTCTCGGCCTTCTTGTGCCGGGGGCTTGGCCATCAGCATCAGCAGGCTCACACCCGCCTCACCCAGGTGGGGTCTCCGACTGGCGGAGTCACGTATTCAACTGTCGCGAATTCGGTCGATCTCGAGAGCCGAGATGACCCTCTGTCATGAACTGCCTGGAAGTTGGGATGATCTGCCGCATGAAGGACGGCGTGACCTATGAAGAGGCGATCCAGGCGGTTGAAGCCCATGTGCGCAACTTCTTCTCCGGCCATCCGATCGACTCCACTCGCTATGACCTCGGGACCGGGCGACGAGAGGCTCTGCCCGGATTCCGGATCCTGACCGCAGGCCCCGGATCACGGGTCGACGGCTGGACCTACGTCACCGCCGGCTGCTGGGGTGCGGTGAACGACGACGGGCACGGCCGGGAGTTCATACTGTCAGCACCCGTGCGGGATGAGAGTTTCGCCGAACTGCTCGCAATGGTCGCCTACTACCACCTCTCCCATCGCCTCGACCTCGAACACGGCATGCCTATCGGGCGCCCATGGGTTCCAGGTTCCGCCTGCGACCACCTCCTCATCTGCCTGCCCTACCTTCACGGTCCCGGTCTCGAACACTGCCCTGTGCCCACCGGACACGCCCGCCTGCTCTGGACGCTCCCGGTCACCACGGCCGAAATGGAGTTCCGCCGCGAGCACGGCCACGAAGCACTCGAAGACCGCTTCGATCAAGCCGGCATCGTTCCCACCGATCCCCATCGCCCGTCCGTCGTTTGACCCGCCCTGTGACGACAACGGCTTCTACAGCCCTCGACCGGGAACTCACGCATTCAACTGTCGTCAGTTCTTCGCTCGGGTAGCGGTCGTGATGACCGTGTGTGGAGTTCTCACAGCTTCTCCCCGTCTCCGACGGTTGCAGCGCGGGCGAGTTCACTGAGGACCCCTCTGGCCGCTTGATCCCGAGTTCGCTCCCGGACGGCGTTGCCTCGTCTTCGGCTGCCTCCTGATCACTCATGCGTGTAGGTGTGCACCGTGACCCTGTAAGGCGAGCGTCGGTAAATCGCGCTCTCTGCAGCCTGGTGGCGGGTGAGCGCCCGCTCTGGTCCGGGTGGCGCTGATGTGCCCTGCCGATTCCGGACAGCTTATTTGCGGTTAGTTCACGCCGCGAGCTGCCGTTCGAGGTACTCGTTGT
>NZ_BAAAHH010000074.1:0-17668 GCF_039525175.1 Actinocorallia libanotica
GCGCAAGTCCAAGAAGCAGCGGCGTCAAGAGTTCGACAACATGCAGGCGCCGGCGATCGGCGGCGTCAACGCCCCGCGCGGCGGCGGCAAGGTCATCCGGCTCGCCCAGGGCGCGTCGCTGACCGACTTCGCCGAGAAGATCGGCGCCAACCCGGCGTCGCTCGTGGCGATCATGATGCACCTCGGCGAGATGGTGACCGCCACCCAGTCGGTCACCGAGGAGTCGCTGCAGCTGCTCGGCGCGGAGCTGGACTTCAACGTCCAGGTCGTCAGCCCCGAGGACGAGGACCGCGAGCTGCTGGAGTCCTTCGACCTGGAGTTCGGCGAGGACGAGGGCGGCGAGGAGCTCCTGGCGGCGCGGCCCCCGGTCGTCACCGTCATGGGTCACGTCGACCACGGCAAGACCCGGCTGCTGGACGCCATCCGCAACGCCGACGTCGCCACCGGCGAGGCCGGCGGCATCACCCAGCACATCGGCGCCTACCAGGTGGCGACGGAGGTGGACGGCGAGGAGCGCAAGATCACCTTCATCGACACCCCCGGTCACGAGGCCTTCTCGGCCATGCGCGCCCGCGGTGCCGACACCACCGACCTGGTGGTGCTGGTGGTCGCCGCCGACGACGGCGTCAAGCCGCAGACCACCGAGGCGATCGACCACGCGACGGCGGCCGGCGTGCCGATCGTCGTGGCGGTCAACAAGATCGACAAGGAGGGCGCCGACCCGACCAAGGTGCGCGCCCAGCTCACCGAGTACGGGCTGGTGGCCGAGGAGTTCGGCGGCCAGACCATGTTCGTCGACGTCTCGGCCAAGCAGGGCCTGAACATCGACGGGCTGCTCGAGGCGATCGTGCTGACCGCCGACGCCGAGCTCGACCTGCGGGCCAACCCCGACCAGGACGCCCAGGGCGTGGCGATCGAGGCCCACCTCGACAAGGGCCGCGGCCCCGTGGCCACCGTGCTGGTGCAGCGCGGCACGCTGCGGGTCGGCGACTCCATCGTCGCCGGCGGCGCGCACGGCCGCGTCCGGGCCATGCTCGACGACAGCGGCGAGAACGTGCAGGAGGCCTCGCCCTCCCGCCCGGTCCTGGTGCTCGGTCTGACCGCGGTGCCCGGCGCCGGCGACAGCTTCCTGGTCGTCGAGGACGACCGGATGGCGCGCCAGATCGCCGACAAGCGGGCCGCGCGCAAGCGCAACGCCGAGCTGCTCAAGAGCCGTCCCAAGCACTCCCTGGAGGACCTCTTCAAGGAGCTGGAGAAGGGCGAGCGCCAGGAGCTGCTGCTCATCCTCAAGGGCGACGTCTCCGGTTCGGTGGAGGCCCTGGAGGACTCGCTGCTCAAGATCGACGTGGGCGACGAGGTCAACCTGCGGATCATCCGCCGCGGCGTCGGCGCGATCACGCAGAACGACGTCAACCTCGCGGTGGCGTCCGAGGGCGCGGTCATCATCGGCTTCAACGTCCGTCCCGAGCGCAACGCGCAGGAGATGGCGGACCGCGAGGGCGTGGACATCCGCTACTACTCGATCATCTACCAGGCGATCGAGGAGGTCGAGGCGGCGCTCAAGGGCATGCTCAAGCCCGAGTTCGAAGAGGCGCAGCTGGGCACCGCCCAGGTCCGCGCGGTCTTCAAGGTGCCGAAGATCGGCAACATCGCGGGTTGCATGGTCCAGTCCGGCACGGTCAACCGCAACAGCAAGGCGCGGCTGGTCCGGCAGGGCGTGGTGGTCGCCGACAACCTCACCGTCTCCTCGCTCCGCCGGGAGAAGGACGACGTCACCGAGGTCCGCGAGGGCTTCGAGTGCGGTATCGGCATCGGTTACCAGGACCTGAAGCTCGACGACATCATCGAGACCTTCGAGATGCGCGAGAAGCCGCGCGCCTAGAAGGCAGGTGTAGGGGCGCTCCGGAATGCGATTCCGGGGCGCCCCTGTTTTGACTACCGGAGGTGCGGCCTTTGTTCGTGGGAGCGTTGACCCTTGATCTGCTGCTGGGGGACGTGCATTCCCTGAAGGAGAAGCGGGGGGTGGTGCGCCCCATCGTGGCGGAGGTGCTCAAGCGCTTCCCGGCGGTCGCGGTCGCCGAGACCGGTGACCACGACCTGTACCGCAGGGCGGAGATCGGCATCGCCGTGGTCTCCGCGTCCGCGGGCAACTGCCAGGAGGTCCTGGCCAAGTGCGAGCGGCTGGTGGCCGGTCGCCCGGAGATCGAACTGCTGTCGGCACGGCAGCGGATCTATGACGACGAGGAGTAGGCCATGGTGGATGCGGCGCGGGCGCGCAAGCTCGCCGACCGGATTCAGCAGATCGTGGCGGAGACGCTGGAGCGCCGGATCAAGGACCCCCGGCTGGGGTTCGTGACGATCACGGACGCCAAGATCACCAACGACCTGCGCGACGCCACCGTGTTCTACACGGTGTACGGCACGGACGAGGAGAAGGCCGGGACCGCCGCGGCGCTGGAGAGCGCCAAGGGCGTCCTGCGCTCGGAGGTCGGCCGCAAGACCGGCGTCCGGCACACCCCGTCCCTGGCCTTCGAGCTGGACGGCGTGATCGAGAACGCCCACCACATCGAGGAGCTCCTGGCCAAGGCCAAGGAGCAGGACGCCGAGGTGGCGGCCAAGGCGGTGGGCGCGCGGCACGCCGGGGACGCCAACCCCTACAAGGCCGATGACGAGGGCGACGACGAGGACGAAGAGAGCGACGAGGACGACTCGTGAGCCCGATGTCCGGCCTGGTGATCGTCGACAAGCCCGCCGGGTGGACGTCCCATGACGTCGTGGCCCGGATGCGCCGCCTGGCGGGCACCCGCAGGGTCGGCCACGCCGGCACCCTGGACCCGATGGCCACCGGGGTGCTGGTGGTCGGCGTGGAGAAGGCCACCCGGCTGCTGGGGCACCTGGCGCTGACCACCAAGGTCTACGACGGCGTGATCCGGCTGGGGGAGACCACCAGCACCGACGACGCCGAGGGGGAGCCCACCGGGGCCGTCCCCGCCGGGCACCTGTCCGACGCGGAGGTCGCCGCGGGCGTCGCGGCGCTCACCGGCGAGATCATGCAGGTCCCGCCGCAGGTCAGCGCGATCAAGGTGAACGGGGAGCGGGCCTACAAGAAGGCGCGCCAGGGCGAGGAGGTCGCCCTGAAGGCGCGGCCGGTGACCGTCCACGGCTTCGACGTGCGGGCGGTGCGCAGGTCCGGCGAGACGATCGACGTGGACGTCTCGGTGCGGTGCTCCTCGGGCACCTACATCCGCTCGCTCGCCCGGGACCTGGGCGCGGCGCTGGGCGTGGGCGGCCATCTGACCGCGCTGCGCCGCACCGCGGTGGGCCCCTACGGCCTGGCGCAGGCGCGCACCCTGGAGCAGCTCGCCGAGGAGTGCGCGATCCTGCCCATGGCCGAGGCCGTGGCCGCCGCCTTCCCGCGCCGCGACGTCACCGAGGAGGAGGCGCGCCTGGTGGCCCATGGCGGCCGTCTGCGCGCCCTGGGGCTCGGCGAGGGCCCGATCGGGGTGTTCGGCCCCGACGGCGTCCTGCTCTCGCTGGTGGAGGAGCAGAAGGGGCAGGCGAAGCCGCTCGCGGTCTTCGTGCCCTGACGGGGGAGGCCTCCGGGTGAACATCATCACGTTCCGGCATCAACCTACGATCCCGTAACCTACGGATACGTAGGTATTGGTGTGGAGGAAGCATGGTCTCGACCCTGGAACGTGTCATCGAAACGCCGCTGAAGCCGCGCCTGCGCGGCTGGCTGCACCTGGGGGCCTTCCCCGCCGCTCTGATCGGCGGCCTGGTCCTGGTGACCTTCGGGCCGACCCTGCAGTCGCGGATCGGCGCGGCGGTCTACGCCGTCACGTCCGGGCTGCTGTTCGGCGTCTCGGCGACCTACCACCGCAACCAGTTCGGGCCCAAGGGCACCGCGGCGATGCGGCGGTTCGACCACGCGAACATCTTCCTGATCATCGCCGGCACGTACACGCCGTTCGCGCTGCTGGCGCTGGAGGGCGCCGCCCGCACCGTCATCCTCGCCTCGGTCTGGGCGGGCGCCCTGGCCGGCGTGGTCTTCAAGACCTGCTGGCTGTCCTCGCCCCGCTGGCTGTCGACCGCCTGCTACATCGGCCTGGGCTGGATGGCGGTGCTGGCGCTGCCCCAGTTCTTCACCGGGGCCGGTGTCGCCGCCACCCTCCTGATCATCCTGGGCGGGGCGCTCTACAGCGCGGGCGGCGTGGTCTACGCCATGAAGCGGCCCGACCCGTCGCCCCGGTGGTTCGGCTTCCACGAGGTCTTCCACGCGTTCACGCTGGCGGCCTACGTGTGCCAGTACGTCGCGGTCTCCCTGGTGGTCTACCGGGCCTGAGGAGGGCTCCCGGCGCGCCCGCGCCTGCTACCGGCCAGTAGAGTCGGTGCAACGGGGGTGCGGCGTGCGTGCCTCCTCCCCGGGCATGGCAGTCTTGTCCAGAGCGGGGACGATGGACGGGCCCACGAGTGAGGGAGCGGGTAGGTGCGGCGTTGGTACGGCCTTGATGAGGTGCCCCGGGACTGGGGCAGGTCGGTCGTCACCATCGGGGTGTTCGACGGAGTGCACCGCGGCCACCAGAAGGTCATCGGCCGGGCCGCCGAACTCGCGGCCGAGCTGGGCCTGCCCTGCGTGGTGATCACCTTCGACCCGCATCCGGACGAGGTGGTGCGCCCCGGCAGCCACCCGCCGCTGCTGTCGTCGAGCGCGCGCAGGCCCGAGCTGCTGGCCGAGGTCGGCGCGGACGCGATCATGGTGGTGCCCTTCACGCTGGAGCTCTCCCGGATGGGGCCGGACGAGTTCGTCCAGTCCGTCCTGGTGGACCGGCTGCACGCCGCCCGGGTGATCGTGGGGGAGGACTTCCGCTTCGGCCACCGCGCCAGGGGCGACGTCGCCCTCCTGCGCGAGCTGGGCGAGAAATACGACTTCATCGCCGAGGGGGTGCCGCTGGTGGCCGACGGGGACACGATCTCCTCCACCGCGATCCGGGCCAGGCTGGCCGAGGGCGCGGTCGAGGACGCGGCGCACCTGCTGGGCCGCCCGCACCGGGTCGAGGGCGTCGTGGTGCGCGGGCACCAGCGCGGCAGGGCCCTGGGCTTCCCCACCGCCAACGTGGAGTCCCTGTCCCACACCGCGATCCCGGCCGACGGCGTCTACGCGGGCTTCCTGGTCTGCGACTCCGAGCGCTACCCCGACTCCCGCTGGCCCGCGGCGATCTCGGTGGGCACCAACCCCACCTTCGAGGGCGTCACCCGCACGGTGGAGGCCTACGCGCTGGACCGGGACGACCTGGACCTGTACGGCGAGCACGTCGCCGTCGACTTCGCCGGCAGGATCCGCGGCATGGTCAAGTTCGACTCCGTCGAGGACCTCATCGCCGAGATGCGGCGCGATGTGGCGCGCGCCCGCGAGATGACGCGGGTCTAGAATCGCCGTGATACGGTAAGTAGTCATCGGGATTCTCGTCCCGATGCGCTGTCCGCTGCTCCCTCATGGCGGCGGACATGTGCCGGAGTCCGTCATGGATCCGGCACGATTCACTGAACGCGCTCTGCGGCCACGGCTGCGGGTGTCGAGCAAAAATCGAAGGAGTCACGTGTCCCTGGACACCGCCGTCAAGAACCAGATCATCGCCGAGTATGCGACCACTGAGGGTGACACCGGATCGCCGGAAGTCCAGGTCGCGCTGCTGACCCGGCGGATCAACGATCTGACCGAGCACCTCAAGTCGCACAAGCACGACCACCACAGCCGCCGCGGCCTGCTCCTGCTGGTCGGCCGCCGTCGCCGGCTGCTGAAGTACCTGCAGAACAAGGACATCAGCCGCTACCGCCGGCTGATCGAGCGCCTCGGTCTGCGCCGCTAGCCGATGCACGGGGGAGTGATCCATAGCCGAGGATCACTCCCCTCGCCGCATCGTCGATAAAACAATCAAGCCCGCGAACGCCTCCTCAGGCCTTCGAGGGCCGGTCCTCGGTAGTGGCCATCGGATCACGGCGATCCGCGGGCTTCGATCGAAGACCGGCAGGGATCTCGAGCGAGAGATGCGGGAGCGGGGAACTACGGAACCTGGAGGTTTCCCGTGTCCGATGCCATCCGCATCGACGGAGCGCACAGCTCCGAAGCCGTCATCGACAACGGCTCGTTCGGCGTCCGCAAGATCCGGTTCGAGACCGGCCGCCTGGCCCGCCAGGCCGCGGGCTCGGCCGTGGTCTACCTGGACGACGACACCATGATCCTGTCGGCGACCACCGCGTCCAAGCGGCCCAAGGAGAACCTGGACTTCTTCCCCCTGACGGTCGACGTCGAGGAGCGGATGTACGCCGCGGGCCGCATCCCCGGCTCGTTCTTCCGCCGCGAGGGCCGCCCGTCCGAGGACGCCGTCCTGACCTGCCGCCTCATCGACCGCCCGCTGCGCCCGTCCTTCGTCAAGGGCCTGCGCAACGAGATCCAGGTCGTGGTGACGGTCATGTCGCTCAACCCCGACCACCTGTACGACGTGGCGGCCATCAACGCCGCCTCCATGTCCACCCAGCTGGCGGGCCTGCCCTTCTCCGGCCCGATCGGCGGCGTGCGCGTCGCCCTGATCGACGGCCAGTGGGTGGCCTTCCCCACCCACACCGAGCTGGAGCGCGCGACCTTCGACATGGTCGTGGCGGGCCGCACGCTGCCCGACGGCGACGTGGCGATCATGATGGTGGAGGCCGAGTCCACCACCGGCACGCTGGGCCTGGTGGCCGAGGGCGCCGTCGGCCCCACCGAGGAGAGCGTCGCCCAGGGCCTGGACGCGGCCAAGCCCTTCATCAAGGAGCTGTGCCGCGCGCAGGGCGAGCTGGCCCGGATCGCGGCCAAGGAGACGGCCGACTACCCGGTCTTCCTCGACTACGAGGACGACGTCCTGGAGGCCGTGTCCGCCTCGGCCACCGAGGCGCTCACCGAGGCGCTGACGATCGCCGGCAAGCAGGAGCGCGAGGAGCGCCTCTCGGAGATCCAGACCGTGACGGTCGAGGAGCTCGGCGAGCGCTTCGAGGGCCGCGAGAAGGAGATCCCCGCCGCCCTGCGCGCGCTCACCAAGAAGCTCATCCGCGAGCGCATCATCCGCGACGGCGTGCGCATCGACGGCCGCGGCGTCAAGGACATCCGCCAGCTGTCGGCCGAGGCGCACGTGGTGCCGCGGGTGCACGGCTCGGGCCTGTTCGAGCGCGGCGAGACCCAGATCCTGGGCATCACCACGCTGAACATGCTCCGCATGGAGCAGACGATCGACACGCTCAACCCCGAGCGCACCAAGCGCTACATGCACAACTACAACTTCCCGCCGTACTCGGTCGGCGAGACCGGCCGCGTGGGCTCGCCCAAGCGCCGCGAGATCGGCCACGGCGCGCTGGCCGAGCGGGCGCTGCTGCCGGTGCTGCCCACCCGCGAGGAGTTCCCCTACGCCATCCGCCAGGTGTCGGAGGCGCTGGGCTCCAACGGCTCGACCTCGATGGGCTCGGTCTGCGCGTCCACGATGTCGCTGCTGGACGCGGGCGTGCCGCTGAAGGCGCCGGTCGCGGGCATCGCGATGGGCCTCATCCACGAGGGCGGCGAGTACGTCACCCTCACCGACATCCTCGGCGCCGAGGACGCGTTCGGCGACATGGACTTCAAGGTCGCCGGCACCAAGGAGCTCATCACCGCGCTCCAGCTCGACACGAAGCTCGACGGCATCCCCGCCGAGGTGCTCGCCGCGGCGCTGCGCCAGGCCCGCGGGGCGCGGCTGGCGATCCTGGACGTCATGCAGGACGCCATCGAGGGCGCCGGCGAGATGAGCGAGTACGCGCCGCGGATCATCACCATCAAGGTCCCGGTCGACAAGATCGGCGAGGTCATCGGCCCGAAGGGCAAGATGATCAACTCGATCCAGGCGGACACCGGCGCCGAGATCACCATCGAGGACGACGGCACGATCTACGTCGGCGCGACCAACGGCCCCTCCGCCGAGGCCGCGCGCCAGGCGATCAACTCGATCGCCAACCCGCACATGCCCGAGATCGGCGAGCGCTACCTGGGCACCGTGGTCAAGACCACGACCTTCGGCGCGTTCGTCTCCCTCATGCCGGGCAAGGACGGCCTCCTGCACGTCTCGCAGCTGCGCAAGCTCCACGGCGGCGTGCGGATCGAGAACGTCGAGGACTTCATCAAGGTCGGCGAGAAGATCCAGGTCGAGGTGACCGAGATCGACCAGCGCGGCAAGCTCTCGCTGGTGCCGGTCGAGGTCATCGAGAAGGAGGCCGACGAGGGCGCCGAGGGCGGCGGCGACGGCGAGGCGCCCGCCGAGGGCGGGCAGGGCGAGGAGTCCCGCTCCGAGCGGCCGCGCCGGACCCGGACCCGGCGTCCGACCTCCGACCGGGGAGACCGCGGCGGGGACCGCAACTCCTAAAGAACATCCGGCCGGCCGGGCGCGCCAGCAGATGGCACGCCCGGCCGGCCGCCGTATCGGCACGCCGACCGCGACGAGACGTGAAGAGAGAGATCCAGTGACCATGTCGGGAGCACCCGTGATCGCCGCGGCCGAGCAGGAACCCGGAAGCACCGTCGTCCTCCACCCGGGCACCGACGGGGCGGGCACGGTGCGCCGCACCGTGCTGCCGGGCGGGCTGCGGGTGGTCACCGAGACCATGCCGACGGTGCGCTCGGTCGCGTTCGGGATCTGGGCCGGGATCGGCTCGCGCGACGAGGACCTGGCCGACGCCGGCGCCACCCACTACCTGGAGCACCTGCTGTTCAAGGGCACGCCGCGGCGCAGCGCCCTGGACATCTCCTCGGCGATGGACGCCGTGGGCGGCGACCTCAACGCCTTCACCGCCAAGGAGTACACCTGCTACTACGCGCGGGTGCTCGACGCCGACCTGCCGCTGGCGGTGGACGTCGTCTCCGACATGGTCACCTCCTCGCTGATCGAGGAGGCCGACGTGGAGGCCGAGCGCGGGGTCATCCTGGAGGAGATCTCGATGCGGGACGACGACCCGTCCGATCTCATCCACGACGAGTTCGCGATCGCGATGTACGGCGACGCGCCGCTGGGCCGCCCCATCCTGGGCACGGTCGACACCATCAACGCGCTGCGCCGCGACGGCATCGCCCGCTACTACCACTCGCACTACCGGGCGCCCCACCTCGTCGTCGCGGTCGCGGGCAACATCGACCACCACCGGGTCGTCGAGCTGGTGGGGCGGGCGTTCGACGCCCACCTGAGCGGCTCGTCGGAGCGTCCGGCGCCGCCGCGCCTGGGCGGCGAGCCCACCCCGGTGCTGGGCGGCGGCGCCCGGCTGATCGTCGACGACACCGAGCAGGCGCACCTGGTGCTGGGCGTGCCGGCGCTGGCCCGCCACGACGACCGCCGGTTCGCGCTGGGGGTCTTCAACGCCGCGTTCGGCGGCGGCATGTCCTCCCGGCTGTTCCAGGAGATCCGGGAGAAGCGCGGCCTGGCCTACTCGGTGTACAGCTACACCTCCCAGCACTGCGACACCGGCTCGTTCGGCCTGTACGCGGGCTGCCAGCCGGCCAAGGTCGACGAGGTGCTGGAGATCTGCCGCGAGGAGTTCGCCAAGGCCTCCGCCCGCGGCCTGACCGCTGAGGAGCTGGAGCGGGGCAAGGGCCAGCTGCGCGGCTCGACCGTGCTGGGCCTGGAGGACACCGGGTCGCGGATGAGCCGGATCGGCAAGAGCGAGCTGGTGTACGAGTCGCTGCTGTCGGTGGACGAGGTGCTGGCGCGGATCGACGCGGTGAGCCTGGACGAGGTGAACACGCTGGCGCGGGAGCTGCTGGAGCAGCGGCCGACGCTGACGGTCATCGGCCCGTTCGAGAACCGGGAGTTCACCGTCTGAGGACGTGCCGCGCCCCCGCGGCGCACAGATAGGAAGAGGACCGGGTCGGCGCGTGACCCGGTCCTCTTCCAGTGTGCCCTGTTCCGGCGGCTGTGTGAAGAAAACTCACGTTTTCCTTCCGGGATAGGCTTCTCCAGCGGCATCTGGAAGGAACGGAAGGAACAACGTGATCAAGGTCGGAGTGCTGGGCGGCCGGGGGCGGATGGGCGCGGAGGTCTGCCGCGCCGTCGAGGGCGCGGCGGACATGGAGCTCGTCGCCGTGGTCGACCAGGGCGACTCCCTGGAGCCGCTCAAGCAGGCGTCGGTCGTGGTGGACTTCACCCACCCCGGGGTGGTGATGGACAACCTCCGCTTCCTCGTGGGGCACGGCGTCCACGCCGTCGTGGGCACCAGCGGATTCGACCCGGCGCGGGTCGGGCAGGTGCGGGAGCTGCAGCGCGAGACCCCGGGCGCCAAGGTGCTCATCGCGCCCAACTTCGGCGTCGGCGCGGTGCTGATGATGCACTTCGCCCAGAAGGCGGCACCGTTCTTCGAGTCCGTCGAGATCGTGGAGCTGCACCACCCGAACAAGGCGGACGCCCCCAGCGGCACCGCCTACCGCACGGCCGAGCTGATCGCCGAGGCCCGGCGCGAGGCCGGGGTGCCCGCCTCCCCGGACGCCACCGTCAGCGAGCTGGACGGGGCGCGCGGCGCCGCGGTCGAGGACGTGCGGATCCACTCGGTGCGCCTGTCCGGCCTCATCGCCCACCAGGAGGTGCTGCTGGGCGGGCACGGCGAGACGTTCACCATCCGGCACGACTCGATGAACCGCGAGTCGTTCATGCCCGGCGTCCTGCTGGGGGTGCGCAAGGTCGCCGACCTGCCCGAGGACCTGGTCCTGGGGCTCGAGCCCCTGCTGGGCCTGTGATCTTCACCGGGGAGCCCTGGGACTACCTCGGCGCCGGCGAGGCCGTCGACTTCGAGCACCCGGCGATCCAGGCGCTCAGCTCCCGCCTCCCCGACGGGGACCTGGAGTACGCGCGCGCGGCGTTCGACTTCGTCCGCGACGAGATCACCCACTCCGCGGACGCGGCCGACCCGCGCGTGACGTGGCGGGCCTCGCAGGTCCTGGAGCAGGGCACCGGCCTGTGCTACGCCAAGAGCATCCTGTACGTGGCGCTGCTGCGCCTGGCCGGCATCCGCGCCGGCTTCTGCTACCAGCGGCTGGCGGACGGCGAGGGCGGGTTCGCCCTGCACGGGGTGGTCGCCGTCGAGGTGGGCGAGGACCGCTGGGTCCGGCTCGACCCGCGCGGCGACCGGCCCGGCCTGCGCACCTGGTTCTCCGCCGAGGAGGACGTCCTGGCCTACCGCGCCGACCCGGCGCGGGGCGAGGCCGACTACCCGGAGGTCTACGCGCAGCCGCCGGAGAAGGTCCTCAAGGCCCTGCGGGAGGCGGAGGACCGCCAGACCCTGTGCGCGGGCGGGCTGCCCTCCGAACTCCCCTGAGGGCCGCGGAGGCCGCCGCCCCCGGGGCTCCTGGAAGCGCGGCGCCCCGAGGCTCCTGGAAGCCGGCCCTCGGGGCCCTGGAAGCCGGTGCTCAGGGCTCCTGGAAGCCGTACTTGTGGAACAGGTCGGTGGCCTCGGCGGAGGCGAGCCAGTCCACGAACTCCACGGCGTCGTCCCGGTGGGGCGACTCGCTGACCGCGGCGGCCGGGTACTGGACGCCGACGTTCTGCGCGGCGGGGATGGCCACGCTGCTGGCGGCCGCCCCCGCCGACTTCATGTCGGTGATGTAGACCAGCCCGGCGTCGGCCTGGCCGCTGCGCACCAGGCCCAGCACGGCGCGCGCGCTGGCCTCCTCCGAGCGGGGCTTGACCTGCACGCCCGCCCGGCCCAGCACCTGCTGGGAGTAGCGGCCCAGCGGCCCGGTGGACGGGCCGGACACCACCTTCAGCCGCCGGTCGGCCAGCCGGGCCAGTCCCCGGACGCGCAGCGGGTTGCCGGGGGCGACGGCGATGGTCAGGGAGTTGCGCGCCACGATCTTGAGGGGCTCCAGCTCCTCGTCGGGGGAGCGCAGGGAGACGGTGTCGGCGGTGACGACCACGTCCCCCTTGTCGAGCTCGCCGATGAGGATCTGGGAGCCGTCCAGCCGCAGCCGGAACCGCAGGTGGGGGTGGGACTGCCGGTAGACGGCGGTGAGGTCGGCCATGACCTCGGTGAGCGAGGAGTCCGCCAGCACCCGCAGGGTGACCGGGCCGTCGCCGTCGCCCGCGCAGCCGGCCGCGAGGGGGACGAGCAGGAGGGCCGCAGCCAGAGAACGCATGATCGACACCATAACCCGATCAAGTACCGTCCATGATTTCGGCACGGAACTGTCAGTGCTGATCGTTAGGGTGGGGGACATGGACTTGACCGAGCAGCTTCCCCCGGACTGGCGTGCCGCCCTGGACCTCGACCCCCTGGCCACGGCGGCGCTCGGCTCCTTCGTCGCCGAGGAGTACGAGCGCCAGACGGTCTACCCGCCGCAGGAGGACCTCTTCGCGGCCTTCCACCGCACCCGGTACGCCGACGCGCGGGTGCTCATCCTCGGGCAGGACCCCTACCACGGCCCCGGGCAGGCGCACGGGCTGAGCTTCAGCGTCCGCGAGGGCGTGAAGATCCCGCCGTCGCTGCGCAACATCTACAAGGAGCTCGCCGCGGACCTGGGCGTGACGCCCCCCGCCAGCGGCGACCTGACCCGCTGGGCGGACCAGGGCGTGCTGCTGCTCAACGCGGTGCTGACGGTGCGGGCGGGCGAGGCCGGCTCGCACGCCAAGAAGGGCTGGGAGCAGTTCACCGACGCGGCGATCCGGGCGCTGAACGCCAAGGAGGAGCGCGTCGTCTTCGTGCTGTGGGGCGCCTACGCCCGCAAGAAGGCGGCGCTGGTCACCGCGCCGCAGCACGTGGTGCACGAGTCGGCCCACCCCAGTCCCCTGAGCGCCCGCTCGTTCTTCGGCACCAAGCCCTTCGGCGCCGTCAACAAGGCGCTGACCGACGCCGGCCTGCCCGAGATCAACTGGTAGGACCGCCCGGAGACGGCGGTCGTGCGGCGCCCGGCGGGGCCGGGCGCCGCGTGGCTCACGCCTCGATGACCACAGGGACGATCATCGGCCGGCGGCGGTAGCTGTCGGCCACCCACTTGCCGAGGGTGCGCCGCATGCGCTGGCGGAGCTGGTGCGGGTCGGCGACGCCGTCGGCGGCCGCCTCCTCCAGCACCGCGTCGATCCTGCCGATGACCTCGTTGAAGTCCGCGTCCCCGATGCCCGCGCCGCGGGCGTGGATCTCCGGTCCGGCGATGACCTTGCCGGTGGTGGAGTCCATGACGACCACGACCGAGACGAAGCCCTCCTCGCCCAGGATGCGGCGGTCCTTCAGGGACGCCTCGGTGATCTCCCCGACGCTGGAGCCGTCCACGTAGACGTACCCGGCGGGCACCGCACCGGTGATCTGGGCGTGCCCGTCGATGAGGTCGACCACCACGCCGTCCTCGGCGATGACGATGTTCTCGTCCGGCACGCCGGTCAACGACGCCAGCTTGGCGTGCGCCCTCAGATGCCGCCACTCGCCGTGCACGGGCATGAAGTTCGACGGCTTGGTGAGGTTGAGCAGCATGAGCAGCTCACCCGCCGAGGAGTGGCCCGACACGTGCACCAGGGCGTTGCCCTTGTGCACCACCCGGGCGCCCCAGCGGGTCAGCCCGTTGATCACCCGGTAGACGGAGTTCTCGTTGCCGGGGATCAGCGAGGAGGCCAGCATCACCGTGTCCCGCTCAGTGATGCGGATCTGGTGGTGGTCGCGGTTGGCCATCCGCGACAGCGCCGACATCGGCTCGCCCTGGGAGCCGGTGCAGACCAGCACCACCCGCGAAGGCGGCAGGTCGTCCAGCGACTTGGGGTCCACCAGCAGGCCCTCGGGGACCTCCAGGTAGCCCAGATCCCGGGCCACGCCCATGTTGCGCACCATCGAGCGGCCCACGAAGGCGACCTTGCGGCCGGCCTTGGCGGCGGCGTCCAGCACCTGCTGCACCCGGTGGATGTGCGAGGCGAAGCACGCCACGATGATCCGCTCCTGGGCGGTGCGGAAGACGTCGTCCACCGCGGCGGAGATGTTGCGCTCGCTGGTGACGAACCCGGGCACCTCGGCGTTGGTGGAGTCCGACATCAGCAGGTCGATGCCCTCGGCGCCCAGCCGCGCGAAGCCCGGCAGGTCGGTCAGCCGGCCGTCCAGCGGCAGCTGGTCCATCTTGAAGTCGCCGGTGTGCACCACGAGCCCGGCCGGCGTGCGGATCGCCACCGCCATCGCGTCGGGGATGGAGTGGTTGACCGCCAGGAACTCGCAGTCGAACGGCCCGAACGTGCGGTGCTCGCCGTCGTCGACCACCTGCAGCACCGGTCTGATCCGGTGCTCCGACAGCTTGGCCTCGATCAGCGCCAGCGTCAGCCGGGAGCCGACCAGCGGGATGTCCCCGCGCTCGCGCAGCAGGTACGGGACCGCGCCGATGTGGTCCTCGTGCCCGTGGGTGAGGATGATCGCCACGACGTCGTCGAGGCGGTCGCGGATGTATTCGAAGTCCGGCAGGATGAGGTCGACTCCGGGCTGCTCCTCCTCGGGGAAGAGCACGCCGCAGTCGACGATCAGCAGCCGTCCCTCGTACTCGAACACGGCCATGTTGCGGCCGATCTCGCCGAGCCCGCCCAGCGCGACGATGCGCAGGCCGCCCGAGGGCAGCGCCGGCGGCGGGCCCAGCTCGGGATGCGGGTGGCTCATAGGGCACCCTCCGTACGAATCACTCAGTGGCCTCCACTTTGATACCCCCCGTGATCAAGTCTTCGCGCAGTTGCGCCACGAACTCCGGCTCGGCGTCCACCAGCGGGGCGCGCACGGTTCCCCCGGGCCGCCCCAGCAGGTTCAGCGCCGCCTTGGTCGCGATGACCCCCTGGGTCCTGGTCATGATCGCGGCGACGACGGGGAGCAGCCTGCGGTGCAGGGCCAGCGCTCCGGCGACGTCACCGGACCTATAGAGGTCAATCATCTCATGGAGGTCGGACCCGGCGACGTGCCCCACCACGCTGACGAACCCGGCCGCGCCCTGGGAGAGCCAGGCCAGATTGAGCACGTCGTCGCCGGAGTAGAACACCAGATCGGTGGCGGCCATCACCTGGGAGGCCGCGAACATGTCACCCTTGGCATCCTTGACCGCCACGATCCGGGCGTGTTCGGCGAGCCGCAGCAGCGTCGCGGTCTCGATCGGGATGCCCGCACGGCCGGGGATGTCGTAGAGCATCACGGGAAGGCCGGTCGCGTCGGCGATCGCCGTCATATGGCGGTAGACACCCTCTTGCGGGGGCTTGTTGTAGTAGGGGCAGACGGTCAGCAGACCGTGGGCCCCCGCCCGCTCGGCCATCCGCGCCAGCTCGATGCTGTGCCGGGTGTCGTTGCTGCCGGCGCCGAACACGATGGAGGCGCGGTCGCCCACGGCCTCGACGACGGCGCGCAGGACACCCTCCTTCTCACCGTCGGTGGTGGTGGGGGACTCGCCGGTGGTGCCGTTGATCACCAGGCCGTCGTGGCGCTGTTCGTCCACCAGGTGGGTGGCCAGGCGCGCCGCTCCCTCGTAGTCGACGGAGCCGTCGGCGAGCATGGGGGTGACCATCGCGGTGAGCAACCGGCCGAACGGCGCGTCGGGTGTAGTGCTGGGTGCCATGCACCGAACCGTACCCGTCCGGGGGCATTCCACGGGCGTCGGAGGGCGTGTCCCGCGCGGATCGGGGGGAGGAGGCGCGACGCCATCCCGATCCGCGCTCGGGGGTACGGGGATCGGAATGGCGTCACCCCGTCATCGCGACCGGTGAATCCCGTGTTACGCGGTTTCCGGGTTTCTTCGCTTCTGCTCTCAAGCGAGGGGTTCGGCCAGTTCGGCCAGCCGGGCCCGCAGCTCCGCCAGATGCGGGGTGCGGACCAGCTCGTTGCCCCGTACGGCCCACCAGTGGCCGGATCCGCCGCGGCCGATGCGCCAGCCGGCGAATTCCGCGTTCAGGTCGGACAGCGTCCGCCGAGCGTCCTCCATCTGCGTCGTCCTCTCTCCACGTCGGGATCCTCCGATGCTCACCGCATCGGGGGCCGTGCGCAATCCCCTTTCCACCTGGGGGGACGGGAAAAGGGAACGTGACAAAGAGGGTGGCCGAACGGCGTGATTCTGCTTACCTTCCGACTTCTCAGACCAGCGAGGTGTGCAACCTGATCATCTCCACCGGCCGCTCCAGCGCCAGGGTGCGCCGCGCGCCGTCGGGCGCCCATCCGGCGGGCTCCAGGAAGGAGCGCAGCGCGGCGTCCTCGGTGAAGACCCAGGTGAAGGCGGTGCTGAAGGAGTGCTCGCGCAGCAGGTCGGCCACCGCGGCCAGCAGCCTGCTGCCGTGGCCCTCGCGGGCGCGGGCCGGGTCGACGGCCAGGGTGACCAGCTCGGCGTCCGTGCCGGGGTCGAGGTCGGGGTCGGAGGCGGGCGCGAACGCGGCGAACCCGGTGACGAGCCCGTCGGCCACGGCGACCAGGAGCCGGTGGCGCGGGGAGGGCGGGGCGGTCACGGCCTCGGCCCAGCGCTCCCGCCAGGGCTCGGCCGACGCGGTCATCTCGGCCAGCGGCTCCGCGGGCATGAAGGGCCGGTAGGCGGCCTTCCAGGCCAGGATCTGGATCTCGGCCACCGCCGCCGTGTCGCTGAGGATGGCGTCCCTGACGCCCACATCCGCCATGGGCGGTAACGCTACCGGCTCAGGAGGCGTCCCAGGACGGCAGGGAGCGCAGGGCGCGGGCCAGCCTGCGCACCCCCTCGGCGAGATCGTCGGCGGTGGGCGTGGCGTTGTAGTTCAGGCGCAGCCGCGGCGCGGGCGGCTCGGCCGGGTAGTAGGGCCGTCCGGCGCCGACGATCACCCCGTGGGCGCGGGCGGCGTCGGCGAGCGCGACGTCGTCGGTGCCGTGGGGCAGGGCGGTCCACAGGTGCATGCCGCCCTCGGGGAGGGCGTCGGGCACGACCTCCGGCAGCTGGGCGGCCAGGGCCAGCGCCAGGGCGTCCCGGCGGGCGCGCAGCTCGGCCGAGACGGCCCGCAGGTGCCGCGGCCAGGCCGGGGAGGTCACCAGCTCCAGCGCGGTCTCCTGCAGGGGCCTGGCCGGGTAGTAGGAGTCCACCAGCTGGCAGGCGCGCAGCCGCTCGGCCACCGGGCCCCGCGCGGTGACCCCGGCGATCCGCAGGGACGGGGCGGTGGCCTTGGTGAGGGAGGCCAGGTGCACCACGGTGCCGTGCGCGTCGTCCGCGGCCAGCGGGGGAGGCGGCGAGGACAGGGCCAGGTGGCGGGCGTAGTCGTCCTCGATGACGAAGGCCCCGGCGGCCCGCGCCGCCTCCAGGACGGGCGCGCGGCGCTCGGGCGCCAGCACGGCGCCGGTGGGGTTGTGGAAGGTGGGCTGGCAGTAGAAGGCGCGGGCGCCGGTGCGGGCGAAGGCCTCGGCGAGCAGGTCGGGCCGCACGCCGTGCCGGTCGGTGGGCACCGGCACGGGGCGCAGCCCTGCCGCCCGGGCGGCGGTGATCGCGCCCTGGTAGGTGGGGGACTCCACCAGCAGCGGCTCGCCGGGCCGCAGGACGGCGCGCAGCGTGATCGTCAGGGCGGCCTGCCCGCCGCCGGTGACCAGCACGTCCGCCGGCTCGGCGCCGACCGGCGCGGCGAACCAGGCGCGCAGTTCCGGCAGCCCGGCCAGCGGCGGCGCCTGCCAGGCGCCGGGGCGGCGCGCG
>NZ_BAAAHH010000075.1:0-15741 GCF_039525175.1 Actinocorallia libanotica
TCGATCCCCGCGACGGAGCCGCCCGCGGCCGTGCGCAGCCCGACGGCCACGGCGACCGCCTCCTCGTCGTCCAGGAGGAGCGGCGGCATGGCCTTGCCCGCGGACAGCCGGTAGCCGCCGATGTTGCCCTGGACGGCGTGGACGGGATAGCCGAGGCGGCGCAGCCGTTCGACGTCGCGGCGGATCGTGCGGGGGGTGACGCCGAGGCGGTCGGCCAGTTCGGGGCCCGGCCACTCGCGCGGGGCCTGGAGCAAGGACAGCAGCCGCAGCAGCCGGTCGGAGGGATCTCGCATGAATTCCATCCTGCCGTCCTAAGAGGACGTTCACTGACCTGTTGGCTTCCTAACGTGAGGGGTGTCGAACGGCAAGCGAGCCGCCGGTCCACGGCGGCGGAGGGAGCACCATGTTGCGAGGGATGGCCACCGTCAACCTGTGGGCGGACGATGTGGAAGCCGCCGGGAGGTGGTACGCCGAACTCCTGGGCGTCGAGCCGTACTTCAAGCGCCCGGACGGCGACCGGCCGGCCGCCTACTACGAGTTCAGGATCGGCGACCACCAGGCCGAGCTCGGCATCATCGACCGGAGCTTCGCCCCACCGGGCGCGCCCGCCGCCCCCGGCGGAGCGGTCCTCCACTGGCACGTCGACGACGTGCAGGCGACCCTGGACCGGCTGCTCTCCCTGGGCGCCGAACCGTACATGCCGGTCACCGAACGAGGCGAGGGGTTCGTCACCGCCGCGGTCATCGACCCGTTCGGCAACGTGCTGGGCTTCATGTACAACCGCCACTACCTGGAGGTCCTGGGCCGATGATGCACTTCGCGGACGCCGCCGCATGGGAGTCGTGGCTGGCCGTGCACCACGGGGACGAGGGAGGCGCCTGGCTGAAGGTCGCCAAGAAGGGATCCGGCGCCGCCTCGCTCATGGTCGGGGAGGCATTGGAGGTCGCGCTGTGCCACGGCTGGATCGACAGCCACCGCAGGGCCTGCGACGACCGGTTCTTCCTGCAGCGGTACTCGCGCCGCCGGAAGGGCAGCCCCTGGTCGCGGGTGAACGTCGAGCGGGTGGAGGCGTTGACCGCCGCGGGGCGGATGCGTCCGCCGGGATTGGCGGAGGTGGCCGCCGCGCAGGCCGACGGCCGCTGGGAGGCGGCCTACGCCTCCCAGCGCGCCGCCACCGTCCCGCCCGACCTGGCCGCGGAGCTGGCGGCCCGCCCGGAGGCCGCGGCCGGCTTCGAGGCGCTCGACAGGACCGGCCGCTACCTGGTGATCCTGCCGCTGCTGAAGGCCAGGACCCCCGCCGGGCGCGCGGCCCGGTTGCAGAAGGCCGTCTCCGCTCTCTCCTCCGGCTGAGGAACAGGCGGTGAAAGCACGGAAGGCCCGGGAGACCGGGCCTTCGGCGCGTACGGGTCAGGCGGTGAGGACGACGGGTTCCTCGTCGGAGGAGGCGGCCGGGGCCGGGGGCCTGCGGAGGAGGCCGGCGGCCAGCAGGGCCAGGCCGAGGAGGGCCCAGGCGGTGAGGACGAGGAGCGGCGCGAGGGCGCCGGCGCCGTCGAAGAAGGTCACCGAGCGCAGGAGGGAGGCGGCGGCGCCGGGCTGGAGGAGCTGGCCGAGGGCGCCCCAGGGCTGGGGGAGGAGCTCGGGGCCGGTGGCGGCGCCGGAGAACGGGTTGCCCAGGAAGAGGAGGGTGAGGGCGCCGACGCCGATGCCGGGAGGGCCGATGAGGGAGGCCAGGCCGGTGATGGGGGCGGCGGTCGCCAGGGACGCCAGGGCGGCGACGGCGGCGACCTCCAGGTAGGAGCCGGGCGTCAGGGACAGCCAGGTGTGGGCGATGAGGGCGGTGAGGAGGCCGCCGGCGACGGCGAAGACCAGGACGCCCAGGAGGCGGTCGCGCACGGTGCGGACCAGGAGGGTCAGTACGGCGGAGGCGGCGATGCCCGACATGACCAGCGGGAGGATCATCGTGGCGAAGCCGGTGCCGCGGGGGTCGTCGGGGTCGGCGGCGACGACGTCCTCGACGGCGGGCGCGGGCGCTCCGGCCTGGGCGGAGGCGATCTGCGCGAGCGCCTGGGCGACCGCCGGGCTCGCGGCGGAGGCGGTGAGGACCTTGGGCCCCTGCGGGGTGACGACGACCGCGCCGTACACCTCCCGGTCCCGGATCGCCTCGCGCGCGGCGGCCTCGTCGGGGTAGGAACTCACCTCGAAGGCGCCGGGCTGGGCCTGCTCCAGGCGCTGGGACAGCTGGGTGACGGCCGCGTCGGGTCCCGCGACGCCCAGGGGCACGTCACGGGGCGCGGTGTTGGCGGACGGCCAGGCGAACGCGAGGACCATCAGGGACTGCACGGCCGCCACGGCCAGGGCGAGCACCAGGGGGTGCGGCCGGGTTTTCATGTCCGGGCTCCTACTGTAAATCGGATGTCCGTTCTCTTAACTGGACCCGATGCTACGCCCGCCCCGGTGTTTGTCAAGAACGAGCATCCGCTTTATTTTTGGCCCCATGCCGAAAGTCAGCCCTGAGCACCTGGAACAGCGCCGTCAG
Source organism: Actinocorallia libanotica (assembly GCF_039525175.1). Lineage (NCBI taxonomy): Bacteria > Bacillati > Actinomycetota > Actinomycetes > Streptosporangiales > Thermomonosporaceae > Actinocorallia > Actinocorallia libanotica. The sequence goes on from NZ_BAAAHH010000075.1 coordinate 2,537, forward strand.
CAGATCATCGAGGCGGCGCTGCGCTGCTTCGCGGCCAAGGGCTTCGCCGGCACCTCGATGCAGGACATCTTCAAAGAGTCCGGCCTGTCGGCGGGCGCGGTGTACCGCTACTTCCCCGCCAAGGCCGATCTCGTCTCCGAGATCGCCAAGCGCAAGCGGGAGGCGGTGCAGTCCGCGCTGCGCGAGGCGCTGGAACGGGAGGAACTGCCCCCGCTGCCGGAGGTCCTCCACGACTTCCTCACGGCCTTCCTGGCGGAGCTGGGGGAGAACGGCAAGCTCCGGGTGCTGCCGGAGGTCTGGGCGGCGGCCCTGCACGACGACGCGATCGGCGTGATCGTCGACGAGGTCCTCACCGGCGTCCGCGGGGTCTGGGCGGAGCTCGCCGTCCGCTACCAGCGGGCGGGCCGCCTGTCCGAGGGCGCCGACCCCGCGGCGATCGGCGCCGTCCTGACCTGCCTCATCCCCGGTTTCGTCATCCAGCGCCTGGTCCTGGGCGACATGGACCCCGAGTTCGTCCGCCGCGGCCTGGAGGGCGTCCTCGGCTTCTCCTGACCGCCCGGACCCGCGTGCCGTCCGCGCGGCCGCCCACGTCCGTGCTGTCCACATAGTGATACACACTTCTCAAGCTTTGAGACGTAGGGTTACAGTCGAGCCATGACGGACCAAGAGAAGTACACCCACGGCCACCACGACTCCGTACTGCGCTCCCACCGCTGGCGCACGGTCGAGAACTCCGCCGCCTACCTGGCCCCGCACCTGGGGCCGGACGACGTCCTGCTGGACGTCGGCTGCGGCCCCGGCAGCATCACGGTCGACCTGGCCTCCCGGGTGGGGAAGGTCGTCGGCGTCGACCTGGCGGCGGAGGTGCTGGAAGAGGCGAGGGCCAAGGCCGAGGGCGTCGCCAACGTCTCCTTCCGGGCCGCCGACGTCTACGAGCTGCCGTTCGAGGACGGCACGTTCGACGTCGTGCACACCCACCAGACGCTGCAGCACGTGGCGGACCCCGTCCGGGCGCTGCGGGAGATGCGCCGGGTGTGCCGGCCGGGCGGGATCGTCGCGGCCCGCGAATCCGACTACGCGGGGAAGGTCTGGTACCCGGCGTCCCCGGAGATCGAGGAGTGGCTGGCGCTGTACGACAGGTGCGCGCGGGCCAACGGGGGGGAGCCGAACGCGGGGCGGCACCTGCTGGCGTGGGCGCACGCGGCGGGCTTCACCGAGGTGACCCCGTCGGCCTCGACGTGGTGCCACGCCACGGAGGAGGAGCGCCGCTGGTGGGGGGAGATGTGGCGCGACCGCATCCTGCGGTCGGCGATGGCCGGGCAGGCGCTGGACTCGGGGTACGCGACCCGGGAGGACCTGGAGCGCATCTCGCGCGGCTGGCAGGCGTTCGCCGACCACCCGGACGGGTGGTTCACCCTGCTGCACGGCGAAATCCTGTGCCGGGCGTAATTTAAAGGTTTCCTTAATTTAAGGCATCCTTGTCCCGCTATGGGGAACTTGATACTGGACCGAATATCCAAGAGCTACGGGGAGCGCAAGGTCCTCGACGGGCTGGGCTTCGAGGTGCGGGAAGGAGAGCTGTTCGGGTTCGTCGGCAGCAACGGCGCAGGCAAGACCACCACGATGCGGATCGTGCTGGGCGTGCTGGCCGCCGACTCGGGGACCGTCAGCTGGGGCGGCGCCCCGCTGGACGAGTCGAGCCGCCGCGAGATCGGCTACATGCCCGAGGAGCGCGGCCTCTACCCGAAGATGAAGGTGCGCGAGCAGCTCGTCTACCTGGCCCGGCTGCGGGGCAGGTCGCCGCAGGACGCGCGGCGGGCGGCCGAAGAGTGGATGGAGCGGCTCGGCGTCGCCGAGCGCGGCGGCGACGAGGTGGAGAAGCTCAGCCTCGGCAACCAGCAGCGCGTCCAGCTCGCGGCCGCGCTCGTCCACGACCCGAAGATCCTCGTCCTGGACGAGCCCTTCTCCGGCCTGGACCCGGTGGCCGTCGACGTGATGAGCCAGGTGCTGCGCGACAAGAGCGCCGAAGGCGTTCCCGTCGTCTTCTCCAGCCACCAGCTCGACCTCGTCGAACGGCTCTGCGACCGGGTCGGCATCATCCGCGGCGGCGCGATGGTCGCCGTCGGCACCACGGCCGAACTGCAGGAGCAGGGCCAGGCGAAGCTGCTCTGCCGGGTGGAGGGCGCGCCGGACGGCTGGGCCGAGACCGTGCCGGGCGTCCTGGCCCGGGAGGGCGACCTGTTCACCCTCGCCCCCGGCGCGGACGAGCAGCACCTGCTGCGCGCCGCCCTGGCGGCCGGGCAGGTCCGCGAGTTCAGCTGGCGGCGCCCGACGCTCACCGAACTGTTCCGCGACGTCGTGACGGGGGATAAGGCGTGAACTCACTGACAGAGGTACGGCTCATCGCCGGCCGGGAACTCGCCCGCCTGCGGTCGAAGATGTTCGTCATCAGCACCGCGGTGATGATGATCGTCGTGGCCGGGATCCTGGTCGCGCTGAAGCTCATGGGCGGCTCGGCGACGAAGGTCGGCTTCGTGGAGGAGGGCTTCGGCGGCCAGGTCACCGCCGTGGCCACGGCCATGGAGGTCGAGACGGAGAGCAGGACCGTCTCCTCCCGTGAGGAGGGCGAACGGCTGGTCCGCGACGGCGAGCTGGACGCGCTGGTGCTCGACGCCCCGCTGCGGATGGTCGTCAAGGGCGAGCCCGACGAGCGGCTGCGGGCGGCCCTGTCCGCGCTGGCCCAGCAGTCGGCGCTGAACGGCGAGCTGGCCAAGGCGGGGGTCGACCCGGCGCAGGTGAACCAGGCGGTCGCCGGGGCCTCCGTCGAGGTGGTCTCCATGGAGGGCGTCGACGAGCTGCGCGACACCCGGCTGGGCCTGGCGATGGCGCTGTCGGTCCTGCTGTTCATCATGCTGCAGGCGTCGGGGATCATGGTCGCCCAGGGCGTGGTCGAGGAGAAGTCCAGCCGCGTGGTGGAACTGCTGCTCAGCTCGGTGCGCCCCTGGCAGCTCATGGCGGGCAAGGTGCTCGGACTCGGCCTCCTCGGCTTCATCCAGATGGGCCTGGTCGTGGCGACGGCGGCCGGGGCGCAGATCGCCACCGGGGCGCTCGAGCTGCCGGGCGGCGAACTGGCGGGGACCATCGTGTGGTCGCTGGCCTGGTTCACCGCCGGGTACACGGTGTACGCGCTGCTCTACGCGGCGCTCGCGGCGACCGTCTCCCGCCAGGAGGACATCAGCGGCGTGAGCGCGCCCGTCCAGGTCATGCTGATGGCCGGCTACTTCATGTGCTTCACGCTGGTGCCGAACGATCCGGAGGGGCCCCTGGTCCAGGCGCTGTCGTTCATCCCGTTCTTCGCACCGCTCCTCATGCCCGTCCGCGCCGTCTACGGCGCGCCGGTGTGGGAGCAGGCGGCCTCCCTCGGCGTGACCCTGGTGGTGATCGGCGTGCTGGTCTGGCTCGCCGGGCGGATCTACGCCAACTCGGTGCTGCGCACCGGCGGCCGGGTCGGCCTGAAGGAGGCTATGCGCGCCGGCGATTAGCCAGCGCGACGGTGTTGACGTGCCCGAGGGGACCGGACGGGTCGTACAGGACGCAGTGGCCGGAGGCGATGCCGTCCGCCGACAGGTGGCCGCCCGCCTCCAGGCCCACGAAGTCCCCCTCGGGCAGGCGCGCGAGGTTCAGGCTGTAGTCGGCGTTGATGTGGTTCAGCCCGCGCGTGCTCCAGTGCGCGAGCGGGCTGGCCAGGTCGGCGGCGAGCGCCACGCGCGTGAACGGCGAGAGCTCCTCGCCCTCCACCAGGGGGTGCGTCTCGCGCATCCAGACCCGCCGGCGCTGCTCCCGGTTCCAGTCGCCGTCGTCCTCGCCGATCCGCCACATCGCGAAGGTCGGCGTGCTCCCGCCGCTGCGCGGGTTGGGCTCGCCCAGCTCTTCGGGCGCCGGCACGTCCCACGCTTCGGGCGCCCAGGAGGTGCCCGGCGGCTGCCCGCCGGGCCGGAGCATGACGCAGCTCGCCCGCGCGATCGTCCCGTCGGGCCCGTCGACGAAGGCGTCCACCACCCGGATCCGCCGCCCGTCCCGCACGAGCGCGGTGGTCACCGTCAGGGGCACGAGCTTGCTGCTGCGGTACAGGTCGACCGTCAGCCGCGCCGGGCGCAGCTCCGCCGTGCCGTGCTCGGCCTCGACGGCGCGGGCCAGCAGTCCGCCCAGCAGCCGCCCGTGCAGCATGTCGGGCGCCCAGGGGCCGCGGGCGTGGGGGGCGGGCAGCAGTTCGGAGCCGGAGCGCGTGAAGAACGGAGGCACGGGCCCATCATGCCCGCCCGCCGCGGGCGCCTCCGCACCCGGGTCCGCCCGAAAAAGATCACGGTCTCCGGCACCACCGCGCCGCGGTGCCGGACGACCGTCGAGACAGACGTTATCGCGGGCGGAGGGCCCGCGAGTTATCCGATCGTGAACTGTTTGTTAAGCGGCTCAGCCGTAGCGCCGCCGACGCGGTCAGCCGTACCGCTTCATCTCGTGGAAGAAGCCCGGGACGGTGGTGAGGTCGCCGGAGGCGGTGACCTGGTCGTAGACGTAGCGGGCCACGGCGAGGTCGAGGACGCCCAGGCCGAAGGGGGAGAAGATGACCGGCTTGTCGGCGGGCGGGGTGGTCTTCCCGGTCAGCACGTCGTAGAGGGTGCCGTCGACGAAGTCGCGGTTGCCGGTCTTCTGCTCGGCGAGGTGGGGGGAGGTGTTGGCCTTCAGGCAGTGGTCGACGTCGTCGACGACGTTGTAGGCCGACAGGATGATCTCGGGGGAGAAGTCGCGCAGCGAGACGTGCAGGACGAGGGGGTTGTGCGCGAGCAGCTCCGGGTCGAGGATGTGCGGCTCGCCCGCCACCGTCGCCAGGACGATGAGGTCCGAGGAGGTGAGCAGCGACTCCACGGTGTCGTGGATGGTGACCGAGCCCTTCTCGGTGCGCTCCAGGTAGCCCTTGAAGCCCTCGGCGTGCTCGCGGGAGAGGTCGAAGACGCCCAGCTCGTCGAACTCCAGGCCGTTGCCCGCCAGGTAGGTGTGCAGGTAGCGGGCGATGAGGCCGACGCCGACGAAGCCCACCTTGCGCGGGGTGACGCCGCGCTTCTCGGCCAGCGTGACCGCGGCCAGCGCGGCGGACGCCGCGGTGCGGGCGGCGCTGATGATCGAGCTCTCCAGGCAGGCGAACGGGTAGCCGGTCTCGGTGTCGTTGAGGATCAGCACGGCGCTGGCGCGGGGGATGCCGGCCGCGACGTTGTCGGGGAAGGAGGAGATCCACTTGATGCCGTGCACGTTCACGTCGCCCTTGACGCTGGCGGGCAGCGCGATGATCCGGCTGTTGGGCCGGTCGGGGAAGCGCAGGAAGTAGCTGTCGGGGTTGACCGTCTGGGCCTCGCCGTGCAGGCGGTAGGCCGCCTCGACCATGTCCGTCAGCTGCTTCTCGCGGCCGTGGAGGGCGTTGTGCACCTGCTCTCCGGAGATGACGGAGAACGCGGGGGCCTGGGTCATGGGACTGCTCCAAACGAGGGGACGGACACCAACGGGGACGGCGGACCCCCGGAGGGGTCCGCCGGAGACGGGGGGAGGCTCACTCGGGGTCGAGGACGCCGAAGTGCTCGGTGACCCAGTCTTCCTGGTAGAGGGAGTCTAGGTAACGTTCGCCCAGATCGGGGGAGATCGCCACGGCCACCGGCTCCTCGCCGGGGTACTTCTCGTTCAGCCAGCGCCGGGCGCCGCTGATCACGGTGCCGGTGGAGCCGCCGAAGAGGAAGCCGCGGGTCGCCAGGCGGTGGCAGGTGCGGATGGTGTCGGGCTCGGCGACGTGCACCACGTCGTCGATGAAGGACTCGTCGACCAGCTCGGGCCGGGTGCTGGTGCCCAGCCCGGGGACCATGCGCCGCTCGGGGACGCCGCCGAAGGTGACCGAGCCCACCGCGTCGACCGCCACGATCGTGACGGGCCTGCGGTTCTCCTTGAAATAGCGGGCGCAGCCCATGAGCGTGCCCGTGGTGCCCGCCCCGACGAACAGCACGTCGAGGTCGGGAAAGGCGCGGTCGATGGCCGGCGCGGTGTGGCGGTGGTGGGCGCGCCAGTTGTTCGGATTGGCGTACTGGTTCAACCAGACATATCGGTCACTGGAGGAGCAGAGCTCCCGCACATAACCGATGCGGCTCTCCAGATAACCGCCGTTGGCGTCCTTTCGGGTGATGACCCTGACCTCGGCGCCCAGGGCCCGCATGACCCGCTGGGAGGCGGTGTTGCAGCGCGGGTCGGTGACGCAGACGAAGCGGTAGCCCTTGCTGGCGGAGATCGTGGCCAGGGCGATGCCCAGGTTGCCCGACGAGGACTCCACCAGCACCGATCCCGCGGTGAGCACGCCGCTGCGCTCGGCCGCCGCGATCATCTCGGCCGCGGCCTTGAGCTTCACCGAGCCGGCGAAGTTGAACCCCTCGCACTTGAGGTACAGCGGGGAATCGAGGACGGGCCGAAGATCGACGTACAGGTCCTCGACGTTGAACTCCTGCGGAGAGCTGATAATAGGCACGTTGCCCGGCACCCTCTGTATGACAACAACCGACTGACAATTGAACGGCCAGAGGAACTGGCATCCGCCCGGGCCGGGCAGGTCATCCCGCCACCTTTTCGGAAATCCGCCCCCGCGAACCTTCGGCCGGAAATTCTCCGTTTTCCCGCGCCCCCTCGGCCGCAAGCCGAGACCTCTTTCCGAAAATCCCGCCGGCCCTGCGAAAAACCTGTGGCGCGCTCCCTCTTCTCGGGTGACGAAGTGACCCCTATCACCGTAGCGCTGATTACCGTACAGTAGGGCATCTTGCCCTGCAAGCCCCGTCTATCATCTAAAGCACACTTAATCGGCTAATCGCCGGAGGGTTGGGAGCGGATTCGTGACGATCTTGGATGGACTGCTCGAGCAAACCTCTCTGCCGGAGCTCGCCATCTCCGAGGGAGAGGTCGAGCGCGCGCGGAAGTTCGCCATGAGCCGTGTGCACGAGGTCGACTTGTCCGACGCGGTGATCACCCGGGTGGAGCGCATCGCCGCCGCCGGTGACCGCCCCGCCGTGCGCGACGAGACCCGTGCCCTCTCCTATGCCGAACTGGCGGCCGAGGCGCGCCGGATCGCCGCGCTGCTGGAGCGCGAGGGCGTGCGCCCCGGCATGGTCGTGGCGGTCGGAGGTGTACGCAGCGTCACCGTCATCGCCGCCTTCCTGGCGCTGGAGCTGCTCGGCGCGGTCTACGTCCCCGCGGACGCCAACTGGCCGGCCAGGCGCGTGTCCGGCGTGCTGGAGCAGGCCGGCGCGGTGCTGCTGCTCACCAGCGACCCCGGCGAGACCACTCCCGCGCTGGTGGAGGGCGCCGCCGAGGCGGGGGTGCGGATCGTGCGGGCGCTCGAGGCGGCGGACTGCCCGCCGTGGGAGGGCGAGGCCCGCCTGGACGGCCTCGACCAGCCCCGCTACATGCTCTTCACCTCCGGTTCCACCGGCAAGCCCAAGGGGGCGGTGGTCGAGCACCAGGGCATGGTCAACCACATCTACGCCAAGATCGTCGACCTGGGGATGACCGACCGGGACACGGTCGCCCAGACCGCGCCGCTGGGCTTCGACATCTCCATCTGGCAGATGCTCTGCCCGCTGGTCAACGGCGGCCAGGTGCACGTGGTCAGCGACGAGGTCTCCTACGACTCGGTGGCCTTCGCCGACGTGATCGACGGGCAGCGGATCACCATCGTGGAGCTGGTCCCCACCATGGTCAGGCTGCTGCTGGACGACCTGGCCGCGCACGGGGGCACCCGGTTGTCGGGGCTGCGCTGGATGCTGGCCACCGGCGAGGAGCTGCCCACCGAGGTGGCGCGCCGCTGGCTGCTGGAGATGCCGCAGGCGGGGCTGGTCAACGCCTACGGGCCCACCGAGTGCTCCGACGACGTGACACACCACACCGTCACTCTGGGTGATCTGGAGCTGCTGCGGCTGCCCATCGGCACCCCGGTGGTCAACACCGATCTGTACGTCCTGCGCAAGGAGGAGGACGGGCACTGGTACGCCTGCGAGCCGGGGGAGACCGGCGAGCTGTTCGTGGGCGGCCACGGCGTGGGCCGCGGCTACCTGGGCGATCACGAGCGCACCCGCGACGCGTTCTTCCGCTCGCCCTTCGGCCCGTCCCTGACCGGCCGGCTCTACCGCACGGGCGACGCGGTGAAGGTGCTCCCACAAGGGTCTTTGCAGTACCTGGGCCGGGTCGACCGGCAGGTGAAGATCGCCGGCGTCCGGATGGAGCTGGGCGAGATCGAGGCGGTGCTCCAGCGCCACCCCAGCGTCGGCGCCGTGGCGGTGGTGGTGCACGACTTCGCCACAGGACGGTAACGGCCGGGTCGCCGCGGAGGGCCTGTTGTCACCGGGTGCCGGGTCGCCCGGTGACGGAACGGTCACGCAGCTCGTTTCTTGTCACCTCGGTGAGTAATCCCTCCCGTTAAGTTCCGCTTATGGGAGGATTGCGAAGCATGTTGCAGGCTGGTTGACTGTGACCTCGCTACGCATAAGTAGTGGATCAGGGGGCTTCACGGCACGGGCGGCGACCGTAAACGGGCAATGGCGGCGACCGTACCGAGTTTGTGAACGTTGTGTGGAAAGGGGCCGGGCATCCGCTTTCTAGATTGGTAACCCGTCACACACAACTGAAATCACCCCGCCATCGCGAAAGCCATTCTTCATGTCGTCTTCAGAGCTTCTTCCGTTGTCGGCCGCACAGCAGTCGGTTTGGTATGCGCAACAGCTGAACCCGGAAATCCCGATCTGCGTAGCGCAGTACATCGAGATCGAGGGGCCCTTCGATCCCGCGGTGTTCGAGGAGACGGTCAGGATCGGCGCCCACGAGGGCGAGGCATTGTGGTTCCGACTGGTGGAGAAGGACGGGATTCCCCACCAGACGATCGACCACGCGCCGCCGACGGCACTTCCCCTCATCGATTTCAGCGCCGAGGACGACCCGCGCGCGGCGGCCACGGCCTGGATCGAGGCCGAGGTGCACGGCCCCATCGACCTGATGGGCGACGAGTTGTACGTGAGCCGCCTCCTGCGGCTCTCCCCCGACCTGCACTGGTGGTTCATGCGCGGCCACCACATCATGATCGACGGCTACGCGGGCGCGTTCCTCAACCGGCGGGGTTCGGAGGTCTACGCGGCGCTGGCGGCCGGCGAGGAGTACGTCCCGCAGCGGCACGGCGACTACCGCGCCCTGCTGGAGGAGGAGGCCGCCTACCGCGGGTCCGCGCGGTACGAGGCCGACCGGGCGTACTGGACCGAGCGGTTCGCCGACCGGCCCGACGTCGTCTCCCTGACCGAGCGCACCGCCGCCCCCACCGACCGGTACCTGCGCCGCACCGTCATGCTCGGCCAGGAGGAGACGCGGCGGCTGGCCGCGGGCGCCCGCGCGCTGCGCACCGCCACCCCGGGCCTGGCCATCGCCGCCTCCGCCGCCCTGGTCGCCAAGACCACCGGGACCGAGGACGTCGTCCTCGGCATCGCGGTCACCGGCCGCGTCACCCGGCTCGCGCGCGAGACGCCCACCCACATGTCCTCGATCCTGCCGCTGCGGGTGCACGTGCGGCCGGACATGACGATCGAGGAGCTGACCCGGCAGGCCTCCCGCGCCACCGCCCGGCTGCTGCGCCACCAGCGCTACCGGCGCGAGGACCTCATCCGCGACCTCAAGCTGCTCGGCCGGCGCATCCACGGCCCGGTCATCAACATCATGGCCTACGACTACACCGCCGACTGGGGCGGGTTGAAGGCCACCCAGCACCCGCTGAGCAACGGCCCGATCGAGGACCTGGCGATCGCCATCTTCGACGCCGCCGACGGGCGCGGCGCGCGCATCGACTTCGACGCCCACCCCGAGCTGTACACCGAGGCGGAGGTCGAGGCCCACCAGGGGCGCTACCTGCGGCTGCTCAAGGCGATGGCCGAGGTCGACCCCGCCACCCGGCTGTGCGACCTGGACCTGCTGGACGACGCCGAGCGCGACCTGCTCCTGCGGTCCTGGAACGACACCGCGCTCGAGGTCGCCGAGGGCACCGTCCCCGAGCTGTTCCGCGCCCAGGCGCGGCGCACCCCCGACGCCGTCGCCGTCTGCGACGCCGAGGCCTCCTGGACCTACCGCGAGCTCGACGAGCGCTCCGACCGGCTGGCCGGCCTACTGGCCCGGCACGGCGTGCGGCGCGGCGGCGTGGTCGGGATCTCCCTGCCGCGCGGCGTCCACCTGGCCGCGGCGGCCCTGGCCGCCCTCAAGGCCGGCGCCGCCTACCTGCCGATCGACCCGGCCTACCCGGCCGACCGCATCGCCTACATGGTCCAGGACGCCGCCCCGGCGGTCGTCTTGGCCGCCGGGACCGCCCACCTGCCGGACGGCGTGACCGCCCTGGACCCCAGGGAGGTGCCCGAGGGGGAGGCCGGCCCCGTCGCCGAGGCGCCGCACCCCCTGGACGCCGCGTACGTCATCTACACCTCCGGTTCCACCGGACGGCCCAAGGGCGTGGTGGTCTCGCACGCCAACGTGGTGGACTTCTGCGCCTGGGCGGCCGAGGACTTCGGGTACGAGCGGCTGCGCCACGTCCTGTGGTCGACCTCCCTGAACTTCGACGTCTCGGTCTTCGAATGGCTCGCCCCGCTCACCGTCGGCGGCCGCGTCGAGGTCGTGCGCGACCTGCTGGAGCTGGCCGAGCGCGGCGGCTGGCGCGGCTCCCTCGTCAGCGGCGTGCCCTCGGCGATGGCCGCGGTGCTCGCCCAGGGCGGGCTGGATCTGGCGGCGGACGACGTCGTGCTGGCCGGGGAGGCGCTGCCGCCGCAGCTCGTGCGCAGGCTGCGCGAACTGGTGCCCGGCGCCCGGATCTCCAACATCTACGGGCCGACCGAGGCCACCGTCTACACCGTCGGCTGGTTCGACGACGGCAACCCCGAGGGCCTGGCCCCGATCGGCCGCCCGCTGGCCAACACCCGCGCCTACATCCTGGACGCCGGGCTGCGGCCCGTCCCCGCCGGCGTGCCCGGCGAGCTGTACCTGGCCGGAGCGGGCCTGGCCCGCGGCTACCTGGGCCGCCCCGGCCTGACCGCCGAGCGCTTCGTGGCCTGCCCGTTCGGCGACGGCGAGCGCATGTACCGCACCGGCGACCTGGCCCGCTGGAACGCCGCCGGGGACATCGAGTACCTCGGCAGGCTCGACCACCAGGTCAAGGTCCGCGGGTTCCGCATCGAGCTGGGCGAGATCGAGGCGGCGCTGACCGCCCATCCGGAGGTCGCCCAGGCCGCCGTGCTGGCCCGCGAGGACGAGCCCGGCCTCACCCGCATCGTCGGCTACGTCGTGCCGGCGCCCGGCGCCGAGCCGGACACCGCGCGGCTGCGCGGGTTCGTCGCCGGACGCCTGCCCGAGTACATGGTCCCCGCGGCGGTCCTGGCGCTGGAGGCCTTCCCGCTGAACCCCAACGGCAAGCTGGAGCGGGCGGCGCTGCCCGTCCCCGACTTCGCCGCCGAGGCCGGGGAGAGCCGCCCGCCGCGCGACCGCACCGAGGAACTGCTCTGCGGGATCTTCGCGGAGGTCCTCGGCCTCCAGAAGGTCGGGATCGACGACGACTTCTTCGGCCTGGGCGGCGACTCGCTGCTGGCCACCCGGGCGGTCGCCCGGATCCGCACGGCGACCCGCGCGGACCTGTCGATCCGCGCCATGTTCGAGGCGCCGACCGTCGCGGAGCTGGCCGCCCTGGTCTCCGGCGCGGCCGGTTCGGCCCACGACCGCCCGCCACTGACCGCGGTGGAGCGCCCCGAGCTGGTGCCGGTCTCCTACGCCCAGCAGCGCCTGTGGTTCCTCCACGAGCTGGAGGGCCCGTCGGCGACCTACAACATGCCGATCCCGCTGCGACTGTCGGGCAGGCTCGACCTCCCGGCGGTCCAGGCCGCGCTGAACGACGTCGCCGCCCGCCACGAGTCGCTGCGGACGGTCTTCACCGCCGTCGACGGCGAGCCGTTCCAGCGGGTCCTGCCCCGCGCCGAGGTCCCGCTCACCCTCGCCGACACCGACCCCGAGGACCTGCACGGCGCCCTCTACATGGACGCCACCCGCGGCTTCGACCTGGCGGGGGAGATCCCGGTGCGCGCCCACGTGCACCGCCTCGGTCCGGACGAGCACCTGCTCCTGCTGGTCCTGCACCACATCGCCGGGGACGGCTGGTCGCTGGCGCCGCTGGCGCGGGACGTCATCACCGCCTACGCCTCCCGTTCGGCGGGCCTGGCGCCGGCCTGGGAGCCGCTGCCCGTCCAGTACGGCGACTACGCGCTCTGGCAGCGGGAGCTGTTCGGCTCCGAGGACGACCCCGAGAGCCTGGTGTCGGCGCAGATCCGCTACTGGAGCCGCCAGCTGGCAGGCCTGCCCGACCAGCTCGCCCTGCCGGCCGACCGGCCCCGTCCCGAACGCGCCTCCTACCGGGGCGGCCAGGTCTCCTTCGAGATCTCCGAGGAGACCCTGACGGGCCTGCGGGAACTGGCCTACGCCACGCACGGCAGCCTCTTCATGGTGCTGCAGGCGGGTCTGGCGGCGCTGCTGTCCCGGCTGGGCGCGGGCACCGACATCCCGCTCGGCTCGCCCATCGCCGGACGCACCGAGAGCGCCCTGGACGGGTTGGTCGGCGTCTTCGTCAACACCCTCGTCCTGCGCGCGGACGTCTCCGGCGACCCCACCTTCCGCGAGCTGCTGGGACGCGTCCGCGACACCGACCTGGCCGCCTACGCCCACCAGGAGCTGCCGTTCGAGCGCCTGGTGGAGATCCTCAACCCGGCGCGCTCCCTGGCGCGGCACCCGCTGTTCCAGGTGATGCTCACCCTCCAGAACAACCCGCCCGCGAAGGTGGAGCTGGACGGCCTGACCGTCTCGGTCGAGCCCGTCGACCCCGGCGTCGCCAAGTTCGACCTGGAGTTCCTGCTGGAGGAGCGTCCCGGTGGCGGCCTGTCCGGCACCCTGGAGTACGCCCGCGACCTGTTCGACGAGCGGAGCGCGGCGGACCTGGCCCGCTGGCTCGGCCAGGTGCTCGACACGGTGGTCGCCGACCCCGGCGTGCGGGTCGGCGCGATGGCGCTGCCGGAGGTCGACGAGCGGCGGCTGCGGGCGCCCGCCCCGGTCCCCGCGCCCCGCCCGCG
>NZ_BAAAHH010000076.1:0-15219 GCF_039525175.1 Actinocorallia libanotica
ACGCTGTCTTGCGCAGGGGGCGGCGCAGCACGTAGGCCTGGCGATCGTGGTGGTGCGCGGGTGCGCGATCTTCAAGGGGGTGTTCCGGTACGCGGAGCGGCTGGCGGGTCATGACGCGGCGCTGGGGCTGCTGGCGGAGGTGCGGGTCCGGCTGTTCGCGGCGCTGGGGCGCGGGCGGTGGCGGGGCGGGGACGCCGCCGCGCTGAACGGGATGCTCTCGGACGTCGACTGCGTCCAGGACCTGCTGCTGCGCTGCCTGCTGCCCGCTTCCGGGGCGCTGCTCGGCGGGGGTGCCGGGCTCGCCTTCGTGGTGGTCGTGCATCCGCGTGCGGGGGCGGTGCTGGCGGCCGGGCTGGTGGCGGCGGGGGTGCTCCTTCCGCTCGCGGCGGCTCTGGCGTCGCGCCGGACGGGCGGAGCGGTGGCGGCGCAGCGGGACGTGCTCGCCGCGGCCTGGCTCGACCTCGTCGAGGGCGCCGATGAGCTGGCCGTCCACGGTGCCGCGGCCGCCGCGCGGGCGGTGGCCGGGCGGGCGGCGGCGCGGCTCGCGGTGCTGGAGCGCAGGGACGCGCTGGTCGCGGACACGGTGACGGCGCTGGGGCTCGTCTTCCAGACGGCCACCGCGCTCGCCGTGTTCCTGACCGTCCGGGAGGCCGGGACGGTGGCGACGGCGATGCTCGTCCTCACCGCGCTGGTGGCCGTCGAGATGGTGCTGCCGCTGGGCGAGGCGGCGCAGCAGGGCGTGTCGGTCTGGCCCGCGGCACGGCGGATCGCGGGCCTGCTGCGGATTCCGGAGCCGTCCGGCCCGGCGGACCCCCGCCGGGTGCCTCCGGGGCCGCTGCGGGTGGAACTGCTCGGCGCCACCGTCCGCTACGGCGCGCGGACGGCGCTGGAGGAGGTCGACCTGCGCGTGGAGCGCGGCCGGAGGATCGCCGTCGTCGGTGCGAGCGGCGCCGGCAAGAGCACCCTGCTGGCGGCGCTGTCCGGTGCCGTGCCGCTGGACGGGGGCGCCGTCCTGCTGGCGGGCTCCGCCCTGCCGTCGTACGCGCCCGACGACGTCCGCCGCGCCGTGTGCGGGCTCGCCCAGGACGCGCACGTCTTCACCACCACGGTCCGCGCGAACCTGCTGCTGGCCCGCCCGGACGCCACCGACACCGAGCTCACGAACGCGCTCCGCCGTGCCCGGCTCCTCGACGACGTCGAGGCCCTGCCGCTCGGCCGGGACACCCCCATCGCCCCCGGGTCCCTGTCCGGCGGGCAGCGGCGGCGGCTGCTCCTGGCCCGCGCCCTCCTCGCCGACCCCGGGGTCCTGCTGCTCGACGAGCCGACCGAGGGCCTCGACGCCGCCACCGCCGACGCACTCGTCCGGGACCTCTTCACCTTTCCCGGCGGCGGCACCGTCGTCCTGGTCTCCCACCGGCTCGCCGCCCTCCGGCACGCCGACGAGATCGTCGTCATGGACGGCGGGCGCGTCGTGCAGCGCGGCCCGCACACGGCGCTGGCCGCGGCGCCCGGCCCCTACCGCGACCTCCTCGCCGCCGAGGCCCTCACCACGGGAGGCGAAATGGCCCGTATTTAACCGAAATAGACCTATATATGCGCTTTTGCGGGCGTAGGGACCGGGCGGGTGGGGATTTCCGGAGGGATGGGCTGCGGGAAGGGGAGGACCATGACCGACGCCGCGTACGGACGGCTGGCGGGGGCTCTGCGGGGGGAGCTGGTGCGGCCGGAGGATCCGGGATACGACCAGGCGCGCGCCGTCTACAACGCGATGATCGACCGGCGGCCCGCCGCGGTCGCGCGGTGCCGGGACGTCGCCGACGTCATCGCGTGCGTGCGCTTCGCCCGCGAGCACGACGTCGAGCTCTCCGTCCGGGGCGGCGGCCACAACGCCGGCGGGCTGGGCGTGTGGGACGACGCGCTGGTCGTCGACCTGTCGGCGATGCGCAGCACCACCGTCGGCCCCGAGGAGCACCGGGTGCGGGTCGACGGCGGCTGCGTGTGGGGCGACGTCGACCACGCGACCGTCGAGTTCGGCATGGCCACCCCGTCGGGCTTCGTGGCCTCCACCGGGGTCGGCGGCCTGACGCTCGGAGGCGGCATCGGCCAGCTCGCCCGGCGGTTCGGCCTCACCGTCGACAACCTGCTCTCCGCCGACGTGGTGCTCGCCGACGGCTCGTTCGTGACGGCCCGCGAAGGCGCCCACGACGACCTCTTCTGGGCGCTGCGGGGCGGCGGCGGCAACTTCGGGATCGTCACCTCGTTCACGTTCCGCTGCCACGACATCGGCGAGCACGGCACGATCATCGGCGGCCCCGTCATGTACGACCTCGTCGACACCGCCGACGTCATGCGTTGGTACCGGGAGCTGCTGCCGTCACTGCCCGAGACGCTGAGCGGCTGGCTCGGCCTGGCCACCGTCGCGCCCGCCCCGCCGTTCCCCGAGGAGCTGTGGGGCCGCAAGGTCTGCCTGATCATGTGGTGCTATACCGGCCCCCACGACCGGGCCGAGGAGGTCCTCGCCCCCGTCCGCTCCTACGGCTCCCCGCTGCTGACGGGTCTGCACCCGATGCCGTTCGACGTGCTGCAGAGCGCGTTCGACGCCCTCCTGCCCGCGGGCCTCCAGTGGTACTGGAAGGCCGACTTCTACGAGGAGATCTCCGACGCCGCCATCGACGTGCACTGCAAGTACGGCGAGCTGCTGCCCACCGGCCTGTCCACCATGCACCTCTATCCCATCGACGGCGCCGTCACCCGCGTCGCCCCCGACGCCACGCCCTTCGCCTACCGCGACGGCGGCTGGGCCGGCGTCATCGTCGGCATCGACCCCGACCCCGCCAACGCCCCCCGCATCACCCAGTGGGCCCGCGACTACTGGTCCGAACTCCACGCCACCTCCGCCGGCGGCGCCTACGTCAACTTCCTCATGAACGACGAACCCCGCGACCGCGTCCGGGCCTCCTACCGCGGCAACTACGACCGCCTCGCCGAGATCAAGTCCCGCTACGACCCCGCCAACCTCTTCCACATCAACCAGAACATCCGCCCCGCCGCGAAGGCGGGGGCCGGGGCCGGATGAGGCGAACGCGAGGTCCGGGGCCGTACAGGGAACGGGTGCGGGGGGACCGCCGTTGGAGAAGGTGGACGGCCGGTGTCCATCCGGCGTGGCAAGGAGGACGATATGGCTTCCGTGATCACTCGTATCCGACGCTTCCTCAACAGTCCGCAGGGGCGGCAGGCCCGGATGAGGGCCGAGCGGTACGCCCGCGACCCGCGCAACCAGGCGCGGGTCCGGGGGCTGCTCCACCGCTTCGGCGGACGGCGGCGCTGACACGCCGGAAGGGGGCGCCCGGGGACTCCGGCGCCCCCTTCCGGTGATCTCGGACACGTCCGCGCCGCGTCCCGCCTGCACCGCGCCTCGTGGCCGGGAAAAACCGCTCCGAAAATGTCAGGGGCTCCTTGTACTGTTCTCCCCTCGAACAGATTTCCGATCCCCAGGAGTCCCCCCGTGTCACCAACGCTGCACAAGACCCTTCCCGACCGGGAGGAGGACTCCGCCCCACCGCACTCCGGCCTGGCCCTGGTGGTGATCGCGGCGGCGCAGCTCATGGTCGTGCTGGACGGCACCATCACCAACATCGCGCTGCCGAGCATCCAGACCGACCTCGGCATGTCGGCCTCCGGGCTGGCCTGGGTGGTCAACTCCTACGCGCTGGCGTTCGGCGGCCTGCTGCTGCTCGGCGGCCGCTCCGGTGACCTCTTCGGACGGCGCCGCATGTTCCGGATCGGGCTCGCGGTCTTCACCGTCGCGTCCCTGCTGGGCGGCCTGGCGCAGAACGACGTGCAGCTCATCGCCGCGCGCATCCTGCAGGGCGTGGGCGCCGCGATCGCCGCGCCCACCGCGCTGTCGCTGATCACCGTGAACTTCCCCGAGGGCAAGCCGCGCAACAAGGCCATGGGCGTCTACGCCGCGATGGCGGGCATCGGCTCGACCGTCGGCCTGCTGTTGGGCGGGGTGCTGACGGACTACCTGGACTGGCGCTGGGTGATGTTCGTCAACGTCCCCATCGGCCTCGTCGTCCTGGCCGGGACGAAGATCCTGGCCGAGGGCGAGCGCAACACCGGCGGCCTGGACGTCCCGGGCGCCGGCACCGGCACCGGCGGCCTCCTCGCCCTCGTCTACGGCATCACCCGCGGCGGCGAGGCCGGCTGGACCGACACGCTGACCCTGGCCTCGCTCGCGGGCGCGCTCGTCCTGCTCGCGGTGTTCCTGGTGATCCAGCGGCGCTCCACCCACCCGATGATGCCGCTGCGCCTCTTCGCCGACCGCAACCGCGCGGGCGCCAACACCACCGTGCTGTTCATCGGCGCGGGCATGTTCGCCACCTTCTACTTCCTCACCCTCTACCTCCAGCAGGTCCACGGCTACAGCCCCGTCAAGACGGGCCTGGCCTACCTGCCGTTCAGCTTCGGCATGGCCGTCGCCGCGGGCGTGGGCTCCCAGCTCGTCACCCGCCTGGCCCCCCGCCAGATCGCCGCGCCCGGCCTGCTGATCGCCGCCGCGGGCATGTACTGGTTCTCCACGCTGGAGCCCGGCTCGCCCTACCTCACGCACCTCATGCCCGCGATGTTCGTCACCGCCGTCGGCCTGGGCGCCAGCTTCGTCCCCATGACCCTGGCCGCCGTCAGCCGGGTGCAGGACCAGGACGCGGGCATCGCCTCGGCCCTGCTGAACACCACGCAGCAGATCGGCGGCGCCCTGGGCCTGGCGGTGCTCAGCACCATCTCCACCACGGCCGCGAACGACCTGCTCCCCCACGCCTCGGAGCGGTTCTTCCAAGCCGCGGCGACGAGCGACCTCCCGCTGCTCGCCAAGGCCGCCGAGGCCCTCACCCACGGCTACACCACGGCCTTCCTGGTGGCCGCCGCCCTGTTCATCGCGGCGTTCGCCGTCGTCCTGTCGGCGGTCAACACCCCCCGCCAGAAGCAGTCCGAGAACGGCGCCGCCGTCCACATGGGCTGACCTCCGCTCCACCACGACGAGCCTCCGCCCCCTTCGCCGGGGCGGAGGCTCGTCGTTTCCCGGGCGGCGGCCGCCTCACCCGCACCGCGGCCTTCCCGGCGGCCGCCGCCCCAACCGCACGATGCCGGTCCGTTCCGGCCGCACGATGCCGGTCCGTTCCGGCCGCATGATGCCGGTCTGTTCCGATGAACCGGGGTGACACGCCCTCCAGGGGCGAAACCCCGTGCCGGTGGCCGCGGGGACGGGTGTCGTTAGGTTGGGCGGATGCCGTCCCCCTTGCGCGAACGTGCGGACGCCGGATCGACGAAGGTCGCCTTCTTCGAGCTGTTCTTCGACCTCGTCTTCGTGTTCGCCGTCACCCAGCTCTCCCACCGGCTCCTGGGCGGCCTGACGCCGGAGAACGCGCTGCAGACCGGGTTGCTGCTGCTGGCGGTCTGGTGGAGCTGGATGTACACCACGTGGACCACGAACTGGTTCGACCCCGACCATCCGGTCTTCCGCACGGTGCTGACGGGGGTGATGCTGGCGAGCCTGCTCATGGCGGCGGCGATCCCGGAGGCGTTCGAGGGACGCGCGCTGTGGTTCGCCCTCGGCTACACCGCCGTCCAGTTCGGGCGCACGCTCTACGCCCTCCTGGCCTCGCGCGGGTCTCCGCTCGCCCCCACCTTCCAGCGGATGCTCTGCTGGTTCGCGGTCTCCTGCGCGCTGTGGACCGCGGGCGCCGTGCTCGGCGGCACCGCCCTCGTCGTCCTGTGGGTCCTGGCCGTCCTCGTCGACCTCGCCGGGCCGTCCAGGGGGTACTTCGTCCCCGGCCTCGGCCGCTCCACCACCGCCGACTGGTCCTCGATCGACGGCGCCCACATGGCCGAGCGCTGCCAGCTCTTCATCATCATCGCGCTCGGCGAGTCGGTGCTGCTCACCGGCGTCACCTACTCCGAGCACTCCTCCAGCCCGGCGGAGACCGCCGCCTTCGCCGTGGCCTTCCTCTCCTCGGTGGCCTTCTGGTGGATCTACTTCGACCGGACGGCCGAGGCCTCCGCGGAGGCGATCGCCGCCTGCCCCGACCCGGGCCGGATCGGCCGCAACGCCTACACCTACGGGCACATCCCGATGGTCGCCGGGATCATCGTCTCCGCGGTCGCCGACGAGCTCGTCATCGTCCACCCCACCGGCCACACCACGGCCGGCACCGCCGCGACCGTCCTGGGCGGCGCGGCCCTGTTCCTCGCCGGGCACCTGCTGTTCACCCGCAACGTCTTCGGCCGCTGGTCGCGCCCGAGGCTGACGGCCCTGGCCCTGCTGGCCGTCCTGGCCGCCGTGTACCCGCTGCTCTCCCCGATCCTGCTGGCCCTCGCCGCACTGCTGGTGCTCATCATGGTGCCGGTCTGGGACCTGGCCTCCTCCCGCCGCTCCGAGGACAACGAGGTCGACTTCGCCTAGGCGCCGGCGTGGACCTCCGTTCAGCGTCGGCCAGGGGTCCTCTGCCTTGACGGTGCTTCCGGGCGTCCCCGCGTTCGCGGTGGCGCCCGCCTCTCGTGCGCCTACGCCGGCGCTCTCACCGGCGGTGCCCCTCTGCCGAGGGTGTCGGGGCGAGGCCTTCCAGGAGCTGGTCGAGCCCTCTCTTGATGCGGTCCAAGGACATCGCGGCCCGCTGGTGGGTGAAGAGGTTGGCCGCGAAGGGAGCGAGGAGGGCGTCGGCCAGGTAGGGCGCGTCCGCGCCGGGGCGCGCCTGGACGATCAGCATGGACAGGTGGGCGTGGTGGACGGCGTAGGCGCCGCCGAAGCGGTCCTCGGCCGCGTTCATCTCGGCCATGAGCAGCAGGCCGATCTGCTCGTCCGTGCGGTCGGCCAGGGCGTGCAGGAAAGCGCGTATCCGCTCCGAAGGCGGCGCGCCCGGGCCCAGCGGCGGGGCTCCCCGGAGAAGGGACTCCTGCAGGCGCCGCTCCCTGTCGTCCAGGAGCGCGCGCGCCAGGCCGGCGCGGTCGCCGAACCTCCGGTAGAGGGTGCCCACGCCGACGCCCGCCGCCTCCGCGACCGCGTGCACCGACAGGGCGTCGACTCCCTCGTCCGCGATCAGCCGGGCCGCGGCGTCCAGGATGCGCCGCCGGTTGCGCGCCGCGTCCGCCCGTTCGGCCGGGCGTCCGCCGAGCGCGCCGTCCGCCTCGTCGTTCACGCGCACCACCGAACCAGTTCCTTTCCCGGCTTGCAATCGGAACCCGTTCCGCTTAGTCTCCACTAAACGGAATCGATTCCGATTAATGGAGGCGTACATGACCGCACTGACCGGGCGGGTGGCGCTGGTGACCGGCGGAAGCCGCGGCATCGGCCGGGCGATCGCGCTGCGGCTGGCAGGGGACGGTGCCGACGTCGCCTTGACCTACGCCGCCGCGGCCGACCGGGCGCACGGCGTCGTCGCCGAAATCGAGGCGGGGGGACGGCGCGGACTGGCGATCCAGGCCGACCTCACCGGCACCGGGGCCGCGGCCGAGGCCGTCGCGGCGACCGTCGCCCGGTTCGGGAGGCTGGACATCCTGGTGAACAACGCGGGCGTCTTCCACGGCGGAGCGCCCGAGGAGGCGAGCATCGAAGCCATCGACGAGACACTGAACCTGCACGTGCGGGCGGTGTTCCTGGCCGTCCGGGCGGCGATCCCGCATCTGGGCGAGGGGGGCAGGATCATCAGCATCGGCAGCAGCTTCGCCGAACGGGTGCCCTACCCCGGTGTCAGCCTCTACTCCATGAGCAAGTCCGCGCTCATCGGACTCACCAGAGGGCTGGCGCGCGATCTCGGCCCGCGCGGCGTCACCGCCAACCTCGTGCACCCCGGTTCGACCGACACCGAGATGAACCCCGCCGACGGCGAGGACGCCGACCTCGAACGGTCCTTCACCGCGCTGGGCCGTTACAACAGCCCCGAGGACGTCGCCCACACCGTCGCCCACCTCGCCGGACCCGGCGGACGCAACATCACCGGCGCGTCCATCGCCGTGGACGCCGGGGTGACCGCCTGACATGGCGTGGTTCCTTCTCCTCGCCGCCGGGCTCCTGGAACCGGTCTGGGCGATCGCGCTCAGCCGCTCCGACGGATTCTCCCGGCCCGGGCTCGCCGCCCTCGGCATCACGACCGCCGCGGCGAGCTTCGTGCTCCTCGGCCTCGCCCTCAAGAGCCTCCCCATGGGGACCGCCTACGCCGTCTGGGTGGGGTTGGGCGCCGTCGGCGTGGCCGCGGCGGGGATCTCGTCCGGCGAGAGCGCCTCCCCCGCGCGCCTGGCCTTCCTCGTGCTCATCCTGGTCGGAGTCATCGGTCTGAAGGCGGTCGGACACCAGCCGGACGGCACCGGCGGCGCCCTTCCGGACGCCGCCGCCACCCGGGACGTCCAGGCCTGAACGGCGGGGCGGAGAACCGGACGGGCCGGTCAGGTGTCGGTGCGGACCTCCGTGCCGTCCTGGGCCCAGCGGGTGTGGAAGGCGCCCTCGGCGTCGACGCGGCGGTAGGTGTGGGCGCCGAAGAAGTCGCGCAGGACCTGGATGAGGGCGGCCGGGCCGCGTTCGCGGCGGTAGCCGTCGTAGTAGGACAGGGAGGAGGAGAACGCGGGGATCGGGACGCCGCGCTCCGTCGCCGTCATGACCACGCGGCGCCACGCGTCCTGGGCGCCGGCCACGGCGTCGGTGAAGTACGGGACGGTCAGGAGGTTCTCCAGGTCGGGGTGCTCGGCGTAGGCGTCGCGGATGCGGTCGAGGAAGCGGGCGCGGATGATGCAGCCGCCGCGCCAGATCGTCGCCATCGCGCCCAGGTCCAGGTCCCAGTCGTAGGCGCGTGAGGCGGCGTGCATCTGGGCGAAGCCCTGCGCGTACGCGACGACCTTGCTGGCGTACAGCGCCTGACGGATGTCGTCGACGAGGTCGGCGCGGACACCCCCCTTCTCCGGCACCGGGCCGCGCAGCACGGACGAGGCGCGGCCCCGCTCCTCGCGCAGGGCGGACAGGGTGCGGGCGTACACGGCCTCGGTGATGCCGGTCAGCGGGACGCCCAGTTCCAGGGCGTCCTGCGCGGTCCAGCGGCCGGTGCCCTTCTGCTCAGCCTCGTCGAGGACGACGTCGACGAGCGGGCCGCCGGTCCGCTCGTCGGTCTTGGCCAGGACCTTCGCGGTGATCTCGACGAGGAAGGACTCCAGGTCGCCGGAGTTCCACTCCTCGAAGGTCCGCGCGATCGCCGGGACGTCCAGGCCGGCGACGTGGCGGAGCAGGTCGTAGGCCTCGGCGATGAGCTGGATGTCGGCGTACTCGATGCCGTTGTGCACCATCTTCACGTAGTGCCCGGCACCGTCCGGCCCCACGTACGTGCAGCACGGCGTCCCGTCGACCTGCGCCGCGATACTCGTGAGGACGTCCTCCACCTCGGCGTAGGCCCCGCGGTCCCCGCCGGGCATGATGCTCGGCCCCAGCAGCGCTCCCTCCTCGCCGCCGGACACCCCCGTCCCGATGAACCGCAGCCCGTCCCGCGCGCACCGCTCGACGCGACGGCGGGTGTCGGTGAAGTGCGAGTTGCCGCCGTCGATGAGGATGTCCCCCTCGTCGAGCAGCGGCGCGAGCTCGTCGATCACCCCGTCGACCGGCTTGCCCGCCTTGACCATGATGATGATCCGCCGCGGCCGCTCCAGCGCCCGGACGAACTCCTCCACCGTCTCGGCCGCCGTGAAGGCGCCTTCGTCCCCGTACTCCCGCACGAACTCCCGCGTCCGTTCCGTCGTACGGTTGTGAACGGCGACCGGTACGCCCCGCCGTGCGATGTTGCGGGCCAGGTTCGCCCCCATCACGGCCAGTCCCGTCACCCCGATACGGCTCTTCGCGGTCAATGCCCTCCCCCTCCGCTCTCGGCCTCCCGCAGGACCCTTCCCCTCCCGCCGGGCGGAAAAAGCCGACTGGACAGAAAGGATCCGACACCGTAAGAAAGACTCGCCATCAGACGATCTTGCTCCCAGGAAGAGACGGATGAACGACATTCCCCCCGCCGTCCCCGCCCCCGCCCCCAAGAACAAGCTGCTCCTCGTCTTCGGCGGCGCCCTCGCCGCGGTCCTGGTCGCGGGCCTGCTCATCGGCCTCCTGTCCTCCTCCGCCGGGCCGTCCTCGGTGACCGAGGACTTCCTGGAGGCCGCGCGCAGCGGCGACCGCGCCAAGGTCGAGTCCCTGATCTGCGCGGACCACGGACTCGGCGACGAGCTCACGATCCCGCAGGACGAGGGCGCGGTCACCTGGAAGATCAACGACGAGCAGGTGACCGGCGACTCCGCCCGCGTCTTCCTCTCCCTCACCCTGGCCAAGGACGGCAGGTCCCTCACCGAGCCCGGTGTCGCCTCGCTCAGGAAGCAGGACGGCAAGTGGAAGGTCTGCGACATGGACGACGAATAGCGACAGATCTGAGTGATCTTCGTACTAACCTCGGTCCATGGCGAATCGCTCCTACCTCTACGCGGCCGACTCCCTGCCGACGGCGGACGACATCCCCCGCCCCGTCAGGTGCGTCTCCGAGCACGCCTGGGACGTCCCGCTGGCCCACCTGCTCCTGGCCGGGCACGGAACGGCCGCCGCCCCGTCGATGATCTGGAACCCGCCGGTCGGCCTGACCGCCGACTACGACCCCGGCGCCGACCTCCTCCTCGGCCTGCTCCGCCTGGTGGGCGAGGGGGAGATCGCGGACCGGGAGGATTTCGACGCCATGGTCCTGCGCACCGCGCAGCACCTGGAGAAGCAGAGGTCCCGCCACTTCCTCCTGGAGCCCGGCGAGATCTTCAGCCTCGTCGAGGACGACCTGGACACCGCGGCCCAGGACCTGATCGACACCCGGATCGAGCCCGCCGTCACCCGGGCCCGGTCCGCCCTCGACGGCCGGGAGGCGGCCTGGCTGGACGAGCTCCGCAAGGACTGGTCGACGCAC
Organism: Actinocorallia libanotica; assembly: GCF_039525175.1. Classification (NCBI taxonomy): domain Bacteria; kingdom Bacillati; phylum Actinomycetota; class Actinomycetes; order Streptosporangiales; family Thermomonosporaceae; genus Actinocorallia; species Actinocorallia libanotica. The sequence goes on from NZ_BAAAHH010000076.1 coordinate 10,956, forward strand.
TTCGCGTCCTTCTACGCCGACCACCTGTACTACTCCTTTCCCACGGACTGAAAGGCACCGGACGGCATGAACCTTGACTCCCTGGTGAGCCGCAGGGCGCTGCTCCTGGGCGCGGCCGGGGCGGGATCCCTGCTCGTACCGGGAGCGGCGCACGCCGAGATCCCCGCGTCCAAGCGCTTCGAGCTGGCGACGCCGTCCCCGACGCTGCTGTGGCGCAAGCCGCTGCGCAGCGGCAGCTGGATCATGCAGTCGTTCGCGTGGGACAACACCCGGCAGGAGATCTATTTCGTCCAGGTGAAGGCCGGCTCCACGACCGGCGACCTGATCGTCACCCGCACGACCGCGACCGGCCGCCACCTCGGCTGGATGGTCCTGCGCGGTTTCGGGCACGGCGTGGCGATCGGCGTCGAGCCGTACAAGGGCGCCGTCTACCTCTGGACGGAGTCGAAGGCCAACCCGAAGTCCGGCTTCGGCACCCGCATCGCCCGCTTCAAGTTCGCCAACGGCAAGACGATCAAACCCGCCTCGGCCGGTGTCCAGGACCGGACGCCGAAGCTCCCGAACCTGAAGAAGAACCCGCAACCGGCGATCGACCCGCTCTACGACCGCCTCTTCGTCCGGTTCCGCGACGGTTCCAGCCGCCCCCGCGTCGCCGTCTTCTCCCTCGCCGACGCCCGCGCGGGCCGTCTCGGTCCGGCGAACGTCCTGGCCGAGCGCGCCCTCCCCGACCACCCGGCCGCCTCCCCCAACCAGGGCTTCACCGGCCTAGGCCAGTACGCCTACCTGCTCTCCGGCGCCCAGTCGAAGGACGACACCCTCCTCCACTGGGTCGACCTGCGCTCCGACCGCCGAGGCAGGTTCCACACCCGCGCCGGCAAGTCGCTCCTGACCGACAAACGCGAACCCGAGGGCATCGCCATCCAACTCGCCTCCGGCCGCCCCCGCCTCGTCTTCGGCTTCTCCTCCGGCTCCTCCCCCCACAGACGCACCAGCCTCTTCTACAAGAGCACGCTGAAATAACCCCGGCGAACCCACTGCCTCAGCTGTTCGACAGCGAAGGCGAGATGAAGGCCGAGGCGGCCGCCTCAGGGCCTCGAACGTGTGGGCTGCGGTGTCCGCGCCGGTCCTCAAAGGTCCGGGTCACCGTGCTTGAGGTGGAACAGCAGACCCGCGAAAGCACCGCCGGAGAGCGTGAGATACGCGGAACCGGGATTCTTGGAATCCCGGACACCGACGGAGCCGCCGAGCCCGGCGACCTCTACGCAGGCTCCTTCTTGCGCGCCGCTGTAACTGGACCTGCGCCAGAAGCCTCTTACTGTCAACGCTTCCGTCTCAGGGCGCCGACTATCCCTCAACCGCGCTTGATGCGCAGCAGCAGGTCGGTGAAAGCGCTCACGGCCACCGGCAGATGAGCGGCATCGGGGTTCTTGGAATCCCGGACGCCGACGGAGGCGCCGAGCCTGGCTACCTCTACGCAGGCTCCGCCCTGGGTGGTGCTCCGGCTGCTCTTGCGCCAGACGACTCGTGTCATCACATGGCCTCCATGATTTGTTTCATCAGATCCCGCGAAAGCCCCGCAGGCAAGGCCTCTTGGCTGATGCGGTCATATCGAAGGACATAGGACTGCACTTCCAACTGGCTGGGCACCAGCCTTCCCCCTCCGGGAGCCTCCACGTAGGCCACGTCGCCGGAACCGGTGGTCATGATCATGAAGGGGCCGTCCAGCCCCGAATGCAGACCGGTCTCTTTGGGGATCACCCGCAGACCGACGTTCGGCCGATGGGACGCCTCCAGCAGGTGGGCGATCTGCGCGCGCATGACCGCGCGCCCTCCACCAGGGATCTCCAGCAGGCTCTCCAGGATCAGGATCCAGAGCACGGGCGGATCCTCTCGCTCGAGGATCTCCTGCCGCGCCATCCGGGCCGCCAATGCCGCCTCGACGTCCGGCACATTTCCCGCCTGCAGAGCGGCTCTCGCGTAGTCGGGCGTCTGCAGGAGACCCGGAACGAGCGTGGACTCCCAGGCCCTGATGACCGAGGAGACGGCTTCCACGTCGATGTACTGCTGGAGCCAGTTCGGGGAGTGGCCGAGGCGGGCGTACCAGAGCATGGTGGTGAACAGGCCGCCGGTGTCCCATGTCCTGTCGAGGATGGCGGCCTGGCGCTCGTCGAGTTCGGTGATGCCGGTCTCCAGGCGGGAGATGGTGGCCTTGGAGCAGTTGAGGATGCGGCCCAGGGCGTCGCCGGACAGGCCCCGCCGAGTGCGGTGGAAGCGCAGGGTGGAGGCGATCCACGCCCATATCGACGTCTTGGGGTCGGGGGGCGGGCTGGTCGCCATGGGTCCTCCGCTGTGCCGCCTTGTTACAGGAGTTACGTGGAACGGCGACAAGCTATCCGCGCTCACTCATCCTTGTCTTCCGAATACGTAAAGTGACGAGAGCGGGGTGGGGCATGGGGCTCATGACGGGCGGGTGGCGGCTACCGATGGCGGCTTCTCCGGCGAGTGCGGGGCTGGCCTGGAGCCTGGTCGAGCAGCGGCTGCTCACCTGGGGCGTGGGCGAGGACGCTCGCTACGACGCGCATCTCGTGCTGGCCGAGCTGGTCGCCAACGCCGTGTCGGTCACCCCCGCGGACGGGCGGATCACGGTGGGCTGCGACCGCGAGGCCGGCGGGATCGTGATCGGCGTCGCCGATCCCTGCCCGAGGCTGCTCCGTGCTCCGGCGCCGCTCGTCGAGCTCCGGCCTGAGGACCTGGACCTGCGGGAGGAGAACTTCGATCTCAACGGCGGGTGGGGGCTGGGGATCGTCGGGGCCCTGTCCGCCGCCTGGGGCGCGGACCCGCTGCCGGACGGCCGCGGCAAGGTCGTCTGGGCGAGGCTGCGCGCCTGAGCGGCGGACCGGGAGGTCAGCGGGTGCGGAAGCCGTCGATCAGGCGCGAATAGCCGTCGTCGGCGTGGCCGTCGGCGACGGCCTCGGTGACGAGGGCGAGGGTGTGGGCGGGGAGGTGGTCGGCGACGCCCCTGGCCCGGCTCTCGCGGAGCAGGTCCTCGATGGACGGGAGGTGGTGGCGCAGGGCGCCGTACTGCGCGGCGTGCTGGGACCGGTCGACCTCGTCGGCGATCGACGGAAGGAACGCGGTGAGCGCGGAGAGGGAGGGGCCCGCGTGGTCGAGGAAGCGCTTCAGTTCGACGCCTTCGTCCTTCAGCAGTGCGGCGGCGTGCAGGAAGCCGTTCAGGATGCCCCACATGGTGCCGTGCACGGCCATGCCGTAGAGGACCGGCGCTCCCGGGTCGGCGGCGACCAGCGTCCCCTTGCCGCCCAGAAGGTCGAGCAGCGGGCGGTGGCGGTCGTACACGGACTCCTCTCCGCCGAAGAAGACCACGGAGTCCGGATGGCCGAGGCCCGGAACGATCGTCATGATCTGGCCGTGCAGGTACCGCGCCCCCGCCTCGGCGACGAAGCGGGCCGTCTCCCTCGCCTCGGCGGACGTGCCGTCCGTCAGGTTCACCACCGCGCGTCCGGCGAGTACGTCCTTCGCCTCCCCCAGGATCGCGTCGACGGCGGCGGCGCTCTTGACGTTGACGAGCACCGTCTCACTCGCGCTGATGGCGTCGCGCACCGTCGCCGCCCTGCGGGCGCCGTCGGCCACCAGTGCCTCGGCCTTCTCCGGCGTGCGGTTCCACACCGTGGTCGGATGCCCGGCCGCCAGGAGGACGACCGCGATCGCGGAACCCATCTCTCCGAGGCCGAGCACGGTCACGGGCCGCGGAGCAGCGTCGTTCTTCACACTCATGATCATCTTTTCCCTCCGGGCGGGGCCGGGCCTCCGGGCGGGGCCGGGCCTCCGGCCGCCGCGACTCGTCGATCATGAGTACGTTAAAAGTTGAACCTCACTTCAAGTCAAGCGTCGTCCGCGTCCTTTCCACCGTCCGGAGAAGCAGCGGTAGAAGTGGCCGGAGTGGGAAGGGTGAAACACGTGACCGCCACGGAACCGACGCGCCGACGGGCCGTATCCCTACTGGAACCCGCCGTCCGGGAATCGACGGCGCCGTGAAGATAGCGCTCTTCCTCACCTGCGTGAACGACACGCTCTTCCCCGGGACCGGCAGGGCCGTCGTCTCGGTGCTGGAACGACTGGGACACGAGGTCGTCTTCCCCGAGGGGCAGACGTGCTGCGGGCAGATGCATCTCAACACCGGCTACCCCGAACAGGCACTGCCGATGGTGGAGTCGTTCACCCGCACCTTCTCCGACCACGAGGCCGT
>NZ_BAAAHH010000077.1:0-9169 GCF_039525175.1 Actinocorallia libanotica
GGCGACCCTGGCCTCGGCCAGCGCCGCCGACATCCGCGCCATCAACTCCCAGCAGGCCGCCCTGGAGTCCGCGGCCCAGCGCGCCGGGACCACCGCCGGGGATGCGATGTACGCCGCCGGGATCAAGGCCGCCGAAGGTCTGGTCAAGGGCCTGGAGAAGCAGCAGAAGAAGGTGGAGGCCGCGATGCTGCGCATCGCCAAGGCCCTGGAGAAGGCCATCCGCAAAGCCCTGAAGATCAAGAGCCCGTCGGGGCTGATGGCCGAGGTGGGCCAGTGGATCCCGCCCGGCCTGCTGGAAGGCGTCAAGCGCACCAGCCCCGCCATGGAGGTGGGCCTGGGCCAGTGGGCCTCCGATGCGGTCACCACGGCCGTGAAGGTCCCCCAGGTGCGCCCGGCCGCGCCCGTGATCGCCGCGGCCGGACGCGGCGGCGGGCAGGGCGGACCCACGCGCATCGTGGTGGACCTGGCGAACGCGCCCGCGGAGGTCAAGCGCCTGTTGCGCAAGATCGTCCGCGTGGACGGCGGCGGCAACGTGCAGCTGGCGTTCGGCGAGAGGGGCGCATGATGGCCTGGCCCCAGACCGAGCTGGGCGTGCGGGTGGAGCTGCAGCTGGGCGGTGTGTGGACCGACATCACCCAGGACGTGCGGCTGGGCGACCGAATCGGCATCAGCCGCGGCCGCGCCGATGAGGCCGGCAAGGTCGATCACGCCAAGTGCTCCCTGGTGTTCGACAACACCGGCGGCAAGTACTCCGCCCGCAACCCCTTGAGCCCCTATTACGGGCTGATCGGTCGCAACACCCCCATCCGGGTGTCGGTGCTGGCCGATGAGCCGCGCATCGTCATCGGCCCCCAGCTGCCCGGCAGCATCGGCGCCACCACCCCCGACGCCGCCGCCCTGGACGTCACCGGCGACATCGACGTGCGCTTCGACGCCTGCCTGATGAACTGGCACACCCGCGGGGTGGGCAACAGCGTGGAGCTGTGCGGCAAATCGACCGGCGCCGGGAACCAGCGCTCTTGGGCGCTGCAGGTCCGCAACTCGCTGCTGCACTTCGAGTGGTCGACCGACGGCACCGACGTCAACCAGGCCGAGGTCGAATCCACCGCCCCCATCGTGGTGCCGGCCTCCGGACGGCTGGCCGTGCGCGCCACCCTGGACGTCGACAACGGCGGCGGCGGCCATACGGTCACCTTCTACACCGCGCCGTCCGTCGGCGGGCCGTGGACGCAGCTGGGCGCGCCCGTCGTCCGGGGCGGGGTGACGTCCATCTACGCCTCCAGCGCGCCGCTGTGGGTGGGCAGCGCCGTCGTGGGGTTCGACGCCCGCCCCTGCCAGGGGGAGATCTACCACTGCGAGGTCCGCAACGGCATCGGCGGCACGTTGGTCGCCGACCTGGACGCCGCCACTGTCGCCGTCGACGCCACCGCCTGGAGCGATGCGGTGGGCCGGGCCTGGACGCTGCAGGGCGCCGTCCTGCACGATCGGCGGCCGCGCTTTTGCGGCGAGGTCTCCGAGTGGCCGCCGCGCTGGGACGTCACCGGCGCCGACCGCACGGTGCCCGTCAACGCCGCCGGGGTGATGCGCCGCCTGAACCAGGGCGCCTCCCCGCTGCGCCCGGCCACCCACCGCGCCCTCCTGGACGTCACCTCACCCGCCACCGTGTCGGCCTACTGGCCGCTGAACGACGGCTCGGAGGCCACCCAGGCCGGGTCCGCGCTGCCCCACGGCCGCCCCATGACCGCCACCGGATCCATCGCCTTCGGCCAGGAGGGCGGCGCGCTGGGCGGCGCCGGAACCGGGGTCGGGACCGGGGACGCCCCCGGGGTGCTGACCGGCACCGTGGAGGGCGCCGGCGGAATCTGCATGACGAACTTCTGGATCGACGTGCCCGCCGAGTGCACCGACGGGATCGGCGTGCAGCTCCTCACCCCCTCGGCCGTCTACACCCGCACCCTGATCTGGGTGGCCGGCACCGCCCAGACCGACGTCGGCGTCGACCCCGGGAACCTGGGCATCGAGTTCCTGCGCACGCCCAACGACGCGGGCGGCGGCGGCTGGCCGATGTTCAACTACGACCTGCGCGGCACCGGCCCGCACATGGTCACCCTGTGCTCCTACGTCAACGGCGGCAACCGCACCTTCCGCGGCTGGCTGGACGGGGTGCGCTACTTCGCCATGGCGTTCACCGACCACGGCAGCCCCGTCTACCAGGTGCGCGTGGGCACGATCCCCACCTGGTACGACACCTTCAATGCCCACATGATGGACGGCGGCGCCGACGGGATCGTCTCCGACCTGTCGGTGCAGACCATCCCCTTCGGGTGGTCCCTGGCGCAGATGGACGATGAGGCCGCCCGCCTCTACCAGGCCGGGATCGGCTACGCCGGGGAGACGGCCAAGGCGCGCATCACCCGCCTGTGCCACGAGTCCGGCGTCCCGGTGTGGACGGGCGACTCAGCGGCCACCGCCCCGGGCGTGGGCGCCCAGAGTCCCCAGAAGTTCCTGGAGCTGCTGGCCGAGGCGGCCGAGGCCGATGGCGGTATCCAGCACGAGCCCCGCGACGTGCTGGGCATTTATTTCCGCGACCACGCCACGCTCATCTCCCAACCGGTGGCGATGCGCCTGGCCTACGGCCACCTGTCGCCGGATCTGGAGCCGACCGACGACGACGCGCACGTGCGCAACGACGTCACCGCCTCCCGGCCCGGCGGTTCCTCGGTCCGCCGCATCGTGGAGACCGGCCCGCTGTCGATACAGCCCCCGCCCCAAGGGCTGGGCGTCTACGACGAAGGCATCACCGTCAACGTCGCCACCGATGCCGACCTGGCCGACGCCGCCGGATGGCGAGCCCACCAGGGCACCTGGGACGACGCCCGGTACCCGGTCCTGCGCCTGGACCTGCGCGCCAAGGCCGACCTGGTCCCCCTTGTCGCCATGGTCGACGTCGGGGACCGCGCCCAGGTCGGCGACCTCATCGACGGCCTGGACCCCGCCGACATCGACGTCATCCTGCAGGGCTACAGCGAGACGATCGGCGAGTGGGACTGGGACATCGAGTTCAACGCCACCCCGGCCCGCCTGTGGGACGGCGCGGTGGTCGATGACGACGTCTATGGCCGCGTGGACACCGACGGCTGCGCCCTGGCCCAGCCCGTCGACGCCGAGGCGACCCAGATCTGGGCCTACACCCCCACCGGCCCCACCTGGGCGTCGGGGGACGCCAACCTCATCGCCAACAACAGCTTCGAGGGCGGCACCGCCGGATGGGCCGCCGCCGGCGGCACCATGGCCCGCATCAACAGCCTGTACGTCGATGGCGCCTGGTCGCTGCAGCTCACCCCCGACGGGGCCACCCAGTACCCGGCGCTGCAGTACCAGCTCACCCCCGTCCAGGGCGACGGCCTCTACCGCGCATCAGCATGGATGCGGTGCACCACCACGCGGCCGCTGGCGCTGAACGTCAACTGGTACAACTCCGCCGGCGGCTACCTGGACACCTCCTCCATCGGCGTGCCGGTGACCGGCGGGCAGTGGACGTACGCCACCGGCCTGGTCACCGCACCGGCCGGTGCGTCCTTCGCCCAGATGTCGCCGACCAACCCCGACTACCCGGCCGCCACCGACCGGATGACGGTCGACGACGTGCGGCTGTCGACCACCGACGGCCGCGCCCTGGACGTCGTCCTCAACCACAACCCGGGCTACGACGATTTCCTGAACGGGTGGACGGGCGTCGGCGGGACCCTGGTGCGGGTCAACAACATCGCCCGCATCGGCGCCTACTCCGCGCGGCTGACCCCCGACGGCGTCACCCAGTACCCGGCGATCCAGTCCGTGCCCACCCCGGTGCAGGGCGGCCGCGCCTACCTGGCCAGCGCGTGGCTGCGCTGCGCCACCACCCGCCAGCTGGCCTACAACGTCAACTGGCACACCGTGCGCGGCGCCTACCTGGGCACCTCCACCCTGGCGGTGGCGGCCACCGCGAACGTGTGGGCCCGCGCCATGGGCGAGGTCACCGCGCCCGCGGGCGCCCAGCTGGCGATCCTGGCCCCCACCGTCGGCGACTACCCGCCCCCGGCCGACGTCTTGTGGGCCGATGACGTGCGCCTGGCCGTGCCCGTCGACGCCGCCCAGGAGTTCGGCTACGACGTCATGGTCGGCGGCGAGGTCATGACCGTCACCGGCGTGGCCGACCGCACCAGCCCCCAGCTGCTGACCGTCACCCGCGCGGTCAACGGCATCACCAAGCCGCACGCGGCCGGCACCGACCTGCGGCTGCTGCACCCGGCCGTCGTCACCTACTAGGAGCACGCAGTGCCATTTCCCCAATGGGCCGCAGGGATGCGGATCACCGGACAGCGGCTGATGGACATGGAGCCGGTGCACATGTCGGCCACGCTGCGCCGCTTCACCAACCAGACCATCCCCAACTCGACCATGACGCCCCTGGCCTGGACGAGCGAGGACGAGGACACCGGCGGCGGCCACGACAACGCCGTCAACCCCGACCGGCTGTATGTGCCCTACACCGGCCGCTACCTGCTGTCCACGTCCATCCCGTGGGCCGACAACGCCAACGGCCGGCGAAGCGGGACCTTCTCCATCAACGACGCCGCGATCAAGTCCAACGGCGGATCCGAGCACATCAACGCCGCCACCGACTGCGTCCTGCACTTCGCCCGCGTCCTGCGGGTCGCGGCCGGCGACTACGTCAACGTCTGGGTCTTCCAGACCTCCGGCGGGCCGCTGGACACCGACCCGACCGTCAACGACGGACCCAGCTTCACCGTCGACTACCTCGGCCCTTGACCGCGGAATTGAGGAGATTTTGTGGAATCGAATGTCCCCGGCGCTCACCGTGCTGCGAGACCTGGCATCTTTTCTGATCGGTGGCTGGGGCCTGGTGCACCAGGCGCTGCAGCCCAAACCCGACACCGGCGTGCTGCTGATCTTCGCCGGACTGCTGGTGACGCCCGGAGTCCTGGCCGCGCACTGGCTGGCGACGTCTGGTACCGCTGGGCAGTCCTCGCAGCCACCCTCGCCACCGCCGCAATCCTCTTCGCCCTTGCCGCCACCGGGGTGATGTGAGATGGCCGGGTTCCTGACCGTCACCGGCGCGCTGCGCGCCTGGTACTCCATCGGGATCGTCGTCCTCACCGCGATCCTGGTCATGATCGGGTCCGTGGTCTACACCAGCCACCAGCAGCAGCGCTCAGACCGGCGCTGGTGCGCGATGCTCGCGATCCAGGCCAGCCCGTCCCCGCCGCCCTCCACCCCCCGCGGCTCCTCCACCCAGGCCGAGGCCGCCCGCCTGGCCGATGCGTTCGGCTGCCCCAAGGAGACCAAGTGACCCTTACCCTCATCACCCGCACCCAGTGGGGCGCCCGCAAGGCCCGCCAGAGCGCGTCCTACCTGACGTCCACCCGGGGCGTGAAGGTCCACTACACCGGCAGCTACGTGGATCCGGCGCTGGCCGACGACCACGACCGGTGCGCCGCCCTGGTCCGCCAGATCCAGAACAACCACATGGACGCCAACGGCTGGAACGACATCGGGTACTCGTTCATCTGCTGCCCGCACCGCTACGTCTACGAAGGGCGCGGCCTGCACCGCCTCCCGGCCGCCAACGGCGAAGGCCTGAACACCGGCCACTACGCGATCCTGGGCCTGGTCGGCAACAAGGGCCTCACGCAGCCGAGCGAGGACATGCTGCACGGCATCCGCGACGCCATCGACCACGTGCGCGCCAAGGGCGGCGCGGGCAAGGAGGTCAAGGGCCACCGCGACGGCTACGCCACCGACTGCCCCGGCCCCAAGCTCTACGCCTGGGTGCAGGACGGCGCTCCCCGCCCCGGCGCATCGGCCGGCGAACCTGCACCGAGCACCGATGCGGCCAAGGCCCCGCGCTACCCCGGCCGCCCGCTGGTGCGCAACAGCCGCGGCAAGGCCGTGGCCACCTGGCAGCACCGCATGAGGCAGCGCGGCTGGAACATCGCCGTCGACGCCCACTTCGGCCCCAAGTCCGAAGCCGTGGCCAAGGCCTTCCAGAAGGAGAAGCACCTGGCCGTCGACGGGATGGTCGGCAAGAAGACCTGGGCGGCGACCTGGGAAGAGCCCATCACCTGAAGTGTGCAAAAAAGGGTGATTTTATTACCCCCTTTTCCTACACCGCCCCTGACCTGCGGCCCGACCGCCAGGTTCCGTTTTTTCGACTTCCCCCGAGGCCCCGATCATCCCGACACCAGATGAGCAGCTGCAGCTCCTGGCCGCCGCGCTCGACCACCTCAACTCCACCCTCGCCCCGCCCCGGATACCGGTCTGGTCCGGTGGCCTACTCCTGGAGGCTCTTCCATGGCCGTCCGCGCCAAGCTCACCTGCTACTCCGTCGAGGACTTCGGCGATGGCAGGGCCCGCAACTACAAGTTCAACGCATCCGCCGACAAGGCGGGCATCCCCGAGGACCAGCAGTTCACCAAGTACACGCCGACCGCCAACCTGACCATCGCGGTCGACAACCCCGCCGTCACCTTCGTGCCCGGCCGGGAGTACTTCGTCGACTTCACCCCCGTCGACTGACCACCCCCCCCCACCCCAAGGAGAACCCCCATGCTCGACTCCCTCATCCGCACCTACATCCCCGTGTGGGTCTCGGCCGCGCTCGTCTGGCTGGCCGCGCGCTTCGACATCGTGCTGGACTCCGACACCTCGGTGGCCGTCAGCGTCGCGGCCGTCGGCCTGGTCCTGGCCGTCTACTACGCGCTGGCCCGCTTCATCGAGCTGCGCTGGCCCGCCCTGGGCCGCATCCTCATCGCCCTGGGCCTGACCCGGGGCACCCCCGAGTACCGGGACGACCAGCCCCTCACCCTGCGCTGAACCACGGGATCCCGGGATCTCGCAGATCCTCTGTCCCGGGACTCCGTGATCCCGTACTCTGATCCCGTTCTTCCTACGGGCGCTTCGGTGCCCTTCCACAGGCGGACTCGGTGGCGATCCCCGCGCCACGATGATCGAGTCCGCACGAGCGGCCCGCACCTACGGCGGTGGTGCGGGCCGCTTCGTCATGTCCCGGAACTGCGTGACCGCGTGATCGCGTGGTCCCGGGCCGGTACCGTGCCGGGCATGACGACTACTTGGAGTCCACCGGCCCACGGGCTGCGTGTGGGATTCGTGGGCAAGGGCGGGTCGGGCAAGACCACGACCCTGGCGCACGTGCTGGGCCACTGGGCGCATGAGGGCGTGCCGTGCATGGCCATGGACACCGACAAGCCCGGCGACGATGAGGACGGCAGCCTGTACGCCTGGGCGCAGCAGGCCGACCTGGGCGCCCCGGTCTACCCGGCCCCGAACCACAACCGGCTGGCGCCCGAGGCGGCGCGGCTGACCCCGCCCGGCGGCCTGGCCCTCATCGACACCGGCGCCTGGGAGCGCAAGGCCGGCGGCGCGCACTTCTCCACGTTGTCGGCCGTCGACCTGGCGGTGCTGACCCTGCAGCCCACCCCGATGGAGCTGGACCGGGCGGCCTCGGTCCTGGATGCGCTGCACCACCTGGAGTCGGTGGGCGCGAACGTCCCCCAGCTGGTCATCCTGCTGACGATGGTCAACTCATCCGCAGGCTCGCCCCGCTCCACCCGGACCGCGCTGGCCGGCGCCGGATACACGGTGCTGGAGTCCGAGATCCCCCGCTCCGATGCCCGCGACGGCTACGGCCAGGCCTTCGGCAAGGACCTGCGCCTGGTCGCCGGATCCCCGATGCAGCGGCTGGCGCACGAACTGCTGGAGGTCCTCGGTGGCCAGTAAAGCGGCGCAGGAGCAGGAGGAGGCGGCCGCGCGGGCGCTGACCAACGGCCTGGCCAAGCGGGCGGTGCGGCGGCCGTCGGCCACCCCGATCCCGCCGGACCCCGCGACCGAGGAGTCCCGGGACGCCGCGGCCCCGGGGGCCCGCAAGCCCGTCCCGGCCGGGCAGGGCCGCCGCGGGCACCTGCGCAAGATCTCGGTGGAGATGACGCCCGAGGAGCACACCCGGCTCAAGCACTGGATCTTGAACGCCTTCGGCAGCGATGCCCGCGCCACGCCCGTGATCAAGGCGCTGCTGGAGCAGGCCTACAACGACCCGGCGCTGACCGGCTACGTGCGCGACGCCCTGGAACGCCGCGACTGAGCAACCCCGGGACCGAGGAGTCCCGGGACATGAAGAAGGCCCCCGGACCGGTGTCCGGGGGCCTTCTGGGTGGAGCGGGTCTAGCGGTCGATCGTGTAGAGGCCGCGGTCGGCGCGCACGACGTCGGTGTCGCCGTTGACCAGTTCGAGCAGCGCGTTGCGGACCGAGCCGGGCCGCACTTCCTTGCCCCCGTCGGCCAGGACGGCGGCCAGGACGTCCTCGGCGCTCATCGGCGCGGAGGCATTGGCGAGGGCGGCGCGGACACGGTCGATGATGCGGGGCGCGGCGGCGCGGGGCGGCTTGGCGGGGGAGTAGGACTTCCCGGCCTTGCCCGCGGGCCGCTTGTCCTCCTCCTCCTGGGCCTCGTCGTAGACGGCCTGGCACAGCATGGCCATTTTGACGGGGTCGTGGCGGGCGGCGTAGGCCTCTCCGGCGGCGTCGTGGGAGGCGTCCTCCAGGGTGGGCGGGGCATCGTCGCCGTACAGGGCGAGGATCTCGGGGTCCAGGCCCGGGGTGGGGGCGATGGAGCCGATGCGGAAGTGGCGCATCATCGCGGTGGGGTGCGGGCCGGACAGCAGGTAGGCCATGCCCTGGGTGCCGGGCGCGTCCTCTTCGTCGTCGTCGGCGTCGATGGCGAACTGCGAGCGGAGTTCGACGTTGCGCAAGCTCTTGGGGATGGGCATCAGCTGGGCGGTGGCCGGCAGGAGTCCGTCCGACACCAGCTGGCGCATCATGCTGGAGGACCAGCGCAGCAGGGTGACCTCGCCCTCTTTCAGCATGGCGCGCAGGGTGTCGGATCCGCCGAGTTCCTCCAGGTGGCTCGCCTGCGCTGAGAGGCCGATGCCCTCGCCGACGGACCGGCCGGTGCGGCCGAGTTCGCGGATCAGGTAGGTGGCCTCCTCCCGGTACGGTGCGCCTTTCTCCAGGAGGCGGTTGGCCTCCTCGATGCGCAGGTGGTGCAGCGGGTCGGGAGCGTCGCGGATGAACGCGGTGCGACCCAGGCGGCTG
>NZ_BAAAHH010000077.1:9265-14443 GCF_039525175.1 Actinocorallia libanotica
ACCGCGGCGCGCAGCATCAGGATGGCCTCTTCGGGCGTGGTCCCGAACCAGTCGACGTTGTCCCTCGCCTCGGGGACGGACTGGCCGTTCTTGAGGTCGCACACCCAGGAGACGATGCCGTTGCGTTTCTCGGCGGCCAGCTCCAGCTGCAGCGTGCGGGACTTCCCGGCGCCAGTGGTGCCGAACAGCAGGAACCGCTGGGCGCTGCCCGTGGCGGGGTCGTACAGGCGGCGCTTGACCGTGCGGCCGTTGTGGTAGACGCCCACCGCGATGCGGCCGTGCCGGTCCATCACCAGGTCCTCGGCCGTGACCGCGCGGACCTCGGCGAGCGGGTTGGACGGGTAGATCGTGACGATGGCCCGCCGCAGCCCGTCGGTCTCCACCGCGATGCGGGTCGGGTCGGCGATGTCCAGCGCGGAGCACAGGGCGGGCAGGTTGTACTCCAGGACCTGGCCCTGCGGTACCTCCAGCATCAGCTCCACCACTTCACCGGCGGCGGGGGCGAGGACGCTCATCTCAGTGCTCCTTCAGGTCGACGGGGCGGCCGTTGATGTTGATGCCGGTCAGGACCGCGCCCGGCATCCCCTTGGGGGCGATGCGCGAGGTCCACAGCGCGGCCGGGTCGGCGGCCTTCTCGGCCGCGCCGATGCTCAGGCGGCGCACCCCGGCGCCGCGGCCTGGCACCGGGGAGACCTTGATGAGGTCTTCGGGGATGTCCATCAGCGCGGACAGGCGGCGGATGGAGACGTCGGGGACGGGCTCGCCGGGCACGGCGGCGCGGATGACCGCGGTCATGGAGTCCTCGCCGGTCCGCGTCACCTCTTCCAGGACGGTGCCGGGCGCGGCGCCCTTGGCGCCGGCGGCGTGCTGGGTCCACCACGCGGCCACCGGGTGCAGGTGCTCGGTAGGCGCCGCGTCGAACGCCTCCACCTCCCCCGCCGCCGCGACGGGGGCGGGGGCGGGGGAGACCATGCGGCGGGCGGTGCGGGCCGGGCGCAGCAGCCAGGTGGCGGCCGTCCAGACGACCGCGCCCAGGACCTCGCCCCAGTGGATCCCGGCGACCAGCCGCTCGGCGACCAGCAGGACGGACAGGGACAGGCCGGGCATCAGGTACAGGGCGGTGGTGGTGGCGCGCTGGTGGCCGGGAGGCTGGCCCAGCCACAGCGTGGCCAGGCCGCCGACGGTGGCCGCGCTGGTCGCCAGCAGGGCGGGCCCGGCCGTCTCCGGGGCGAAGAGGACCACGCCCGCGGCGGCCGCGGCCGCGACGGTGGCCGCCCGGCCGGTGCGGTCGCGCACGGTGTCGATGCGGCGGCGCGCGTCCTGCAGCTGGGGGGCATCGGACAGGTCGATGGTCAGTCGCTCCATGGTCGTGCTCCTCACCGGTTGGAGTAGAACTGGGCGTCGGCCATGGGGACGGTCAGGGCCTGGGCGGCCTCGGCCACGGACCCGTAATCGGCCTGGTGGGCTTCCGAGGCCTGGGCGAACAGGGCGGCGAGGTCCTCGCATCCGGCGGCCATGGCGTCGGCGATGTCCAGCGCGGCGCGCATCACGGCGGCGGCCTCGCGGTGCTCGGCGACGGTGTCGGCGTCGACGGACAGGGCGGCCATCTGGTCGGCGAGACGCTCCACGGACTCCGCGCAGCCCTCGACATAGCGGTAGGTGCCGCGCACCGTCTCCGACAGCCCGGCCAGCTTGGCGCCCGCGGTGGCCAGCTCGGCGACCAGGAGCGTGAACCGCACGATCCCCAGGCCCTCGCCGCCCTGCTCGACCTGCTGCCCGGCGGCCTTCTCGATCTGGGTCATGTCTACTCCTCGTGGTATTCGCGCTCGGCGGGGCGGGTGTGTCCGGCGTCGCGGACGGCGTCGGCGAGCGGCTGGTGGCGGGCGGCGGCGTTGGCGCCGGCGGTGGCGACGGCCTCGGCCGCGGTGGGCAGCGTCGCCGCGATCGCCTCGGCCTTGGCCTTGACCGACTGGGTCTGGTCCATCAGCCGGGCGAGCATCCCGGCCAGCACGCCGGGCACCTGGAGGTCGGCCACAGCGGCGGCGACGACTTCCAGCTGCCGGTACAGCCGGTCGCAGCCCTCGGCGGTGGCGGCCGCGGCGACCGCGCCCTCGGCGATCTCCTCGGCGGCGTCGGCGTCGGCGTCGATGACGTCGTAGACGGTCAGCTCCGCATCGCCGTACTGCGTGCTCCTAACGGGTGTGCTCACGAAACGCGCTCCTTTCTCGGGTGTGGTCGGTGCCGGGGCCGGTGCGGGGCCCAGCGCGGGCCGGGCCGGGCCGATCTGGGCGGGCTCGGGACGGGCGGCGGGCTCGGCGTCGACGCGCTCGACGGTGATGCGCACGCTGCGGTCGGCGGCCGGCGGCGGCCGCATCCGCTCCCAGCCGCCCGGCGGCGGGGGCGGGGTGTTCGGGCGCGTCCGCTCCTGGGCGCGGGGCTCATCCCGGGGCCCGTCCTGGGGCGTGCTGTGCGGCGCGCCCTGGCCCTCCTGGCCGCCGCCGACGGTGGCGGCCTCGTCCTCCTGCGGCTTGTCCTCGCGCAGCTTCGCCCAGGCCCGTCGCCACCAGCGCGGCTTGGCGGCCGGGGCGTTCAGCGCCGCGGTGCCCGCCGGGGGCGCGTTGCGGCGGGCGGCCTCCTCGGCCTCGGCCGCGGCGGCCTGCTTCTTGGCGCGGCGCTCGGCGCGGGCCTGGCGGGCGCGCTCGCGCAGGCCGCCGAGACCGGACCGCGCACGGTCGGCCCAGCTCACCTTGCCCGCCGTCTCGGCGGTGTCCGCCGTGCCGTCCTTCTCCGCCTTCTTGGCGGCCTTCTTGGCGGCCTTGGCGGCGCGGCGGGCGGCCTCGGCCTTCTCCGCGGCCCGACGCACCCGCGCTTCGCGCACCCGCGCCCAGGGACCGGGCTTGGCGGCGCTGTGAGCGCCGTGGGAGCCCGTACCGCTCTTTCCCGGGGCTTTGCCTGCGGTGGTGGCCGTACGGCCCGCAGAAGCGCCCGCCGGGCCGCCGGAGGAGGCTTTGCGGCCGCTGCCGCCACCGCCCAGCAGCGGCGAGCGGGAACCCCCGCCGCCGCCCCCGCCGGACCGGCCCGCCTTCGCCCCGCCGCTCGCGGGGTGGGAGGAGGAGGTGGCGGTGTGCTTGGCCCTGGCCTTGTCGGCCGCGGCGCGGGCGGCATCGGCGTTGGCGCGGGCGGCGCGCAGCTTCTGGCGGCGCAGCTCGGCGGCCTGCCACAGGCCGCGCGCCCCGGCGATGCCCAGCGCCGTCATCAGCGCCAGGATCGCCGCCGCGGTGTCGCCGGCGGTGGGGCGCTCGGGGTCGGCAGGGGCGGGCGGCAGGAACTCCCCCTCGGGCCCTTCGTCGTCGTCCTGGCCGCCGCGCGGCATCGTCAGGTGCAGCGGCGGTGCCATCTCGGGCCCGGCGTCCATGCGGGGGACGACCGGCCCGCTCGCCGACGGCGCGGCCGGGGCGGGGTCGGCGGGCGGGGCGGGCGCGGGCGCGGGCGGCTGCGCCGAGGGGGCGTCCAGGGATCCCGGCAGCAGCGGGCGGGGGAACGGCACGACGTCGCCGCCCTCGTGGTTGTCGCTCATATTCCCCTCCTCTCAGGGGTTGCAGTCAGTGACCGGATCGGGCATACTCGCGCGCCGCGCGCGTCGCGCGCCGCGCCTTGGGGGCCCCGAAGGGCCCGCAGACGGCGGATGAACATGCACATGTGCTTCACGCTGCGTGACGCCTCTCGGCGTCCTCCAGGCGCTGGGCCCACTCGGCGAGCAGCGCGGCCAGGTCGTGCATCGCGCTGCTCTCGCCGCGGTCCTGGGCCCGCCTGGCCGCGGCCCTGGCCCGGTCGAAACACACCCGGGCCAGGGCCGCGTCCGTCGTGCAGGCCTTGAACTTGGCGTCCCAGAACGCCGCCAGGTTGTGCAGGCGGCGCATCTGGGGGCTCATCGGCTTGGCCTTGGTCACGCCGACCGCCCCTCGCGGACGGCGTCCAGGAACGAAGCGGGGCTCGGCTTGCGGCCGGCCGTCGGCAGGTTCGGCGCGTCGGCGGCCTGGCGGGCCGGGGCCGCGCCGCGCCCCAGGGCGGGCCGGGCCTCGGCCTGGGCGCGGGCGGCCTGGCGCTCGGCGGGGATCTCGTGGCGGCCGCGCCGGTAGCGGGCCTCCAGCTTGAACGTCAGCGCGGCGGCGGCCTCCAGGTGCTCCTGGATCTCGCGGAACGGCCCCGTCAGCCAGCGGTGCCGCCACCACGCCTCGAACGAGGAGTAGCCGGCGGGCGGGTTGGCCGCCCACATGGCCTCGGCGTCCCGGCGGATGCGGGCCACCCGCTCGGCGTGCTCGGACAGCACACCGCGCAGCTGCATGGTGTAGGCCTCCACCATCTCGGGGTCGTCCAGCATCTCCCCGGACCAGCGCTGAGGACTCTGGTTCATCGGTCGTTCTCCTTTCGAGTCGGGTTACAGGGCGTTCTTGATGGCGCGGGCGGTGTCGGTGCTGCACGGCATCGGCTTGAGCGCGGCGCGGATCTTGTGGATTCCGGGGTCCGGCGCCAGCTCCCCGGCGGCGATCAGGGCCCGCACCCGGGCCGCCAGGGCCTCGATGTTGGGGGTCCGGACCGGGGGGGTACGGGGGTACGGGGTACGGGCGTTTTCCCTGTACGCGCCGGGAGTACCCCCCTTGTGCGGGCCCTCGGCCGAGGCCTCGCCGGTGCCGAAGTTCAGGTCGGTGAAGCCGCGCAGCAGGACCGGCAGGTACAGCACGACCGCGACCGCGACGATGGGGCCCAGCACGTGCAGCACCAGGCGGTGCAGTTCGAACGGGGCGGCGATCCCGGGGAGGTAGGGGTAGGCGTTCATGCCCAGGCTCAGGCCGAGGAAGAGCCACTCGATCCGCTTGGTGACGGTCTCGGCCTCACCGGTCAGCGGCGTGCCCTGCACGGCCAGGTAGGCCCGCGAGCCGACCACGCCCAGCAGCGCCAGGGAGATGAACGGCTCCACCAGCCAGGCGAACAGCCACGCCGCGGTCCAGGCCTTCGCGCCGTCGGCGGCGAAGGCCTGCACGCCTGCGGTCGACCAGGACAGCGCCAGCACCAGCGCGGACACCAGGACGCCCACGAACAGGCGGCGCATCTTCGCGGCCTTGTAGGCGCGCACCATCGGGTCCTGGGCGAGTTCGTGCAGCCGGGCGGCCTCGGCGG
>NZ_BAAAHH010000078.1:0-10792 GCF_039525175.1 Actinocorallia libanotica
CGCTGCTGGGGGCGCTGCTGCTGGCGGTGGACTTCCGGGCGGCGGCGGTGGCGGCGGCGCTGGCGCGCAGCGCCCCGGCGACGGCGGCGATCAGGGTGCGGGGGCTGAAGGGCCGGGGCACCGTGCGCTTCTCGGCGGCGGCGCGGCCGGGCGGCGCGGCGGCGGTGGGGCCGGGCGGGACGACGCCGATGACCGGCGCGGGCCGCGCCGCGTCGGTGACCCGGCGCCGCAGTTCCGTGGGGGTCAGCGGCGGGGGGAGCTCGGAGAGGTCGAGGACGACGACGTCGGGGCGGGACTCGGCGATCGCGTGGAGGACGCGGGTGCGGTCGGGCTCGACGACGACGTGGTAGCCCTCGCGGGCGAGGTACAGCCGCTGGAGGGCCGCCACGTCGGGGTCGTGCTCGACGACGAGGACGGTGCCGCCCGACTCGGGGGTGGCGATCTCAGTGCTCCTCGGGGTCGGCGGCGGTGGGGTGCTCGCCGCGGTCCAGGGACTTCCACAGGGCGGCGGGGTCTTCGGCGCGCACCCGCCCGCCCGCCTTGGACCCGCGGTCGTAGCGGGCCGACATGCCGGGCCAGCGGTGGCCGCGGACGGCGGTGAACACGCCCGCCAGGACGGTGAGGACCCCGCCCGCCGCCGACCACAGGGGCCAGGCCGTCGTGGTGACGGTGTGGGGGTCGGCGGCGTTGAAGAGCGCGGAGGCCTCGGCGGCGGCGCGGGCGACCGAGGCGCCGTCGGCGGCGGCCAGGGAGAGCGCGCAGACCGCCGCGCCCAGGAGGGCCAGGAGGACGCCCACGAGGATCCTGGCGCGGCCGCGGGTGGCCGCCAGCGCGGCGAGGGCGGCCAGGGACGCCCAGCCGAGCGACCCGGTGGCGGCGAGCGCCTCACCGGCCACCTGGAGGTTCTCGGCGCCCTGCGCCGCCGGGTCCACGGTCGCCCAGGTGCGGCCGGAGGCGTAGACGACCAGGACGGCTCCCGCCGCGCAGACCCCCGCGGCCAGGAGCGCCTCCCGGCCGCGGGAGGCGGGCTTCGCACCGGCCTCCCGCGCGGGCGCGGTCATTCCGGGCGGCTTCCCACGACGGCCCCGAGGTCGTCGGCGTCCCAGCAGGTGCGGTCGCCGGTGTGGCAGGCCGCGCCGACCTGGTCGACCTGGACCAGCACGACGTCGCCGTCGCAGTCGAGGGCCGCGGACTTCACCCACTGGGAGTGCCCGGAGGTCTCGCCCTTGATCCAGTACTCCTTGCGGCTGCGCGACCAGAACGTGCAGCGGCCGGTGGTGAGGGTGAGGTGCAGCGCCTCGTCGTCCATCCAGCCCATCATGAGCACCTCGCGGGTGTCGTGCTGCTGGACGATCGCGGGGACGAGTCCCTCGTCGTTCCGCTTCAGGCGGGCGGCGATCTTCGGGTCGAGTGCTGTGGAGTTCGGGGCCGCGGGCCCTTGCGCTGACATGCCCTCCATTCTGCCGCCTCCGCTCCCCCGGCGGGCACCGGGAGGCGCCGGACGCGCGAAGCCCGCCCCGGGTCGACGGGACGGGCTCATGTGATGTACCGGCTGAGGGGGGACTTACAGGGGGCGGACCTGGTCGGCCTGCGGGCCCCGGGTGCCCTGGGTCACCTCGAACTCGACGCGCTGGGCCTCGTCCAGGCTGCGGTAGCCGGAGCTCTGGATCGCCGAGTAGTGGACGAAGACGTCGGGTCCTCCGCCGTCCACGGCGATGAAGCCGTAGCCCTTCTCGGCGTTGAACCACTTCACGGTGCCCTGCTGGGGCATGGTCTTTCTCCTTGCGGCAAAACACGGCGCCACACCTCGTGGCCCCACCACGGCCTACACGGGGGGTCTTCGCCCCCGGGTACCGTCCCCGGGAAAGCCAAGACGCCCGCTGTCATCGTCCGCGCGGGCGCTTTACCACCGGTAAACACTTGAACGAACCACGACTGCAACCGCCGAGGGGAGAATAGCACCGCCCCGACAAGATCCGCGAGGGGGAAAACCCCTGCTGGGTAAGGGATTTTCCCCTGCTCACCGAGACCGGCGACAGGACCATAAATTCGCGGCGTATCCGGACGAATACTAGGCAAATCGATCGCCCGTCCCCGCACAGGACACGCCCCTGGTCACATGGCGCTCACGACACGGCCTCAGGTCCGCATCGGGACGTACGGGCCTCGCGTCACATCCCGCGCTGCGCCGTCCAGGAGGCGTGCAGGTCGGCGTACACGCCGGGCACCGCCACGAGCTCGGCGTGCGGCCCGCGCTGCACGATCCGGCCGCGGTCGAACACCAGCACCTCGTCGGCGGCCTGGGCCGTGGACAGCCGGTGCGCGATCGAGACGGCGGTGCGGCCCCGGGTCGCCCCGTCGAGGGCGCGCTGCAGCCGCACCTCGGTGGCCGGGTCGACCGCGGAGGTCGCCTCGTCCAGCACCAGCAGGTCCGGGTCGGCCAGGTAGGCGCGGGCCAGCGCCACCAGCTGGCGCTCGCCCGCCGACAGCGACTCGCCGCGCTGCCCGACCGGGGTCGCCAGGCCCCGCGGCAGGCCCGCCAGCCAGTCGCCCAGGCCGAGCTCCTCCAGCGCCGCGGCGATCTGCTCGTCGGTGGCGTCCGGACGCCCGAAGCGGACGTTCTCCGCCAGCGTGGCGTCGAAGAGGAAGCCGTCCTGCGGGACGATCACGACGCGCTCGCGCAGCGAGGAGAAGGCGACCTCGCGCAGCGGCACCCCGTTGATCCGCACGGTGCCCTCCACCGGGTCCATCAGCCGGGTGAGCAGCTTGGCGAAGGTCGTCTTGCCCGAGCCGGTCTCCCCCACCACCGCGACGCGGGTGCGGGGGGCGATCTCCACGTCCACGCCGTGCAGCACCGGCGGCCCCGCCGGGTAGGCGAAGGCCACCTCCTCGAAGCGCACCGCGACCGGGCCGCGCTCCAGCGTCCGCCCGTCCTCCCCCGGATCGGCGACGTCCGGCTCGGTGTCCAGCACCCCCAGCACCCGGCGCCAGCCCGCCACCGCGTTCTGCGCCTCGTTGAGGATCTCGGTCGCGGTCTGCATCGGGCTGACGAACAGGGTGACCAGGAACATGAACGCCACCAGCTCGCCGGCGCTGAGCGTGCCGCCCACGCCCAGCAGCACCCCGCAGACGACCACGGCCGCGGTGGCGACCGCGGCGACGACCTCGCTCAGCGGGAACGTCATCGCCACCAGCGCCTGCGCCCTGGTCTGCGCCCGCTTGCCGCGCTCCACCGCCCGGTCCACCCGCTCGGCGGTCCGCTCCTCGGCCGCGTACGCCTTGATCACCGAGGCGCCGACCACGGCCTCGCCGACCACCGCCAGCAGGTCGCCCATGCGCTCGCGCACCGTCAGGTAGGCCTTGGAGATCCTGCGCTGGATGAGGCGCAGCCCCAGCGCCAGCGGGACGAACGACACCCACACCAGCAGGGTCAGCTGCCAGGAGTAGACGGCCATCAGGCCGGTCACCACCAGGACCTCGGCGGTGGAGACCAGCAGCATCAGCCCGCCCCACTGCATGAACTGGCTGATCTGGTCGACGTCGGCGGTGACCCGGGAGACCAGGGCCCCGCGCCGCTCGGTGCTCTGGGTGAGCATCGACAGGTCGTGCACGTGCCGGAAGGCCCTGACCCGCAGCGACGCCAGCCCCGTCTCGGTGCTGCGGTACAGCCGCACGTTCATCAGGTAGGCGGCCACCGCGGTGAGCAGGACGGCGACCGCGCACACTCCCACCGCCGTCCGGACGTAGCCCAGGTCGGGCCCGCCCGCGGCGCCCAGCCCGTGGTCGATCACCTGCTGCACCGCGACCGGGATCACCACCCGGCCCGCCGTGGCCACCAGCGCCAGCGCCAGCGTGAGCGCCAGGCCGCGCCGGAACTCCGGGGTCATCCGCAGCCCGCGCCGCGCCGTGGCCAGGGCGCCCTCGTGCAGGACCGCCTCGTTCAACATCGTCATGCCGTCACGTCCTCGTCCGCGGCCCGCGCGCTCCGCTGCGCGCCCCCGGCCTGTTCGTCCCGCTCCTGCGCGTCCTGCTCCTGCTCGGCCTGCTCGTAGGCGTTGACGAGGTCCCGGTAGCCGGGGGAACGCTCCAACAGCTCGGCGTGGGCGCCGCGGCCCGCGACCCGGCCCCGGTCCAGGTGCACGACCTCGTCGGCCAGGGCGATGGTGGCCTTGCGGTAGGCGATCACCACCACGCTGGAGCGGGTGTCGCGCAGGCCGCGCAGGATGCGCGCCTCCACCCGCGGGTCGACGCTGGAGGTGGCGTCGTCCAGCACCAGGAGCCGGGGGCGGCGGGCCAGGGCGCGGGCCAGCGCCAGGCGCTGGCGCTGGCCGCCGGACAGGGTGGCGCCGCGCTCGCCGACCCGGGTGTCCAGGCCCTCGGGCAGTCCGGAGACGAAGCCGTCGGCCTGGGCCAGGCGCAGCGCCGCCCACAGCTCCTCGTCGGGCAGGTCGCGGCCCAGCAGCAGGTTGCCGCGCACCGTGTCGTCGAACAGGAAGGTCTCCTGGGGCACCAGGGACACCGAGCCCGCCACCTGGCCGGGCGCCAGCTCCCGCACGTCCACGCCGTCGAGCAGGACGGCGCCCTCGGCGGGGTCGACCAGCCGGACGAGCAGCGCCGCCAGGGTGGACTTGCCCGAGCCGGTGGGGCCCACGACCGCCACGGTGCGGCCGGGCTCGACGGTGAAGTCCACCCCCTCCAGCACCTCGCCCCCGGCGTCCTCGCCGTAGCCGTACCGCACGTTCTCGACCCTGAGCCCGCCCGCCCCGGCGGCGTCCAGCCCGGCGGCGCCGTACGGCAGGGAGCCCTCGGCGTCCAGGACCGCGCGGACCCGCTCCCAGCCGACGACGCTGCGCGGCAGCTCGGCCAGCACCCAGCCCAGCGCCCGGATCGGCCAGGCCAGCAGGGTGAACAGATAGCTGACCTGGACCAGCTCGCCGTAGTCGATCGCCCCGGAGTCCAGCCGCACCGCGCCGACCAGCAGCACGGCCAGCACGCCCAGCCGGGGCAGCGTCTCCATCACCGGGTCGAACAGGCCGCGGATCCGCCCGACCTCGATGTTGGCGTCGCGCAGCCGGCGGGCCTGGGCGGCGAACCGCTCGGTCTCGGCGTCCTCCCGGCCGAGGGTCTTGACCACCAGGCCGCCCTCGAAGCTCTCGTGGGCGACCTCGCTGACCTGGGCCCGCAGCTGCTGGGCCAGCGCCGCCCGGGGGCCCAGGCGCCGCTGGTAGAGGTAGTTGAGCACGGCGACCGCGGGGAAGATCAGGAAGCCGATCAGCGCCAGCGGCAGGTCGACCGCCAGGATCGCCGCGGCCGCGGTCACCAGCATGAAGACCACCCCGACCGCCATCGGCAGCGGCGCGATCGGCGCCCACACCGCCTCGACGTCGGCGCCGGCGTTGGACAGCAGCTGGCCGGTGGGGTGGCGCTGGTGCCAGGCCAGCGGCAGCTCCAGGTACCTGCGGGTCACCGCGCGCCGGTAGGCGGCCTGCATCCGGTACTGCATGAGGCCGGCCCAGAACCGCCGGCCCGCCACGCCCAGCGCCTTGAGCACCGCCACCCCGACGATCGCCGCGGCCGCCGCGATCAGCGCGCCCCCGGTGGCGTCGCCGCGCTCGAACGCCGGGAGGATCGCCTCCTGGGTCACCCGCCCCAGCACCCAGGCGCTGGCCACCGTGGTGCCCCCGTACAGGGCGCTGGCCAGCACCGACAGGGTGAACACGAGGGGTTCGGCGCGGATGGCCACGCCGAGTACGCGCATCCCCGCGCGCAGGATCTGGGGGTCGACCCGTTCCGGCACGAAATATCTCCCAATGTGAACAACAGCGACCCCCATGCCTACCACCGGAGGCCGACAGTTATTCCCGTATCAAAAGGCACTTGCCCCCGCCGTCCTCGCCTGCGCATGCTGGCTGGGTGGATGCCAACGTTATTCACCCCGTCACCACGCTGCACGGACAGCTCCAACGCGGCCTCGGCAGGGCCGCGCGGCGCGCCGCCGAGATCCGGGGCTCGGGCGAGTTCGTCTACGACTGCATACGCAGGGATCCACGCTGGGACCGCCAGATCGAGTCGCGCAGCCTCTATTACGCACGATTGCTCGTGGATCTGGAGCTGCCGGTCCATCCGGTCGCGGACCACCTGTTCGCCCCGGAGGACGACTCCTCCGCCGACGACTGGCGCGTCTCCCTGGCGATCGACGTCCTGGCCGACCTCGTCCGGCTGAGCAGGCGCGAGGCCGCCACCCCGCTGCGGCGCTACGCCCAGGAGGGGGCGCAGTGGTTCGAGGCGCTGGACGCCCTGGTCTCCCTGGGCGATCCGGCGCTCGTGCACGGCCTGGGGCCGGTCGCGGCGGCCCGCTGCGACGAGGACGACCTGCACTGGCTCGTCGACGATCCCGGCAACCCGGTCATCCGGCAGTGGGCCTCGGAGCACACCGTGATCGCCGACGCGGTCCGCTCGCGCCGCTCCAGCCCGCCCCCGCACCCCCGGGAGCAGCACCGCCCCACCGGCTCGGACGGCGAGCTGGCCGCCCTGGTCCACCAGCGCTCCGACGCCTCGGTGGAGGCCATCTTGGAGCTGGGCCGCCGCCGCAGCCCCGCGCTGCTGGACCTGGCCGAGGAGTTCCTGCCCGAGCGGCCCAGCCGCTGGCGCGGCGTCATCTGCCGGGCGCTGCGCGAGTACGGCGCCGAGGCGCTGCCCCGGGCGCGGGCCTGGGCGGGCGGGGTGCCCGGCTGCGCCGAGATCGGCATCGACATCCTGGCGCGGCACGGCACGGCCCGTGACGTGCCGATCCTGCTGGACGACCTGTCCGAGGCGCTGGCGTCGGGGAGCTGGGGCGCCGCGGCCAGCCCGGTGGAGGGCCTGGGCAGGCTGCGCGCGGGCGCGGCCGTCCCGCTGCTGAAGGACGCCTGGTCGGCCACCGAGTACGCCTACCTGCGGCCCAGGCTGCTCACCGCGCTGCTGCGCACCGCCCCGCACACCGCCGAGGCCCACGCCACCGAGGCCCTGTGGGACTGCGAGGACGACGCCCGCCGCATCGGGGCCGCCGCCGCCCCGCTCACCGAGGACAACCGGCTGCGGCTGCGCCGGCTGGCCGCCTGCGCCGCGGAGGAGCCGGGCGTGGTCTCGGCCGCCGTGGACCGGACGGAGCCCTGAGTCCCGCGTCTCCCGCGCGAACCCCCGGAAGATCGTCGCCAGGTGTCGGCCGGGGGGCGGCTCCTCCTCCCCGAGGGAGGTGCGAAGTGGTCCCGCAGGGCGATGTCCGGGCGGCCGGGCCGCCCCTACACTGCTCGCATGATCTCCTCCAAGACGCGCCTCCTCCTGGCCACCCCCCTGCTCGCGCTGGCCCTGGCCACGACCGCGGCGTGCAGCAGCGAGAACGCCGACTGCAACATCGCCCAGGGCAAGTGCACCGTGACCTTCGACCGCGGCGTCAACGCCAAGGCCGAGGTCCTGGGGGTGAACGCCGAGTTCGTCTCCGCCACCGACACCACCGTCACCCTGAAGATCGGCGGCCAGGAGCTGACCGTGCCGCTGGACAACGAGCAGTCCTCCGGCGAGTTCGACGTCCGGGTGCAGTCCATCACCCAGGAGCAGGTCGTCGTCGAGATCACCACGAACGTCGGCGGCTGAGGCCGCTCAGGAGAGCCGCCGCGCCGGCCGCGGCGGCCAGCCCGTCCGCCTCAGCGCACCGGGTGCCCGGCTCCCCTGATCGCGTCCTTCACCTCGGAGATCTTCAAATCGCCGAAGTGGAAGACCGAGGCCGCCAGCACCGCGTCGGCGCCCGCGTCCACCGCCGGGGCGAAGTGCTCCAGCGCGCCCGCGCCGCCGCTGGCGATCACCGGCACCGAGACCACCTCGCGGACCCGGGCCAGCATCTCCAGGTCGAAGCCGTTCTTGGTGCCGTCGGCGTCCATGGAGTTGAGCAGGATCTCCCCCACCCCGAGCTCCTGGGCCTCGCGCGACCAGGCGATCGCGTCGATGCCGGTGCCCTTGCGGCCGCCGTGGGTGGTCACCTCGAAGCCCGAGGGGGTGTCCCCGCCGCGCCGGGCGTCCACCGACAGCACGATGCACTGCGAGCCGAAGCGGTGGGCGGCCTCGCGCAGGAACTCCGGCCGGGCGATCGCCGCGGTGTTGATCGACACCTTGTCCGCGCCCGCCCGCAGCAGCCTGTCCACGTCCTCGACCGCGCGCACGCCGCCGCCCACGGTCAGCGGGATGAACACCTGCTCGGCGGTGCGCCGCACCACGTCGTAGGTGGTGGACCTGTCGCCGGACGAGGCGGTGATGTCCAGGAAGGTCAGCTCGTCGGCGCCCTCGGCGTCGTAGCGGCGGGCCAGCTCCACCGGGTCGCCCGCGTCGCGCAGGTTCTGGAAGTTCACGCCCTTGACGACACGGCCCGCGTCCACGTCCAGGCAGGGGATCACTCGGATGGCGACGGTCATGTGAGCAGCTCTCCCGCGTAGGCGTCGACCTCGACCTCGACCAGCATGCGCGGGTCGATCAGACCGGCCACCAGCAGGAGGCTGGAGGCCGGGCGGACGTCGCCGAACAGGGAGCCGTGGGCGCGTCCCACGGCCTCCGCGTGCTCGGCGCCCGTCACGTACATGCGTGTGCGCACCACGTCCTTGGCCGACAGGCCCAGCCGCTCCAGCGACCACAGGGCCACCTGGAAGGCGGTGCGCGCCTGTTCGTAGGCGTCGCCGACGTGGACGACCTCGCCGTCGACCACGGAGGTGCAGCCGGCGACGAAGGCCATGTCCCCGGCCAGCACGGCGCGGGAGTAGCCGAACGCCTCCTCCCAGGGGCCGCCGGACGAGATGCGTTCGATCATCGAACGGTCTCCAGCGCCTCTTCCAGGGTGAAGGCGCCCGCGTACAGCGCCTTGCCGACGATCGCGCCCTCGACGCCCTCGGGCACCAGGGCGGCCAGCACGCGCAGGTCCTCCAGGGAGGAGACGCCGCCGGAGGCGACGACCGGCTTGTCGGTGCGCCGGCACACCTCGCGCAGCAGCTCGACGTTCGGGCCGCGCAGGGTGCCGTCCTTGGTGACGTCGGTGACCACGTAGCGCGGGCAGCCGTCCTCCTCCAGGCGGGCCAGCACCTCCCAGAGGTCGCCGCCCTCCTGCGTCCAGCCGCGGGCGGCCAGGGTGGTGCCCCGCACGTCCAGGCCGACGGCGATGCGGTCGCCGAACTCGGCGATGATCTTGCGGCACCACTCGGGGTTCTCCAGCGCGGCGGTGCCGATGTTCACCCGGGCGCAGCCGGTGTCCAGGGCGGCGCGCAGCGAGTCGTCGTCGCGGATGCCGCCCGACAGCTCGACCTTGACGTCCAGCCGGCCGGTCACCTCGCGCACCAGCTCGCGGTTGGAGCCGCGGCCGAAGGCGGCGTCCAGGTCGACGAGGTGGATCCACTCGGCGCCGGCGCTCTGCCAGGCCAGCGCGGCGTCCAGGGGGGCGCCGTAGGAGGTCTCGGTGCCGGCCTCGCCCTGCACCAGGCGAACGGCCTGGCCATCGGCGACGTCAACGGCGGGAAGAAGCGTCAGGGTCATGGCCCACCACCTTACCGGCCGCGCGCTGACCGGCGGGAACGCCCGGGGCCCGCGGGGGCCTTCAGGCCGCGGGCCGGTAGCGCTGCTCCCGGGTGGCGCTGCCGATGTAGCGCAGCACGCTCCGCAGCGCCGCCCGGTTGACCCGCTCGGGCACCGCCTCCCAGCCCTGGCGGATCGTCTGGCGGCGCATGGCGAAGACGATCTGGTCCCGCGGGCCCCAGGGGATGCCGAAGCGCTCGCGGACGATCTCCGGCAGGCAGCCGAAGGCCGACGACCGGGCCGACGGCTCGGCCACCAGGGAGGCGAGCCTGCCCACCGGCGCGGGCGCGCCCGGCAGCACCGAGACGCCCCGCCCGTTCAGGGCGATGTCCAGCGCCCGCTCGGCGACCGGGTTGAGGGCCAGGTCCTCCACGCAGATCCGGTGGAACTTCGCCCGGAACGCGGTGTAGTCGGCGGGGACGGGCCGCATGCTCATCCCGTACCGCTCGTACCACTGGACGGTGTCGGCGTAGAGCCGCTCCTCCTCCTCGGCGGTGAGGGTCTCGGGGTGGAACAGCTCGACCGACCGGAAGACCTCCCAGGTGAAGGTGGCGTGCGCCCACCAGAAGGTCTCGGGGTCCAGCGCGTGGTAGCGGCCGGCGCCCTCGCCGCCCTTGATCCCGGTGTGGAGGTCGCGGACCCGCACGGCCCGCGCGGCGGCGTCCGGCTCGAAGATCGTCGCCCAGATCTGCGGGATCGACCGGTAGATGCGCCCGAACGGGTCGTGGAAGAAGTCCGAGTGCTCGCCCACGCCCGCCCCCAGCGGCGGGTACAGCAGCTGCATCATCCCCGCGCTCGTCCCGGGGATGAGGACCCTGAAGTCCCCCGCGTACCTGCGCAGCATCGAACCGGTCCCGGCCATGGCCCACCTCCACCAAGCAAGTGATGGCTCACGACGGTACCGGAAGTGAGACAAAGAATAAAGAGTGTCTCAATGTCGCACGGATCGGCGCCGGTCAGCGCCGGTCGAAGAGCAGGAAGAGCCCCACCGGGAAGACCAGCGCGGAGACGACCAGCACCCCGAACCGCGCCATCGGCGGCGCCCCCAGCAGCCAGGCCGCGCCCTGGACGCCCAGGAACACCGCCGCGGCGACCGCCGCCCGCCTGCGCCTCCTGCGCGCGGCCGGACCCGGAGCCGCCTTCGGCAGCAGCCCGCGCGCCCCGCTCCACCGCGCGCGCCGCCGCGCCTCCCGCTCCGCCCTGG
>NZ_BAAAHH010000079.1:0-10685 GCF_039525175.1 Actinocorallia libanotica
AAGGGAGGGCGCCGCCAGGCCGGGACGGAGAGCGGCGGCGGCCCGGACCCTGGAAGGGGTCCCGGCCTCCGCCGCATGCGGTGGGTCAGGGAAGGAGGATGAACCAGTTGATGTTCAGGAACTCCTTCTTGCCGGGTGAGACGAACTTCAGGTGGACGGTGTGGCGGCCGGCGGCCTCGGGCAGGGGGACGATGACGTCCTCCCAGTCCTGCCAGCCGCCGGTGTCGGGGACGGCGGCGGTCGCCGCGGGCGTGCCGTCGGGCGAGTCGACGCGGACCTCGATCCTGCCGCCGCCGCCGTCGGAGGCGATGCGGGCGATGAGCTTCTTGGGTCCGGCGGGCCCGAAGTCGACCTCGTCGTAGGAGACGCGGTCGCCGTCGGCGATCCAGCCGACGTACTCGGTGCCGCCGATGTCCTCGGCCGTGTCGACCTTGATGCCGTCCTGGTCGGAGTAGCCCTCGGCCTGGACGAGCACGGGAGACCAGGGCGCCGCGGACTCGGCGGCCCGGTCGGGGCCGTCGCTGGACGGAGAGGGCGTGGGCGAGGCGGACTTCGTCGGAGCCTCCGCCGGCTCGGGCGAGCCCGTGGGCGAGTCGGTGGGCGAATCCGTGGGCGAGGCCGACGGCGACGCGGAGGGCGACACCGAAGGCGAGGCCGGGACCGAAGGCGAAGCGGACGGCGAGACCGCCGGGTCGCCCGCGTCCGCGTCCGTGTCCGGCGCGCCCGCGCCGCGGGCCATCACCTTCACGTAGTCGACGAGCATCGGATGCCCCGGCTCGGTGGCGGGGGAGACGTCCCCGCCGACGCCGCGGGGCATGTCGCCGCCGATCGCGATGTTGAGGATCATGAAGAACCCCGCGCCGGAACTGAGGTTGTCCCAGGCCTGGCGCCACTGGTCGCCGTCGGCCCCGTCGGGGGTCTCCTCGCGGGCGAGCCGGTGGACGAGCTTGCCGTCGAGGTACCAGCGCAGCTCCTCGGCGTCGGTGCGCCGGTCGAACTCCAGCCGGTAGACGTGCGGGCCGTCCTGGCAGGACACCGGGGCGCACGCGGTGGACGCGCCGCGCCCGGAGTGCTCGTTGCACGGGCCGCCCTGGTCGCCGCCGCCCTTGACGCCGCAGTGCAGCGTGGTGTGGGCGAGGTTGGTCCCGTTGACGTTCTCCACGATGTCGATCTCACCGCCGGACGGCCAGTGGCCCTCCTCGGGGTGCAGCCGCTGCTCCTGGTTGAGCAGCCAGAACGCGGGCCAGTAGCCGAAGGCCTTCTCGCCGGTCACCTGCGGCATCTGGATCCTGGCCTCGAAGGCGAGCTGCCCGCCCTTGGCGGCCTTGAACACCTTCTCGCTGTTGATCCGCGCGGACGTCCAGGCGCCCGTCTCGTCGCGCCGCGGGGTGATCGCGAGGTTGCCCTGGCCGTCGAGCGCGTAGTTGGCGCGGTCGCCGGTCATCCGGGCGATCTCGGTGGTGCCGAAGTTCATCGGCCCCTGCCCGCCGAGCGGGGAGACGGTGCGGTGCCCGATGTCGGGCAGCCAGTGGTCGCCGGGGTCGGTGTTCTTCGCGCCGTCGAAACCGTCCTCGAACAGCGGCTTCCAGCCGTCGTCCGGGGCGGCGACCGTGCGGAACGCGAACCGCAGGACACCGTCGTCCCGTGAAACCACCCCCCAAACCCCCAGGACTCCGGCAAGCAGTCCGAAGGCCAGCCCCGATGCGATCATGTAGTGGTAGCGGTCCCGGCCGGCGAAGAAGGCGAGGAGTCCTTTCAAGGGCGCTCTCCAGGGCGTCGTTGACAGGGGTCGCGCGGAAACCGGAATTCCCGCGAGTCGCGCCCATCATGCCCCGTCACCCGCGCACGACACGCGGACAAAACACCCTGAAACCAACTCCTTGACTTTGGTGCGGTCCGAAATCAACAGGAGCCTGACAACCCCTGACAGATGTCAGGGGTTGTCGTTCGCGCGGGGGGTCAGGACCAGCCGAAGTCCTGGGTCCAGTAGGTCTTGTACTTGCCGACGCCCAGGGACTTGAGGCCGCAGTTGAGGATGTTGGCGCGGTGGCCCGGGCTCTTCAGCCAGCCCTTCACGACGGCCTTGGCGCTGGGGTAGCCGTAGGCGATGTTCTCGGCTCCGGGGTTCTTGTAGCCGGTCCTCTTGATCCGGTCCCACGGCGAGGAGCCGTCCTTGGAGGTGTGCGAGAAGTACTTGTTCACCGCCATGTCCTTGGAGTGGCGGCGGGCGGCGAGGGCGAGCCTCTTGTTGCCCTTCAGCGGCTTGCAGCCCGCCTTCTTGCGGGCGGCGTTGGTGAGGGTGAGGACCTTCTTCTCGGCCGCGGTCATGGCGGGGGCCGGGGCGGCCGAGGCGGCGGTGGCGGGGCCGGCGACGATCCCGGCGACCAGGGCGAGCGTGCAGGCGGGGGCGACCAGCAGGGATCTGGGGGTCATACCATCTCCAAAGTAACGAAGAGGTCACATACTAGTGTGACCTATGTGATGGTTCACCACTTTTGGGGCAATCCCTGGAGATATTGCTTTGCACAGCCCCCCGGCCCGCCGCATATTCTTGGCGGTTGTGAGCTCCCCTCCTGATCACCCCGCCGACCTGCGCCAACGCCTGGACGGCCTGACGCTGCGCGACGGATCCCGCCTGCGCCGCCGCTGGGAGGGCACGCGCAAGATCCGCGACGTCGCCCGCCGCGAGAAGGTCCAGCAGGACCTGCTCCGCCAGGTGGAGCGCGCCGAGCTGCGGATCGCGAGCCGGGCCGCGTCCGTACCGAAGATCGCCTATCCCGAGCAGCTGCCGGTCAGCCAGAAGAAGGACGAGATCCTCGAGGCGATCCGCGACCACCAGGTCGTGATCGTCGCGGGCGAGACCGGCTCGGGCAAGACCACCCAGCTGCCCAAGATCTGCCTGGAGCTGGGCCGCGGCGTCAAGGGCCTGATCGGCCACACCCAGCCGCGCCGGCTGGCCGCCCGCACCGTCGCCGAGCGCATCGCCGAGGAGCTGGACACCCCCTTCGGCCAGGCCGTCGGCTACAAGGTGCGCTTCACCGACCATTCCAGCCAGGACACCCTCGTCCGGCTGATGACCGACGGCATCCTGCTGGCCGAGCTCCAGCACGACCGCCTGCTCGAGGCGTACGACACGCTGATCATCGACGAGGCGCACGAGCGCAGCCTCAACATCGACTTCCTGCTCGGCTACGTCCGCCAGATCCTGCCCCGCCGCCCCGACCTGAAGGTGATCATCACCTCCGCCACGATCGACCCGGAGCGCTTCTCCCGCCACTTCGGCGACGCCCCGATCGTGGAGGTCTCCGGCCGCACCTACCCGGTGGAGGTGCGCTACCGCCCGGTCGAGGAGTCCGACGACGAGAACGACCTCTACGGGGCGATCTGCGACGCCGTGGACGAGCTCAGCCTGGAGCCCCCGGGCGACGTCCTGGTCTTCCTCTCCGGCGAGCGGGAGATCCGCGACGCCGCCGACGCCCTGGCCAAGCGCAAGTACCGCGACACCGAGATCCTCCCGCTGTACGCCAGGCTCTCCACGGCCGAGCAGCACAAGGTCTTCCAGTCCCACCGCGGCCGCCGGATCGTGCTGGCCACCAACGTCGCCGAGACGTCGCTGACCGTCCCGGGCATCAAGTACGTCGTGGACCCCGGCACCGCCCGCATCTCCCGCTACAGCAGCCGCCTGAAGGTGCAGCGCCTGCCGATCGAGCCGGTCTCCCAGGCCAGCGCCAACCAGCGCAAGGGCCGCTGCGGCCGCACCTCCGACGGCATCTGCATCCGCCTCTACAGCGAGGAGGACTTCGCCTCCCGGCCGGAGTTCACCGACCCGGAGATCCTGCGCACCAACCTGGCCTCGGTCATCCTCCAGATGACCAGCCTGGGCCTGGGCGACGTGGCGAAGTTCCCGTTCATCGACCCGCCGGACCGCCGCAACATCAAGGACGGCGTCGACCTCCTGCACGAGCTGCACGCCCTGGACGCCGAGCGCGGCCTCACCGAGATCGGCCGCAAGCTGGCCAGGCTCCCGGTCGACCCGCGCATGGGCCGCATGATCCTGGAGGCCGACAAGAACGGCTGCGTCAACGAGGTCATGGTCATCGCCGCGGCCCTGTCCATCCAGGACCCGCGCGAGCGCCCCTCGGACAAGCAGCAGGCCAGCGACGAGAGGCACGCCCGCTTCAAGGACCCGACGAGCGACTTCCTCGCCTTCCTCAACCTGTGGAACCACGTGCGGGAGGCCCAGCGCGAGCTGTCGGGGAGCCAGTTCCGCCGCACCCTGAAGAACGAGTTCCTGCACTACCTGCGCATCCGCGAGTGGCAGGACCTCGTCGGCCAGCTGAAGCAGATCTGCCGCGACCTCGGGATCACGGTCAACACCGCCCCGGGCGACCCGTACAAGATCCACGTCTCCCTGCTGAGCGGCCTGCTCTCCCACATCGGCCTGTTCGACGCCGAGAAGCGCGAGTACGTCGGCGCCCGCAACGCCAAGTTCGCGATCTTCCCCGGCTCCGGCCTGTTCAAGAAGAACCCCCGCTGGGTGATGTCGGCGGAGCTGGTGGAGACCTCGCGCCTGTGGGCCCGCGTCAACGCCAAGATCGAGCCGGACTGGGTCGAGCCGCTCGCCGCGCACCTGGTCAAGCGCAACTACAGCGAGCCGCACTGGGAGAAGGACCAGGCGGCCGTCATGGCCCTGGAGAAGGTCACCCTCTACGGCGTCCCGATCGTCACCGACCGCAAGGTCAACTACGGCCGCATCGACCCGGAGCTGAGCCGCGACCTCTTCATCCGGCACGCTCTGGTCGAGGGCGACTGGCAGACCCACCACAAGTTCTTCCACGCCAACCGCCGGCTCCTGGCGGAGGTCGGCGAGCTGGAGGAGCGGGCCCGCCGCCGCGACATCGTGGTGGACGACGAGACCCTCGTCGACTTCTACGACCAGCGCCTGCCCGAGGACGTCGTCTCGGGCGCGCACTTCGACACCTGGTGGAAGAAGACGCAGCGCACCGACCCGGACCTGCTGAACTTCGAGAAGTCGATGCTGGTCCACGAGACCGCGCAGGAGGTGACGGAGCAGGACTACCCCGACGCCTGGCGGCAGGGCGACCTCGTCTTCAAGCTCACCTACCAGTTCGAGCCCGGCGCGGACGCCGACGGCGTCACCGTCCACATCCCGCTGCACGTCCTCAACCAGGTGGAGGACGAGGGCTTCGACTGGATGGTCCCCGGCCTGCGCCACGAGCTGGTCACCGCGCTCATCCGCTCGCTGCCCAAGCAGCTGCGGGTGAACTTCGTGCCCGCGCCCGACTTCGCCCGCCGCGTCCTGGCGCTGGTCCACCCGGGCGAGGGCCGCCTGCTGGACCGCCTGGAGGCGGAGCTGCGCACGCTCACCGGCATCACGGTGCCGCGCGAGGCCTGGCAGCCCGGCCAGATCCCCGACCACCTGCGGATGACCTTCCGCATCCTGGAGGACGACCCCCGGGCCCCCGGGGAGCGGCCCGGCCGGCCGGGCCGGGGCGGCAGGCGCCGCAAACGGATCGCCGAGGGCAAGGACCTGGCCGAGCTGAAGCGCGGGCTGGCGCCCAAGCAGCGGGAGACCCTGGCCAAGTCGACCGGCATCGAGCGCCAGGGCCTGAAGGACTGGGACTTCGCGGACCTGCCCAGGCTGCACGAGCAGGGCCGCCTCAAGGCGTATCCGGCCCTGGTCGACCAGGGCGACAGCGTGGCGATCCGGACGTTCGGCACCGAGGAGGAGCAGCGGCGCGCCATGTGGCTGGGCGTGCGGCGGATGATCCTCCTCAACGCCCCGTCCCCGGCCAGGCACCTGCAGGGCGGGCTGGGCAACCAGGCCAAGCTCGCCCTGGCCGCCAGTCCGCACGGCAGCGTCCAGAAGCTGTTCACCGACATCGTCGAGGCCGCCGCGGACAAGCTCATGGCCGACCACGGCGGGCCCTCCTGGGACCAGGAGTCCTACCGGCGGCTGTACGACGCCGTCCGGGCGGACCTGGCCGGGACGGCGGAGCAGATCCTCGGCTGGACCGAGCGCATCCTCGCCGCCCACCAGGGGATCCAGCGCAAGCTGAAGAGCACCGGAAGCCTGGTGCTCGTGCCCTCGCTCACCGACGTCCGCGGCCAGCTGGACGAGCTCGTCCACCCCGGATTCGTGACCGAGACGGGGTTCGCCCGCCTCCCGGACGTCCTGCGCTACCTGCGGGCCGTCGACCACCGGCTGGACCGGCTGCCCGACAACCCCAACCGGGACCGGCAGCTCATGGCGCAGGTCGCCGCGGTCCGCCAGGAGTGGGAGCGCGGGGGGCGGCCGCCCGAGGTCCGCTGGATGATCGAGGAGTACCGGGTGAGCCTGTTCGCCCAGTCTGTCGGTACGCGTTACCCCGTTTCCGACAAAAGGATCAGGAAGGCGATTACCGAGGGGCGTCCTCGGATATGACTGAGGCATGTCGGGGGAGCTGACGCTGGTCGAAGCGGCCCGGGAGGGCAAGCTCGACCGGGTGAACGCCCTGATCGCCGGGGGAGCCGAGGTCGACCGTCCCGACGAGGAGGGCACCACGGCCCTGTACGCGGCGTCCGTGGAGGGCCGCGTCGACGTGGTGCGCGCCCTGCTCGCCGCGGGCGCCGACCCCGACCTGCTCAGCCTCGGCGACAGCGACGGCCTCCCCCTGTGCGGGGCGGCCTGCTGGGGCCACGAGGAGACGGTCGCCGCGCTGCTGGCGGGCGGGGCCGCCGTCGACGGGACGGAGCAGCGGGGCTGGACCGCGCTGCGGTGGGCGGTGTCGAACGGCCGCACCGGCACCGTCGCGCTGCTGCTGGAGGCCGGCGCCGACCCGGACGACCGGGCGCGCACCCCGCCCCTCTACCTGGCCGCGAGCCGCGGCTCGCTGGGCGTCGTCCGGCTGCTGCTGCGCCACGGCGCCGACCCGGTGGGCGCCGACCGGGAGCGCGGCGGCGAGACCGCGCTGGAGGCGGCCCTGCGCTGGACCGGGGTGGACGTCGAGCTGGAGCTGCGCGTCCGGAAGAAGGAGGAGTACGCCGGGCTCGGCGACGAGATCGTCATCGACCGCCGGGAGATGGACGACGGGACCGAGCTGATCACCGCGGAGATCGGGCGCGGCGACGAGTTCGGCGTCGCCACGAGCGAGCTGCAGACCGGGCACGGCGCGATCGCCACGCTCCTGGAGCGGATCCTGGACATCCCCACCCCGATCGAGGAGCTGGTCGCGCGGGCGATGGAGTTCCGCTACCTGCGCCCCACCGCCGCCGAGGTGCGCCGCCACGTCACCGAGCGCCCCGCCTGGGAGGAGGCGGTGCGCACCCTGGCGGAGCGGGACGACGAGGAGGGCCTGCGGGAGGTGCTCGACCTCACCGAGCATCCCGACCCGCTGTACCGCGCGCTGGGCGTGGACGTCCTGGCCAGGTCGGGGCCGCGGCAGCGCACCCTGTCCCGGCTGCGCCGCATGGCCCGCGTGGAGAGCGACCCGGTCCTGCTGCGCTCGCTGGTGCGGGCGCTCAGCGACTACGGGGACGCCGCCGCGCTGCCCGAGCTGCTGCGGCACGCCCGCCATCCCGACGAGCGGGTCCGCAACGCGGTGGCCAGGGCGCTGGTGAAGGTGCTGCCGCCGGAGCAGCCGATGGAGCCGGGTGAGCTGATCCGCCTCACCGGCGACGAGCACGAGTACGTCCGGGACTGGGCGACGATGTCGCTGAGCCTGATGGACGCCGACACCGCGGAGCTGCGGGACGCGCTGGCCCGCCGCATGGACGACCCGTCGCCGGTCGTGGTCGCCGAGGCGGTGCGCGGCCTGGCCGAGCGCGGGGACCGCCGCGCCGTCGCCGGCATCCGGCACCTCCTCACCGACCCGAACCTGGAGAACTACCCCCTGGACGTGGCGCTGGAGGCGGTCGTGCGACTCGCCGACCCGCTGCTGCGCCGCGACGTGCTGGCCTGCCGCCCCCTCGCGGAGTCCCACGGCCTGCACGACGAGTGGAAGGAGGCGCTGCGCTCGACCTCGGGCGGACGAATCTAAGCGATCTCCACCGCGGCAAGTGTGTCATGCAGTACACATGGCGGTACTGGACATGCCGTTACATAGGCATGGGAGCGCGCTATCTTCGTGCTCGGAGTTCGTTGATCTTTCGAGGTGCGGCATGGGCAGTCACGTGGACGACCGGCGTGACGCCGCACGGCTGGTCGGCCGCCGCGACGCCCTGCGCGAGATCTCGATGTCGCTGGACAACGACGGCTTCGCCTGCGTGGCGATGGTCGGGGAGCCCGGCGCGGGCAAGACGCGGCTGCTGGCCGAGCTGGTGGACTCGGCGCGGGACGCCGGCTACCTCACGCTCACCGGCCGCGCCGCGGAGTTCGAGGAGGACATGCCGTTCGGGGCGATGATCGACGCCCTGGACGACCACCTGGAGACCCGCGACGACCTGCCGTCGCGGCTGGGCGAGCCCGTCCTGCGCCAGCTGGCCTCGGTGTTCCCCGCGCTGGAGGAGGTCGTCCCCGACGGCCCGGCGCCGGGCACCGGCGCCAGCGCCCGCTACCGCCTCTACCGCGCGGTGCGCCAGCTGCTGGGGGAGCTGGCCGGGGACTCGGGCCTGGTGCTGGTGGTCGACGACATCCACTGGGCCGACGACGCCTCGGTGGAGCTGCTCGACCACCTCATCCGGCATCCGCCGCGCGCCCGGTTCGTCATCGCGCTGGCCTACCGCCCCGCCCAGCTCTCGCCGCGGATGTCCGCGCTGGTCTCCGGCGCCGGGGTGCGCCGGGTGCCGGTGACGCCCTTCACCGCCGAGGAGGTCGCGGAGTTCCTGGGCGACCGGATCGACCCCGAGCGGCGCGCCCGGCTGCACGAGATGAGCGGCGGCAACCCCTTCTACCTGGACGCCCTGACCCGGATGGAGGAGCCGCCGGACGACGGCGAGCACGTGCACGACGACCTGCCGCCGCTGGTCGGCGCCGCGCTCCAGGCCGAGCTCGGCAGGCTGAGCGACCAGGCCAGGCAGGTGGCGCAGGGCGCTGCCGTGGCCGCCGACGAGTTCGACGCGCTGCTGGCCGCCGCCGCGGCCGGGGTGAGCCGGTCCACCGCGCTGGAGGCGCTGGACGAGCTGGCGCAGCGCGACGTCGTCCGGCCCTCGGCGCACGGCAGGTTCCGGTTCCGCCACCCGCTGGTGCGCAGCGCCGCCTACGGTTCGGCCGCGGCGGGCTGGCGGCTGGGCGCGCACGCCCGCGTCGCCGCCCACCTGAGCTCGATCGGGGCGCCCGCCACGGTGCGCGTCCACCATGTGGAGCGGGCGGCGGGCCTGGGCGACGAGTCGGCGATCACCACCCTGATCGAGGCGGCGCGGGCCGAGGCGGCGCGCGCCCCGGCCGCGGCGGCCCGGTGGCTGGGCACGGCGCTGCGGCTCATCCCCGGCGACACCGCCCCCGGCGGCGCGTCCCGCGCCGACCTGCTGCTGGAGCTCGCCCGCGCGCAGACCGTCAGCGGCCATCTGGTCGAGGGGCGCGAGAGCGCGCAGGAGGTGCTGCGGCTGCTGCCGCGCACCGACTACGCGCGGCGGGCGTTCGCCGCGCGCTTCGGCGCCCTGGTCGAGCGGCTGCTGGACCGGTCCGCCCAGGGCAGGGCGCTGCTGCTGGCCGAGCTGCGCGAGCTGCCCGACCCGCAGGCGGCCACCGCGGTGCCGCTGCGGATGCGCCTGGTGGCCGAGAGCCTGATGCGCGGCGACCGCAGGGCGGCGCGCGCCGTCCTGGACTTCATGCCCGAGACCACCGAGCAGCGCCGCCGCGACAATCCGGGCATGACCACCGGGATCGCCGCGCTGCGCCCCATGGCCGCCTACATCGCCGACGAGATCGACGAGGCGCTGGAGCTGCTGGAGAGCGCCGCCGAGCTGATGGACGGGGTCTCCGACGCCGACCTCGTGGAGTGGATGGACACCGTCGCCTGGCTGTGCTGGGCGGAGCTGTGGCTGGGCCGGCCCGAGCAGGCCCAGAACAGGTTCGAGCGGGCCGTGGCCATCACCCGCGCCACCGGGCAGAGCTTCATCGTCACCAACCTGCTGGCCGGGCTGGCCCGCACCCTGGCGGTGCGCGGCAGGCTCGGCGAGGCGGCGCTGGCGGCCGAGGAGTCCGCCGAGGTCGCGCGGCTGCTGCACTCCGGGCACGCCAAGGTCGTCGCCCTCGCCCAGCAGAGCCTCGTCGCGAACTGGTCCGGGGACGCCGAGCTGGCCCTGCGCCTGGCCGCCGAGGCCAGGAGCGCGGGAGGCGTGGAGCGGGAGTGGCCGCGCGTGCAGGCCAGGTTCGCGCACCTGATGGCGCAGCTGGCCTGCGGCCGGACGGAGGAGGCGCTGCGCGACGCCTGCGAGCTGTGGGAGGGCGGGGAGTTCTCGCTGCTCGACCAGGCCAGCCTGCTGCGCTGCGCCGAGGCGATGGCCTCGGCCGAGGCGGGGCGGAGCCGGGGCGAGGAGGCGGCGCGGTGGGCCGACCGCGCCGAGGAGCACGCGCACCCCCGCATCGACGGCAACCGCGGGACCGCCGCGCTGGCCCGCGCCCACGCCCTGCGGTGCGGCGATCCGGCGGCGGCGGCGAAGCTGGCGGCCGAGGCCGCGGCGCGGCTGGCCGCGGCGGGCCAGCGGCTGGACGAGGGCAGGGCCAGGCTGGTGGCCGGGGCGGC
>NZ_BAAAHH010000080.1:0-767 GCF_039525175.1 Actinocorallia libanotica
CTGCGGGGTCTCGGACGCCGCGGCCTCGGCCGCCGTGCCCGCCGCGGTCCCGGCCTCGCCCTCCGCGGGCTCGGCGGCGCGGCGCATGCGGGTCCGGGTGCGCTTGACCGGCTCCAGCGCGGCGGCGGCCTCCAGGACGGCCTCGGCCGCGCCGGTCAGCTCGTGCAGGTCGTCCAGCGGTTCGGCGAGCTCGGTGTCGGGGCCGAGTTCGGCGGCCTCCTCGGCGTCGAGGTCCTCCGGCTCCGGCGGCGGACCCGCCGGACGCGCGGCGCGCCGCTCGGTGCGCACCTCCACCACGGCCGGAGCCGGCTTCTCGGCTCCTCCGGCGGCTTCCGGCGCGCTCTTCTCGGCGGCGGGCTCCACGGCCCGCGCGGCGGGGACCGTGACCACGGCGGGCACGTCCTCGGCCTCCGGCGGCGGACCCGCCGGACGCGCGGCGCGCCGCTCGGCGCGCACGGGGGCCGCCACGGGCTCCTCGTCCGCCTTGTCGGCTTCTTCCAGCTCTGCAACGGTCTCCGGGGCGGCCGGAACGGCCGAGGCCGGGACCGTCACCACCGGGGGCAGGTCCTCCTCGGGCTCGGGCGGCGGGCCCGCGGGCCGTGCCGCCCTCCGGCGTCCGGCCGCTTTCGTGCCGGAAGCCCCATCTGTCACATTTTCGATCGGTTCGTTGTCGTTGTCGAGCATTCGGGCAGTCTCCCGTCAGGCTCCCGGGCAGCACCGAGGCCCCCCGCGGCCGTGCCGCGGGCGGAGCTCAGGGTGCGCCGCAC
>NZ_BAAAHH010000080.1:777-10439 GCF_039525175.1 Actinocorallia libanotica
CGTCCGGCCCCGCTCCGGCCGCGACCACCGGGTCGCGGTCGGCTTCCAGCGGGTCCGTGATCAGCCCGGACCCGTCCAGCGGCCCCTGCGCCAGCCGCGTCACCAGCGGGGGTGACGGAGGCGCGAGGTCGGCCACCTGACGGAGCCCGGTCAGGACGTCGTCCGGTCGCACGGCGGGTGTGGCGTGCCGTACGACCATACGCAGAATCGCACCGGGATCGGCGTTCGAGGACTCGACCGTCAGCGCGACCACCGCGCTCCTCGTGTCGAACCTGCGCCGTCCCTTCTTGGTGAGGCGTTCCACCTCGATCACCTCGGAGCCGAGGAAGGCGGCCACGGCCGAAGCGGCGGTGTCCGAGGGGACACCGTCCAGCCGCAGGAGCCACTCGGACGCCTCGAGGCGGTCGGCCAGGGCCGTGCCCGCCCGGGCCGGCACGACGTCGATGACGTCGATGCCGCCGGGGAGCGCCGCGTCGAGGTCGGCTCGCACCCGCTCAGGGTCGCGGGTCTCGGTGAGCCCGATCTCGAGGTATTCCGCTTCGCTGGCCGTCCCGGTGGCCGCCGCGCCCGCGTAAGAGATCTTCGGGTGCGGGGTGAATCCGGCACTGAACGCGACAGGGATCCCGGCGCGCCTCACTGCGCGTTCCACGGCCCGGGAGATGTCACGGTGGCTGGTGAACCTGAGGCGGCCGCGCTTGGCATAGCGGACCCGCAGCTTCTGGATCACCGGGGCCGGTGCTGGACCGTCCGGCATGGGGGCCAGTGCTCTGTCCTTCCTACTCAAGGTCTCTCACGGCGGTCCGAAAGACCGCCGTCCGAGCAAGTATCTGCCCCTAGGGTACGGTGCGCGCGCACCAGCCGGAGCCAGCGCGTCGCTCCCCCCGGCCCGCAGCCCTTGTCAGACAGTGTTCACACGACTGCGCGAACTCAACCGTTGACCACGGTCAGCGGCAGAAGTTTCTTCCCCGTGGGGCCGATCTGGATCTCCGTGTCCATGGCCGGGCAGACCCCGCAGTCGTAGCAGGGCGTCCAGCGGCAGTCCTCGACCTCGGCGCCGCCCTCGACGGCGTCGCGCCAGTCCTGCCACAGCCACTCGCGGTCCAGGCCCGCGTCCAGGTGGTCCCAGGGCAGGACCTCGACCTCCTCGCGCTCGCGGACGGTGTACCAGTCCAGGTCCACCGGCTGGCCGGCGAAGGCCTCCTCGGCCTTGGCGATCCAGCGGTCGTAGGAGAAGTGCTCCGACCAGCCGTCGAACCGGCCGCCGTCCGCCCAGACCTTCTCGATCACCGCGCCCACGCGCCGGTCGCCGCGCGAGAGCAGCCCCTCGATGATCGAGGGCTTGCCGTCGTGGTAGCGCAGGCCGATGGCCCGCCCGTAGCGCTTGTCCTGGCGCAGCTCGTCGCGCAGCGCCTTCAGCCGCCGGTCGACGGTCTCGTGGTCGGCCTGGGCGGCCCACTGGAACGGGGTGTGCGGCTTGGGCACGAACCCGCCGATGGAGACGGTGCAGCGGATGTCGCGGCTGCCGGTGGCGTCGCGGCCCGCCTGGATGACCCGCCGGGCCATCCCGGCGATCTCCATGACGTCCTCGTCCTCCTCGGTGGGCAGCCCGCACATGAAGTAGAGCTTGACCTGGCGCCAGCCGTTCTCGTAGGCGGTGGTGACGGTGCGGATGAGGTCCTCCTCCGACACCATCTTGTTGATCACCTTGCGCATGCGCTCGGAGCCGCCCTCGGGGGCGAACGTCAGCCCGGAGCGGCGCCCGTTGCGGGAGAACTCGTTCGCCAGGGTGATGTTGAAGGCGTCCACGCGGGTGGAGGGCAGCGACAGCGAGGTCTGGGTGCCCTCGTAGCGGTCGCCCAGGCCCTTGGCCATGTCGCCGATCTCGCTGTGGTCGGCCGACGACAGCGACAGCAGGCCGACCTCGTTGAAGCCCGAGGCCTTGAGGCCCTGCTGCACCATGTCGCCGACGGTGGTGATCGAGCGCTCGCGCACCGGACGGGTGATCATGCCGGCCTGGCAGAACCGGCAGCCGCGCGTGCAGCCGCGGAAGATCTCCACCGAGAAGCGCTCGTGCACCGTCTCGGCCAGCGGCACCAGCGGGGTCTTGGGGTAGGGCCAGGCGTCGAGGTCCATCACCGTGTGCTTGACGATCTGCCACGGCACGCCCTGGCGGTTGGGCGCGACCCGCTGGATGCGCCCGTCCGGCAGGTAGGAGACGTCGTAGAACTTGGGCACGTACACCCCGCCGGACACCGCCAGGCGGTGCAGCAGGCCGTCGCGGCCCTCGGGGCGGCCCTCGCGCTTCCACTCCCGGATCACCTCGGTGATCTTCAGGACGATCTCCTCGCCGTCGCCCAGTACGGCGGCGTCGACGAAGTCGGCGATCGGCTCGGGGTTGAAGGCCGCGTGGCCGCCCGCCAGCACGATCGGGTCCTCCTCGCGCCGGTCGGCGGCGTGCAGCGGCATGCCGGCCAGGTCCAGCGCGGTGAGGAGGTTGGTGTAGCCCAGCTCGGTGGAGAAGGAGACGCCCAGGATGTCGAACGCGCCGACGGGGCGGTGGCCGTCCACGGTGAACTGCGGGATCTGGTGCTCCCGCATGATCTGCTCCAGGTCGGGCCAGACCGAGTAGGTGCGCTCGGCCAGCACGCCCTCGCGCTCGTTGAGCACCTCGTACAGGATCTGCACGCCCTGGTTGGGCAGGCCCACCTCGTAGGCGTCGGGGTACATCAGCGCCCAGCGCACCTCGGCGGAGTCCCAGTCCTTGACCTGGGAGTTGAGTTCTCCGCCGACGTACTGGATCGGCTTCTGCACCGAGGGCAGCAGCGGCTCCAGCCGGGGGAACACCGACTCAACAGGCATGTCGTACCTTCCAGAAGACTGACGGGATTCCGGGGGTCCGCGGCGGGATCTCGCTCCCGGAACACTCCAGCGTACCGCCGCTCACAGACTCCTGCCCCGGGCGTGCACGCCCTGCAGCAGTCCGAAGGCGATCATCGTGGCGAACGTGGCGGAGCCGCCGTAGGAGACCAGTGGCAGCGGCAGACCGGTGATGGGCATGATCCCGATGCACATGCCGATGTTCTCGAAGGTCTGGAACCCCAGCCAGCAGACCACTCCGGCCGCCACCAGGGTACCGAACCGGTCGCCGGCGTGGACCGCGATCCGCAGGCCCCGGTAGAGGATCACGCCGATCAGCACGATGATCAGCAGCGAGCCGAGGAAGCCCAGCTCCTCGCCGGCCACGGTGAAGATGAAGTCGGTCTGCTGCTCGGGCACGAACTGGCCGGTGGTC
Source organism: Actinocorallia libanotica (assembly GCF_039525175.1). Taxonomy (NCBI): domain Bacteria; kingdom Bacillati; phylum Actinomycetota; class Actinomycetes; order Streptosporangiales; family Thermomonosporaceae; genus Actinocorallia; species Actinocorallia libanotica. Next base: position 4,070 of record NZ_BAAAHH010000080.1, read on the forward strand.
TGCTCGCCCTGGAACAACCCCTTGCCCAGCAGGCCGCCGGAGCCGACCGCGATCTTGGCCTGGTTGGCGTTGTACCCCGCGCCCCTGGGGTCGGCGGTCGGGTCGACGAAGGCGGTGAACCGGGCGATCTGGTAGTCCTCCAGCAGCCCTAGCGCCACCGCCGCGACGGCGGTGCCCGCCCCGGCCAGCACCAGGCCCAGCGTCCAGCGCTTGGCCACCCCGGAGATCGCCAGCATGCCCATGAGGATGGCGCACAGCACCATCGTGGTGCCCAGGTCTGGCTGGAGCATGATCAGCGCCGCCGGGATGCCGGCCAGCAGCAGCGCGATCAGGATGTCCTTGCGCCCGGGGCCCACCTCGCCGTCCCGGGGCTCGCCCAGGATCATCGCCAGCAGCACGACCAGCCCGACCTTGGCGAACTCCGAGGGCTGCACCTGGAAGCCGCCGCCGATCACGATCCACGAGTGGGAGCCGTTGATCGTCTCGCCCAGCGGGGTGAGGACGGCGATGAGGCCGACGAGCGAGAGGCCGTAGAGGATCGGCGCGTAGGCGCGCAGCAGCCGGTAGTCGAAGGAGGCGACCACCACGTACAGGACCGCGCCGATGCCCAGGTTGAGCAGGTGCTTCTTGAGGAAGGCCTCCGGGTCGGCGCGATGCCCGGCGCGGGTGGCGGAGTAGACCAGCAAAGCGCTGATCACCGCCAGCACGACGACGGGGACCACCAGCCCCCAGTCCAGCCGCCGCAGCACCGAGTCGCGGCGCACGGCCCTGCCCGGCCAGGACCGGCGCTCCTGCAGCGTCGTCATCAGCCCACCTTCGGCAGCTTGGCGGGGATCTCCCCGTTCTCCAGCGCGGCGGGCTCGTCGCCGAACCCGTAGATCGCCTCGTAGATCTTGCGGACGGCCGGCGCCGCGTAGGTGCCGCCCGTGCCGGCGTCGGTGACCATGGCGACCACCGCGTACCTGGGGTTCTTCGCCGGGGCGAAGGAGGCGAACCACGCGGTGTCCTTGTAGCCGTACGCCTCGGCCGTACCCGTCTTGCCCGCGACGTGCACCTTGTCCATCGGGAAGCCGCCGAAGACGCCGGCCGCGGTGCCCTCGGTCGTGACGGCCGCCAGCGCCTTGCGCATGTAGTCGAGGGTCTTCTTGTCGACCTGCAGCCGCGTGCCGCGCTCCGGCTTGATCTCGCGCACCACCGTGCCGTCCGGGCGGACGACGGCCTTGGCCACCTGCGGGACCACCAGGGTGCCGCCGTTGGCGACCGCCGCGTACGCGCGGGCCAGCTGCAGCGGCGTGACCAGCACGTTGCCCTGGCCGACGGAGAAGTTCGCCGCGTCGCCCGCGCGCCACATGTGGCCCTCCAGGCAGTTCTCCTTGGCGATGGCCGTCAGGTAGGCCGCGTGGCCGGTGTCCTTGATCTCGGGGTACCCGGTCTTGGCCCGCTTGCAGTCGATCTCCTTGGTGCTCTCCCAGTAGCTCTTCTTCCAGTCGCGGTCGGGGATGCGGCCGGGCGCCTCGCCGGGCAGGTCGATCCCGGTCCGGGTGCCGAAGCCGAACACCCGGGCCATCTTGATCATCGGGTCCTTGGGGTCGGGCACCGGCTTGGTCGACCCGTCGCGGATCCACTCCTCGTAGGCGAACCTGTAGAAGATCGTGTCGCAGGAGACGACGATCGCCCGGTGCAGGCTCATCGGGGGGTAGGGCGTGCTCCGGAAGTTGGTGAACGCCCGGCTGCCGACGTTGTAGGAGCCGGGGCACGGGTAGATCCCGTTCAGCGAGTAGCCGTCCGCCACCGCGGCGGCCAGCGAGGAGATCTTGAAGGTCGAGCCGGGCGGGAACTGGCCGGCGATCGCCCGGGAGATCAGCGGCTCGCCCCGCTTGGGGCCCAGCAGCGCGTCGTACTCCGCCTGGGAGATGCCGCCGGTCCACACCTTCGGGTCGTAGGTGGGGTAGCTGGCCAGCGCGACGACCTTGCCGGTCTCGACCTCCAGCACCACGCCCGCCGCCGCCGGGTCCCCGCCGATCTTCTTGACCGCCGCGACCTGCTCGGCGAGCGCGTCCTCGACCGCCGCCTGCACCTTGGCGTCCAGGTTGGTCACCAGGTGCGAGCCGGGCACCGCCTCCTCTTCTGAGGCGACGCCGGTGACCCGGCCGCGGGCGTCGACGTTCACCCGCCGCACGCCCGGCTCGCCGCGCAGGTCGGCGTCGTAGGAGGCCTCCAGGCCGTCCCTGCCGATGAGGTCGACGCCGCTGTAGCCGGTGACCTTCAGCCCCTCGCGCTTGTCGAGCTCCTCCTGGGTGACCGGCTGGAGGTAGCCGAGGGTCTGCGCGGCGCTGGCGCCCTCGGGCTCGGGGTACTCCCGCACGGCCTGGACCTGGGCGATGACGCCGTCGAAGTCCTCGGGCCGCTCCAGGATCTGCAGGCCCTCCTTGGCGCTGGCCCGGTCGTCCACCGGGATCGGCTGGTAGGGCGAGCCGGGCCAGCAGGGCCGCGGCACCGTCGGCGAGCACAGCCGCGTCTTGAGCTCCAGCTGCTCGGGGGTGGTGCCCAGCACCCCGGCCAGCCGGGCGAGCACCGTCTTGCCCTGGTCCGGCTGGCGGCCCAGGGCCGTCTTGTCGACCGAGATGACCAGCGCGGTGCGGTTGCGCACCAGCGGGCGGCCCGCGTCGTCGAGGATCGAGCCGCGGATGGCGGGGACGACGATGTCGCGGGTGCGGTTGTTGGCGGCGATCGCCTGGTACTCCTCGCCCTGGGCGACCTGGAGCACCCACATGCGGCCGACCAGCACCAGCAGCAGCGCCCCCACCATGACGTGGAGGACCAGGAGCCGGGAGTGGGTACGGGAGTTCACCGCTGCTGCCTGCCCAACCGCGCCGAGAAGCCGGGGACGCTGAGGCCGCCGCGCGGCTCCAGCCGCTCGCTGCGCTGGGACAGGCGCAGCACCGCCCAGACCACGAACGGGCTGGCCAGCACGTTGTACAGGACGGCGAGCGGCACCGTCCGCGAGACGATGGACCAGTCGGCGCGCGGGTCGCCGAGCATCACCCCCACCAGCGCGTAGGCGAGGTTGCCCACCAGCGCGCCGAGGGCGACCGCCACGAACGGCAGGCTCGGCGAGCGGTCCATCTCGGGGCTGGCCAGCCCCGAGATGTAGCCGACGACGCAGTAGACCAGCGCGTACATGCCGATGGTGTGGTCGGCGGGGGGCACCAGGTCGGTGGCCAGGCCGGCGCAGAAACCGGTGACCATCCCGACCGTCTCGCCCCGGAACAGCGCCAGCGCCACCACCGTGAGCATGACGAGGTCGGGCGTCACCGATCCGGGCAGCGGCAGCCGGTTGGCCACCGCGACCTGGAGCAGGATCGCCACGACGATGATGAGGACGGAGCGGAGCGTTCCGCCCCTGCCCTCCTCGACCGAGTTCAGCACGGCTAGCTCCCCGACGGGCTCGCGGCAGGCTGGGTGGGCAGGACGGCGTCGTGCGGGTCGCGCTTGGGCGGGGCGACCACCACGCCGACGACGTCCAGCCGGGTGAACATGACATAGGGGTGGATCAGCGCGGTGCGGGTGAGGGTCCCGGGCGTCCTCTCGATCCTGGCCACCGTGCCGATCGGCACGCCCGGCACGTACGGGCGGTCGCCCTTGGAGCCGAGCGTCACCACCCGCTGCCCGACGGCCAGCGGCGCGTCGGCGGAGAAGAGCTGCAGCCGCAGCGGGGTGGCGCCGACGCCGAGGCCGCGCCTTCCCTCGCCCTTGATGACGCCGATCTCCTTGGAGTCCTCCAGCCGCCCGCCCACGGTGGAGGAGGCGTCGGTGGCCAGCAGGACCGTCGCGGTGGCGGGCCCGGCCCGGGTGACCCGGCCGACCAGTCCCTCGCCGGTCATCACCGTCATCTCGGGCTTGACCCCGCTGAGGGTGCCGACGTCGATGGTGACGGTGTCCTCATAACCCTGCCCGGCCGAGATGACGTTCGCCGCCACGATCTTGTAGCCGCCCAGCCCGGCGCCGCCCAGCAGCCGCTCCAGCTGGGCGGCGCGGTCCTTGTCGATGGTGTTCGAGCGCAGCTGCTCGCGCAGGCGCTGGTTCTCGCGCAGCAGGTCCTCGGCGCGCCGGCGCTGGCCCGGCGCGTCGCGCAGCGCGTCGAAGGTGTTGCCGACCGGGCGCACCACGGCGGAGGCGAGGCGCTCCAGCGGACCGAACACCGTGGCGCCCACACCGCGCAGCCCGCGCAGGGGGGAGTTCTCCCCGCCCTGATGGTCCACGGCGATCAGGAGGAGGGAGGTGACGAGCAGGACGCCCAGGACCAGACGGGTGCGTCGGGTGTCTCGCATCAGTGACGCGGCTCGGGCACCAGGACCTGACGCAGCGACTCGAAGTCCTCGACGCACTTGCCGGTGCCGAGGACGACCGAGTCGAGCGGGTTGTCGACGAGGTGGATGGGCATGCCCGTCTCCTCGCGCACCCGCTCGTCCAGTCCCTTGAGCAGGGCACCGCCGCCGGTGAGCGCGATGCCGCGGTCCATGATGTCGCCGGACAGCTCCGGCGGGCACTTGTCCAGGGTGGTCTTCACCGCGTCGACGATGGTGGCGACCTGCTCCTCGATGGCGCGGCGCACCTCCTCGGCGGAGATGACGACGGTCTTGGGCAGGCCGGAGACCAGGTCGCGGCCGCGGATCTCGGCGTTGGGCTCCTCGCCGTCACCGGACGGGTGGGCGCTGCCGATCGCGATCTTGATCTCCTCGGAGGTGCGCTCGCCCAGCATGAGCGAGTACTCCTTCTTGGCGAAGGTGATGATCGCCTGGTCGAGCTCGTCGCCGCCGACGCGCACCGACTGGCTGGTGACGATGCCGCCCAGGGAGATGATGGCCACCTCGGTGGTGCCGCCGCCGATGTCGACGACCATGTTGCCGGTCGGCTCGTGCACCGGCAGGCCCGAGCCGATCGCCGCGGCCATCGGCTCCTCGATGATGAAGACGCGCCGGGCGCCCGCCTGGTAGCCGGCCTCCTTCACCGCGCGCTGCTCCACACCGGTGATGCCCGAGGGCACCGCGACGACGATGCGCGGCTTGGCGAAGTGGCGGCGCTTGTGCACCTTCTGGATGAAGTACCGCAGCATCCGCTCGGTGACCTCGAAGTCGGCGATCACACCGTCCTTGAGGGGCCGTACCGCCACGATGTTGCCGGGCGTGCGGCCGATCATGCGCTTGGCGTCGATGCCCACCGCGACGATCTTGTTGGTGTGGGTGTTGATGGCGACCACCGAGGGCTCGTTCAGCACGATCCCTCTGCCCCTGACATAGACGAGGGTATTGGCGGTGCCCAGATCAACCGCCATGTCACGACCGAGGAACGACAACTTGTTACCCATGGAGAAAAGGGGGCCCTTCCTGCTGGCGGTGTCACCAGAGATGACGATCGAAGCGGCAAGATTCATCGTAACGCGATATGCCCTCCGGGGGCAGCCGCCAAAGGGTGCGCTCACGCGAAAAAACGTCCGGCCAACGTTCAGTTTCCAGCAAAACGACCGCCGGTCCCGGAAAGACAGCCGCACCGCGCGCCGATCATACGGCGCACGGTGCGGCTGGAGAACCCGTTCGGCCCGATCGGTGCGACCGGGCCGCGCATCAGGCGAGACCGGGGAAGAAGATCTTGATCTCCCGGGCGGCGGACTCCGGCGAGTCCGAGCCGTGGACGATGTTCTCGCCGATCTCCAGGGCGAAGTCGCCGCGGATGGTGCCGGGGCCGGCCTCGACCGGGTTGGTGGCGCCGGCCAGCGAGCGGAAGGCCTTGATGGCGTGCGGGCCCTCGGCGACCAGGGCGACGAGCGGGCCGCCGGTGATGAACTCGACGAGCTCACCGAAGAAGGGGCGCTCGCTGTGCTCGGCGTAGTGCTCCTCGGCCACCTCGCGGGGCAGCGTGCGCAGCTCCAGCGCGACCAGCTTCAGGCCCTTGCGCTCGATGCGCGAGACGACCTCGCCGACGACGCCCTTGCGTACGCCATCGGGCTTGACCAGGATCAGAGTGCGCTCGGACACGGCGGTGTTCTCCAGTGGATTTCGGCTAGTGGGATACCTGCGAAAGCCTATCCCCCCGGATCATGTCCCGGCGCCGCGTCACCACCGCGGCGAGTACGGACAGCGCCAGCGCCGCCGCTCCGGCGGCGGCCAGCCAGACCTGCTGGGCCGCGCCCAGCGCCGCCAGGCGGGCGGCGGCGCCGTCCGCGCCCCGCACCCGGTCGGCCTGGAGCGAGCCCGCGATCAGGTTGCCGCACATGAGCGCGGGGAAGCACAGCGCGAGCGCGAACGGCGCCGCCCCCGGGCCGGCGCCGCGCCGTGGCGCGCAGCTCCTCGGCCACCTCGGCGCGGCTCCT
>NZ_BAAAHH010000081.1:0-9922 GCF_039525175.1 Actinocorallia libanotica
CGTGGACCTGTTCGCCGAGCGGGCCGCCGAGCACGCCGGGGGAGGCACCGCGGTCCGGCACGTGGGGGCCGACGGCCTGGGCACCGCCGTGGCCGCGGCGCTGTGGGCGCGCGGGGCCGGGCGCATCGCCGTCCCGGCCGACCTGCCCTTCGGATGGCTGGCGGGGCTGCGGGGCGTGGAGGCGCTGGCCGACTCCCCGCCGCTGGAGCACGACGAGCTGGCGGAGGCCGACGGGGCGGTGACGGGCTGCGCGCTGGCCGTCGCCGAGTCCGGGACGGTCGTGCTGGACGGCGGCGCGGCCCAGGGCAGGCGGGCGCTGACCCTGGTGCCCGACTACCACCTGTGCGTGGTGCGGGCCGAGCAGATCGTCGGCACGGTGCCCGAGGCGCTGGCCCGGCTGGCGCCGGGCCGCCCGCTGACGTGGGTCTCGGGCGGCGCCGGCGCACGCGTCCTGGAACTGCTCATCGTGGAGGAGTGAGGCCGCCTACAGCAGCGCGGTGAGCATCCCCGACAGCAGGACCTCCAGGCCGTCCTCGAACCGGCGGTCCCAGTCGACCGGGTAGGGCTGGGGGCCCTCCAGCCCGCGCACCTCCAGGGCGGCGTGGCCGATGAGGAAGGACAGCAGGGTGTGCGCGGCGGGCGCCGCGGCGGCCTCCAGGAAGCCGCCGAGCCGCAGGACCTCGGTCAGGGAGCGGGAGGTGGCGGCGAGCGCGGCGGGGTTGCGGCGGGTGACGACCAGCGGCAGCACCCCGGCGTGCTCGACCAGCCGCGTCCGGTAGGCGCGGGCCCAGGCGCGGATGCGGTCGCGCCAGTCCTCCCCGGCCAGGGGCCGGGTGTCGGCGGGCAGGGCCGCCACGTGCGCGACCAGCCCGTCGAGCAGCTCCTCCTTGCCGCGCGGCAGGTGGTGGTAGATCGCCATCGCCTCGACCTGCAGGGCGTCGCCCAGGCGGCGCATGGTCAGGCGCCCCAGGCCCTGCCCGTCGACGATGTGCAGCGCGGCCTGGATGATGCGGTCGCGGGTGAGCGGTTCACGCAGGGTGTTCACGGCTGCCTCTCGTGGGGTCGCGGCGGTGCGGCGATCCTGGCGGACACCCCTTACCTTACTACGTAAAGGCAGCGGGCGGTACACCTTCCGGCGCGCCCGCGGGCGCGCCCCCCGAGAAGACCGCACGAAACCTCGCCGCGGGGATGCCGTGCGGGCCCCGGACGCGTAGGCTGCTGGCCCAGAACGTGGACGGAAGGGATTGTGATCATGGTCTTCGGCCGACGCACCAGCCCGGAGGACGCGGCGCGTTACGCCGCCGACCGCGAGACCGCCCGGGAGTACCCCGGCCGGATCGCCGCCGTCGAGCGGGCCGAGGCCGCCCTGCTCCAGGCGCGGAGCGGTCACGCCTCCGGCACCGAGGTGCGGGGCCTGCACGGCGCGCTGGAGGACGCCCTGCGCGAGGCGATCGCCGCGGCGGAGGCGGCCGAGCGGGTCGCGATGGGGCCGCGCACCTACGGTTCCACCAGGGCCGCCGAGATCTCTCGGCGCAAGGCGCGGGCGAAGGCCGCCGTCCGCCCCTACAGTGAGGAACTGGACCGGCTGCGGACCGCTCGCGAGGCGCACAAGCTGAGCTTCCGGGCCCTCACCCGGGTCTAGTCCGCGCCCGCCGCGCGGGCGCGGCGGACGTGTTCCCGGCGCGGCTGTGCGCCGAGTGGCACGGCGGCCGGAACTCTGAGAATCTGACCTGCGCGCACGCGGTCGGCCGCGGAGGGTAACCGGCGTGGCGAGGTACCTGAGCCAGCGGCTCGGCGGGGGATGGGGGAGACGACTTGGATCGCAGGCCGCCCGACGGGGACCGGGTGCTGGAGTCCTACCGGGCGGGCGTCGCGGCCATCAGGTGGTTCGCGGCCCGCTGCACGGACTGGGACGCCCTCACCCCCTGCCCGGAGTGGCTGGCGGTCGACCTGGCGGGGCATCTGCGCTGCGTGGCGGAGAACAACCTGGAGTACCTGCAGGACGCCCCCGACAGCCGGCTGGCCAAGCTCTTCGCCCAGGACACCGCCACGGCCGTGCTCATCCGCCAGCAGGCCCGCCAGAACGCCGCCGAGCTGGCGGTCCTGCCGCCGGAGTCGGGCCGGGAGCGGATCATGTCGTTCACGGTGTCGGCGGACGCCTACCTCGACCTGATCCCCGACTTCTGGAACCGCACCCACCTGATCTACCGGGGCACCAAGTACACCGTCGGCGACCACACGGGCTCGGCGAGCGTGGAGTGGCACCTGCACGCCTGGGACCTGGCGCGGGCGATCGGCGAGGACTACCGCCCCGCCGATCCCGAGGTGCTCCTCACCGCGTGGGCGTGGGGAGTGCCGCACCTGCCCCTGTGCGGCGAGGACGATCCGTGGATCCGGGTGCTGCGCTCCTCGGGCCGCTCCCAGGAATGGACCAGGGAGAACCCGGTGCGGGCCCGTCGCCGCAGGTGAGCCGCGCATGAGCGGACGGGCCCGAGGGTAGGTCCGCATCGTTGGGGATGCGATTCGGGGGGAGTTCGCCATGGGCAGGTGCGAGGTCTGCGGTAACGACTACGACCTGGCGTTCGAGGTGCGCACGCAGGGTTCGGTGCACGTGTTCGACAGTTTCGAGTGCGCGATCAGCCGGCTGGCGCCGATCTGCGAGCACTGCTCGTGCCGGGTGATCGGCCACGGGGTGGAGGTCGACCGGCACTGGTACTGCTCGGCGCACTGCGCCAGGTCCAGCGATCCGGCCGGCGCCGAGCAGATCCGCGACCGGGCCCCCGCCTGACGGCCGCGGGCCTCCTCTTCTAGCGGCGGGCGCCGGGCCGGGGGAGCGCGGCCCGCGGGTGCGACCCGTCCTCCAGGTAGAGCGTGCGCCCCCGGGAGGCCAGGACGGATTCCAGGCGGCGGGCGATGTGCGGCGGGGCGAAGCCGGGGATCTCCTCCCGCGCCACCAGCCGGTGGCCGGAGAGCTCGTCGGGCGGCAGGACGATCCGGGCGACCTGGGCGGCGGTGATCCGGCCGGCGAAGACCCAGACGTTGGTGGCGTCGATCTCGCCTTCGGGCGGCGCCCAGTCGAAGCAGGCGATCCCGTCGAGGTCGGGGACGAGGCCCAGTTCCTCCTGGCATTCGCGCAGGCAGGCGGCGAGGGGGGACTCGCCCTGTTCGATCACCCCGCCGGGCAGGAACCACCCGGCCTTGTAGGTGGGCTTGACCAGCAGGACGCGGTCGTGTTCGTCGAGGAGCAGGGCGGAGGCCGCCCCGCGGGTACGGGGGAGGGAGGCGAAGTACTCGGCGTCGGACATGTCTCGACATTAAGCCAAGGAGGGAAAGGGGTACCGCAGGTCGGCCGGTGTCGGAACCCGGCGTGACTTCGAGTCACGGCGGACTTTGCGTTTTGGTGAAAAAAGCGCCTTTTGTCCGACTGCTGGTCACGTCATGACAACGGGCGTGTCTCGACGTGAGCGTGTTTTAACACAGGGGTGACAATGGGGACGCGGACGTGAAACGCGCTCTTCCGAATATCTGGTCATGGCAGTTGGAGGAGAGGCAACCCCGGAACGCCTGGTGGTGGTGGGCCACGGCCCGGCCGCGCACCGGCTGGTCGAAGCCCTGCGCGAGCGTGACACCGCAGGGGCATGGAAGGTCACGGTCGTCGGCGAGGAACCGCGCACCGCGTACGACAGGGTCGCGCTGACCACGCACCTGGAGGGCGCGGACCTGGCCTACCCTCCGCACGGCGACGAGGTCACGGTGCTCACCGGCGAGCGGGTCGTCTCGATCGACCGGGAGGCCCGCGCGGTCACCACCTCGGCCGGACGCGTCCTGGGCTACGACGCCCTGGTGCTGGCCACGGGCTCCGCCCCGTTCGTCCCCCCGGTGGAGGGGAAGGACCTGCCCGGTGTCTTCGTCTACCGCACCATCGAGGACCTGGACGCCATCCGCGCCTACGCCGAGGGCCGCTCCAGCGGCGCGGTGATCGGCGGCGGCCTGCTCGGCCTGGAGGCGGCCCGCGCCATCCAGGGCCTGGGCCTGGCCAGCGGCGTGGTGGAGGTGGCGCCCTGGCTGATGCCGCGCCAGCTCGACGAGGGCGGCGGCGCCATGCTGCGCCGCCACATCGAGGCGCTGGACATGGCCGTGCACGCCGGGACCCCGATGTCCCGCCTGGCGGCGGGCGAGGACGGCGCGGTCGCCAAGGTCGTGCTGCAGGACGGCTCGGAGATCGACGCGCAGGTCGTGGTGTTCTCCGCGGGCATCCGCCCGCGCGACGAGCTGGCCCGGGAGTGCGGCCTGAAGGTCGGCGAGCGCGGCGGCGTCGTCGTGGACGCCGCCTGCCGCACCGAGGACCCCGACGTCTACGCCATCGGCGAGTGCGCGCTGATCGGCGGCATGGTCTACGGCCTGGTCGGCCCCTGCTTCTCCATGGCCGAGGTGGTCGTCGACCACCTGCTCGACGGCGACAGCTCCGCCTCCTTCGAGGGCGCCGACCTGTCGACCAAGCTCAAGCTGATGGGCGTGGACGTCGCCAGCTTCGGCGACCCTTTCGCCGACGCGGCCGGCGCCCTGGGCGTCACCTACACCGACCCCGTCGCCGGCGTCTACAAGCGGCTCCTGGTCAGCGACGACGCCCGGACACTGCTCGGGGGCGTCCTGGTCGGCGACGCCGAGTCCTACTCCACGCTGCGCGCCTACGTGGGCGGCACGCTGCCCGGCGCGCCCGAGCAGATGCTCTTCGGCGGCACCGAGGCCGCCGGCGGCGACCTGCCCGGCGCGACGGTGATCTGCTCGTGCAACAACGTGACGGCCGAGAAGATCCGCTGCGACATCGCCGAGCACGAGCTGCGCGACGTCCCGGCGGTCAAGAGCTGCACCCGCGCCGGCTCCAGCTGCGGCAGCTGCGTCCCGCTGGTCAAGAAGCTGCTGGACGCCGAGCTGGCCGCGGCCGGCATCGAGGTCAGCAAGGCCATCTGCGAGCACTTCGCCTACTCCCGGGCCGAGCTGTTCGACATCATCCGCGTCCGCGGGATCACCGCCTTCAGCCGGCTCATCGCCGAGCACGGCACGGGCCGCGGCTGCGACATCTGCAAGCCCACGGTCGCCTCCATCCTGGCCAGCCTCGGCAACGGCCACGTCCTCAAGGGCGAGCAGGCCGCGCTGCAGGACACCAACGACCACTTCCTGGCCAACATGCAGAAGAACGGCACCTACTCGGTGGTGCCGCGCATCCCCGGCGGGGAGATCACGCCGGAGAGGCTCATCGTGATCGGCGAGGTGGCCCGCGACTACGGCCTCTACACCAAGATCACCGGCGGGCAGCGCATCGACCTGTTCGGGGCCCGGGTCGAGCAGCTCCCGCAGATCTGGAAGCGCCTGGTGGACGCCGGGTTCGAGTCCGGACACGCCTACGGCAAGTCGCTGCGGACGGTGAAGTCCTGCGTCGGCTCGACCTGGTGCCGCTACGGCGTCCAGGACTCCGTGGGCATGGCGATCCGGCTGGAGCTGCGCTACCGCGGCCTGCGCGCCCCGCACAAGCTCAAGTCCGCCGTGTCCGGCTGCGCCCGCGAGTGCGCCGAGGCCCAGTCCAAGGACTTCGGTGTCATCGCCACCGAGAAGGGCTGGAACCTCTACCTGGCGGGCAACGGCGGCATGCGGCCCCGCCACGCCGACCTCTTCGCCACCGACCTGACCGACGAGCAGCTCATCACCTGCATCGACCGGTTCCTGATGTTCTACATCCGCACCGCCGACCGGCTGCAGCGCACGTCCGTCTGGATGGAGGGACTCGAGGGCGGCCTGGACTACCTGCGCGAGGTCGTCCTGGAGGACCGGCTGGGCATCTGCGCCGAGCTGGACGCCGCGATGGACCGGCACGTGACGGACTACTCCGACGAATGGGACGACGCCCTCAACGACCCCGAGGTGCTGAGCCGGTTCGTCTCCTTCGTCAACGCGCCCGAGACCCCCGACCCGAGCATCGCGTTCGAGGTCGAACGTGACCAGATCAAGCCGGTCCTGGTGGCCGGCACCAGCCTGGAGGTGATCAGCAAGTGACCGTTACCGCCGTCGCTACCTGGGTCGACGTCTGCTCCTATGTCGAGCTCCTGCCCGAACGGGGCGCCTGCGCGCTGGTGGAGGGCAGGCAGGTCGCCGTCTTCCGCACCTTCGACGGCGAGCTGTACGCGTTGTCGAACCTCGACCCCTTCAGCAACGCGTACGTGCTCTCGCGGGGCATCCTCGGCTCCCGCAACGGGGTGCCGACGGTGGCGTCCCCCATGTACAAGCAGGTCTTCGACCTGACGACGGGCCTGTGCCTGGATGATCCGGCGACGTCCGTCCCCACCTATTCCATCAGGCTCAACGGCGACCGTGTGGAAGTGATGACGTGACGATTCAGGCGGGTGTGCTGAACAACAGTGAGCCCCTCTCGGGGTTCGCCGTCGGGGTGACAGCGGCCCGCCGGCACGAGGAGCTGGCCGCCCTGCTCGAAAGACGGGGCGCCCGCGTCGTGCACGCCCCGGCCATCCGGCTGGTCCCGCTCCAGGACGACGCCGAACTGCTGCACGCCACCGAGGAGTGCCTGAACCGGCCGCTGGACTACGCGGTCATCACCACCGGGATCGGGTTCCGCGCCTGGCTGGAGACCGCCGACGGATGGGGGATGCGGGACGCGCTCGTCGAGCGGCTGGGCGGCGTCCGGGTCATGGCGCGCGGCCCCAAGGCCCGCGGCGCGGTCCGCTCGGTGGGCCTGCAGGAGGCGTGGTCGCCGGAGTCCGAGAGCTGCGAGGAGGTGCTCAAGCACCTCCTGGAGTGCGGCCTGGAGGGCACCCGCATCGCCGTGCAGCTGTACGGCGAGCGGCTGCCGGAGTTCACCGACGCGCTGCGCGAGCGCGGCGCGGAGGTGATCGAGGTGCCGGTGTACCGCTGGTCCAGGACCGACGACCCGACCCCGCTGCGCCGCCTCGTCGGGCAGGCGGTCGCCGGGACGGTCGATGCGATCACCTTCACCAGCTCCCCGGCGGTGAGCGCCACCCTGGCGGTGGCCGCCGAGGACGGGCTGGAGGACGCGCTGATCGAGGCGCTGCGCACCCACGTGGTGGCGGCGTGCGTGGGGCCGGTCACCGCCAACGCGCTCACCGAGCACGGGGTGCCGACGGTCCAGCCGGAGCGCGCCCGCATCGGCGCGCTGGTGCGGGCGCTGGTGGAGAACCTGCCGGTCCGCCGCTCCCGCCGCCTGCACGTGCGGGGCCACGCGCTGGAGCTGCGCGGCCACGCGGTCGTGCTGGACGGCCAGCTCAGGCCGATCGCCCCGGCGCCCATGGCGATCCTGCGGGCGCTGGCGCGCCGTCCGGGCCACGTGGTCTCGCGCGCGGAGCTGTGCGGGGTGCTGCCCTCGCGGGTGGTGGCCGCGGGTTCGGCCTGGGCGGTCCGCGACAACGGGCGCCCGCAGGCCGACGAGCACGCGGTGGAGATGGCGGTGGCGCGGCTGCGCCGGGGCCTGGGCCGGACGGGGATCGTCGAGACGGTCGTCAAGCGCGGATACCGGCTGGCCTGCGATCCGGTCCGCGGGAGCTTGTAGCGGCCGAGACGGCCGCGGAACATCGGGGAGGTAGACGTGTCGGTTCTGCTCGGGGTGGCGCACGGCACCCGTGATCCCGCGGGGGCTCGGGTCGTCCGGGAGCTGCTGGCCCTGGTCCGGGCGGCGCGTCCGGAGCTGACGGTGGGGGAGGCCTACGCCGAGATCTCCGCCCCGTCGGTGGGCGAGGCGGTGCGGGAACTGGGATACGGGCCGCTGGTGGCGGTGCCGCTGCTGCTGGGCCGCGGCCACCACGTCCACGTGGACATCCCCGAACAGCTGGCCGAGGTGGGCGCGGACGCCGTGGTCTCGCGCCCCCTCGGTCCCCACCGTGAACTGACGGGCGTGCTGGTGGACCGGCTGGGCGAGGCGACGGCGGCCGACGCGGTGGTGCTGGGCGCCGCTGGCTCGACCGATCCGCGGGGCCTGGCCGACGTGCGGTCCGCGGCCCGGCTGCTGGGCAGGGCGCTGGGCCGCCCGGTGCCCTACGGGTTCGTCGGCGGGCCGGGCCCGGCACTGGCGGACGTGGTGGCCGAGGCCAGGAGCGGCGGCGCGCGGAGCGTGGCGGTGGCGTCCTACCTGCTGGCGCCGGGGTTCTTCCAGCGGAGGCTGGAGGCGGCGGGCGCGGACTTCACCGCCGCCCCCCTGGGCGCGCACCAGGGGCTGGCGAGGCTGATCCTGCGCCGGTACGACGAGGTGGGCGTGCGGGTCCGGGAGGTGGCCTGAGCGGCGCTCAGCCGGTCTCCACCAGCCCTTCGGGGCGGCCGCCCGCCGCCAGCAGGTCGAGGGCGGCCATGGCGGCCCTGGTCTGGCTGCGCGCCTCGACTCCGGCGACCCGCACGAGCACGCTCCCGGCGCGCCCGCCGAACACCTCGTAGCGGCAGGTCATCAGCGACCCCGTGCCCAGCGGTTCGAGCCGGAAGGCGGCGCGCAGCCGCGCGCGGGCGGTGAGCGGGGTCTCCAGGACGGCCAGGCGGGCGGGCAGCACCTCCTCGAACGTCCAGTGGAGCTCGCCGGTCATGCCCAGGACGGTGACGCACTGGACGAAGGCGTCGCCGGTCCTGGGCGGCGTCTCGGGCGGTTCGGGGAAGGAGTCGTGGACCGCCAGCCACTCGTGGTAGCGGTCGAACCGCAGCAGCAGGCGCCACAGGCTGTCGGGGGAGGCGGCGAGTTCTGCGGAGACGGTGAGGGTCGCCATCGGCACTCCGGGATAGGGGGATGAATCCCTCATGCCCGGCGATGGCGCCCCTCATGCCACTCAGACCGCGAAGTCCAGCAGGGGCTGGGCGTTGCTGGGGTGGCGCAGCTTGGACAGCGACTCCTTCTCCAGCTGGCGGATGCGCTCGCGGGTGAGGCCGAGGTGCTTGCCGATCTCGTCCAGCGTGCGCGGGGTGCCGTCGTAGAGCCCGAACCGCATCGCCATGATCTTGGCCTCGCGCGGGGAGAGCACCGCCAGGGCGCGGCGCAGCTGGTCGGCCATGAGCTGGCGGTCGACCAGCTCCGAGGCCTCGGGGCTGTCGGTGTCCTCGATGAGGTCGCCGATGCGGGTCTCGCCGTCCTCGCCGATGGTGGAGTCCAGGCTGATCGGCTGGCGGCTGGTGCGCAGCAGCTCGCGGACCTGCTCGGGGCTCTTGCCCATCTCGACCGCGATCTCCTCCGGGGTGGGCTCCCGGCCCAGCCGCTGGTGCATGTCGCGCTCGACGCGGCTGAGCTTGCTCAGCAGCTCCAGGACGTGGACGGGCAGGCGGATGGTGCGGGCGGAGTCGGCGAAGCCGCGCTGGATGGCCTGGCGGATCCACCACATGGCGTAGGTGGAGAACTTGTAGCCCTTGTTGTAGTCGAACTTCTCCACCGCGCGGATCAGGCCGAGGTTGCCCTCCTGGACCACGTCCAGCAGGGACAGGCCGCGGTCGGAGTACTTCTTGGCCACCGAGACGACCAGCCGCAGGTTGGCCTCGAGCATGTGCGCCTTGGCGCGGTTGCCGTCTTCGGCCACCCACTCCAGCTCCTCGCGGAAGGAGGCGGGCAGGTCCTGCTCGGTCTCCAGCCTGTGCTCGGCGTACAGGCCGGCCTCGATGCGCTTGGAGAGGTCGACCTCCTGCTCGGCGGTGAGCAGCTGGCGGCGGCCGATGGCCTTGAGGTAGGTGTGGACCGAGTCGCCCATCACCGAGCTGTTGTCGTCGAGGTCGCGGGTGCTGACCTCCTCGACCTCCTCCTCGGCCGAGGGGTCGAAGCCGGCGTCGTCCTCGTCCAGGGCGATCTTGTCGGGCGCGGTCTGCACCGCGGTCGCCTTGGCGGGCGGCTCGGCGGGCGCGGCGGTCGCGGTCTCCGGGGCGGCGTCCTCCTGGC
>NZ_BAAAHH010000082.1:0-9136 GCF_039525175.1 Actinocorallia libanotica
ATCGAGCCAAAATTAAACACCTTCCGGACAATCCCATTGTAGTGGGACCACTGTCCGGAACCTTCGGGGCGCTTCATCTCGATGCGGGTGATGCCCAGGTCGGCGAAGTGGGCGGCGGCTCGTTCCAGGAAGGCGGCGCAGGTGGCGGCTTTCTCGTCGGTGTGGATCTCGCTGTAGGCGATGCGGGTGTGGTCGTCGACGGCTGAGTGGACGTAGTCGAAGCCGGTGGTGCGTCTGCGGTCGGGGCAGGCGGCGCGGCCGTGGATGCGCCAGCCGCCGCCGTCGGGGATGCGGCCGAGTTTCTTGACGTCCACGTGCACCAGTTCGCCGGGTCGTTGGCGTTCGTAGCGGCGGATCATGGTGCCGGTGGGGCGGTCCAGGAAGGACAGGCGGTTGAGGCCGTGGCGGCACAGGATCGGGCCGATGCGGGCCGGGCCGAGCTTGCGGCCGGTGCGCAGCGCGCACACTCTGCGTTCGGTCTCGGCCGGGGTGCGGTGCGAGGTGGTGTGGGGCCGGCTGGGGCGGTCGTGCAGGCCTGCCGGGCCTTCGGTGCGCCAGCGGGCCACCCATTTGTGGGCGGTCTGGCGGGATATGCCCATCTCCGCGGCCACACGGGCCACCGGACGGCCCGAGGCGACACGCTCGACGAGCAGACGCCGCCCGTGGATGGTCAGGCGGGCGTTACGGTGGGACACGAAGACTTCCGAGGTGGTGTGGACCTAGACAGCTCCACCACATCGGGGGTCTTCGCTGTTGATCAAGCACTCTCAGCCCGTGTCAACAACGTTCGTGATCATTACAGCTAGGGCCTGTCTTCAAATAGGCCACATGGGCCTGTGAGCTGCGGGATCGTGTGGAAGATCCGCACCGGAAGCGCCTGGCGGGACGTGCCCGAGCGCTACGGCTCCTGGCAGACCTTGTACACGCGTTTTCGCAGGTGGGCGTTGGACAGGACGTTCAGCGCGATGCTGACCGCGGTGCAGGCCGACGCCGATGCCACGGGCGATCTCGACTGGCTGGTGGCGGTGGACTCCACCATCGTGCGCGCCCACCAGCATGCGGCCGGTGCCCGAAAAGGGGGCACGGCCCGCAGGAGGGTCATGCCCTGGGACGTTCCCGCGGAGGGCTGACCAGCAAGGTCCACCTGGCCTGCGACGGGCGGGGTCGACCCCTGGCGTTCGTGGTGACCGGCGGAAACGTCAACGACTGCACGCGCCTCGAGGCCGTGATGCAAGCGATCCGAGTGCCCAGAACCCGACCGGGACGGCCCCGCACCCGCCCCGACCACATCCTGGCCGACAAGGGCTACAGCTCCCGCGCCATCCGCTCCTACCTGCGCCGACGCGGCATCAAGCACACTATTCCCGAGCGCGCCGACCAGAGGGCCGGCCGCATCCGGCGCGGCCGCCCGTCCGTTTTCGACCGCGACCTCTATCGGCGGCACAACGTCATCGAACGCTGCTTCAACCGGCTCAAGCAGTTCCGCGGCATCCCACCCGCTACGACAAGACCACCAGTTCCTACACCGCCGCCCTCACCATCGCCTCACTTCTGCTCTGGCTCTGAACCACTTTGAAGACAGGGCCTAGGCGAAGCGGACTTTTGGGGGTACCACCTGCTCGACAGCCGCGACGGCCTTGCGCAGGATCTTGACCTCGTTCTCCAACTCAGTGATCCAGGCGCGGACCTGCGCCAACGCGGCCGACTCGACCGCCGCTGGACTCGGGGCCTTCAGCCCCCGGACGATCAATTCCAGCCGCTTCCAGCGGTGCAGGCAGGACTCCGCGATACCTAGAGACGCGGCAACTTCCCGCACCGATCAACCTGATTCCAGCAGATCCAGAACATGGCGCCGGAACTACGGCGGACAGGGCTTGAGCACGACGAACGATCTCCTTCGGAAGATCGTCGAACCATATCTCTCTCAACCTCCGTGCCCGTGAAACGGAGGCAACATCAGCGGCCGCGCTACGGGAGGAACCTCAGTCGAGGTCGAACCAGATTAGGCCGCAGGCTTCACCGCGCCGCAGACCGTAGAAGACCAGGACATGGAACAGGGCACAGAGCGGGTCGCCGGTGAGGTCGCAAGAGAAGGGGATGATCTTGTTGCTCGGTCCTCATGAAAGCCGAACTTCCGAGCCAGTGGGCAAGATCAGATAGCCGTGCTTGTCCGGCACCTGCCCATACGGGCATAGCTCGAAATTCAGACGGGACATCCTTTGGGCTGTAGCCATCTGATCCTGCAGACCGGAAGTTTGCGCGGATACATACCGTAAGTCCTGGAAGGTCCCGGCTAGGTTCCTTTGCTGTCCCTGTCGCGCCATCGCCTCGCCGAAATCATCAGCATCTCCCGGAACCGTGAAGTTACAACCGCCTCAAGGTAAAGGGGGGCATGCCTAAATTTATGGACGAATCTGCTGTCCAGTAGCGAGCTTCCGTGATAATAGAATGTATACAAACCCGTTGATATCGCGATATTACCGTCACGGAGATCGTGGAGGTGATCTTGTTCGGAGGGTTCCGAGCTCACGTGGGTGAAGAGGTGTGGGCCCGCCTACTGGCATCAGGTACAGCCACGCGCTTCTATTGGGGAGATGTGCTCCTGTCGCAAGGAGAACAGGGGACGCATGTTCTGCTGCTCACTGAGGGCAGTGTCAAGGTCATGCAGGTAGAGCCCAGCGGACGGGAGCTTCTACTGGCCGTGCGGTCGGCTGGCGAGATACTGGGCGAGTTCGCCGTCCTAGAGCAGAAAGCACGGAGGGCTAGTGCCATCGCCATCGATCACGGGATGGCCTTTGCTCTCCCGGCGCCCCAGTTCACCCGCCTCATGTCGGAGCTGGACCTCAGCAGGGCACTCTGCCTGAACACCTTGGACCGATATAGAGAGAATGAGCGTTTCCTCGCCGACCTGGCCGATTACGGCCCAGGCGAACGAGTCGCCCGGTGCATCGCCCGCCTGTCAGCCGTCAGCGGTCCGCTGCTGCCCCTCACCCATGAAGACCTCGCCAAGGCGACATGTCTCAGCCGCAGCACCGTTTCCCTCGGTCTGTCAGCGCTGAAGAAGGACGGGCTGCTCGCAACGGAGTACGGCTGCATTCGCGTCCTGAAGCCTGGCCGGCTGCTCTCGTGGCGGGCATCACGTACCCGATTGTCCGGCGACGGACATTCCTCCTGACGAGTTCGCGGCATCGTCGGAGCTCCCAAGACCAAAGAAGACTCCGTGACCATTCGGCCTCTGACGGATTACCGCGGCATCTTCGCCGTGGACGCCGTCTCCTACACCCAGACCCCCGATGCCGATCAGCCTGAGCTCGGCGCGGAGATCAAGTCGCTTGTCCGCAACGTGTTCATCGACTGCGGCTTGGCCGACGTCTACCCGAAGACCCCCCAGGACTGTGGCGACGGCGTGCTGTTCTCCGTGGCGCACAACTGGACTTCTTTTCTTCTCCAGCCCGTACTTGTCAGGCTTCAGCAGGCATTGGAGGAGCGCAACGAGATGACGCCGCGCTACCAGCCCGCGCTCAGGCTGCGTGTAGCGGTCGGGCTGGGTCTCGCCCCGGCCGACGTCCTGGCTAGCGATGCCATCAACCGAACCTGCCGACTGCTCAACGCCGACCAGATCAAGGACGAGATGGACTGCTCGGACGATCGAACGACCCTGGTATCGGCCATCGTCTCCGACGAGGTCCTGCAGAAAGTCGTGGGAGGCGGCTTCAGCGATCTGCGCCCTACGGAGTTCCGCCCGGTGTCCGCAACCGTGCAGGGCAAGGCCTTTGAGGAGGATGCCTGGATTTACACCCCGCGTCCTTCCGCCAGGGAGCAGGCACCCGGTCATGACGCTGTGCTCGAAGTAGCGCCGAAGCCTTCCGATGAAGGCGTCGCCGGGCTCTCCGTGAACAACGCCGGTGCGTTGATCGGCCAGCAGAACAACAACAACACGCACCAGAAGATCAGTTCACCTGTGATCCTGCCCGGCGTGTATCCCTGGAACGAGCGGTGATGAGCCGTATCGACAATCGCTACGCGAGCATCGGGCAGCAATACAACGCGAGATCTCTCTACCTCAGCGCACCGATGTATCGGGCCAGGGCCTTGGCAGACGATGTGAGCGTTCTGTGCCGCTCCTACATTCCGATCAGCAGCTGGGCTGAAGCGGCCAACTGCCTCAGCCCAGGACGGTCCCAACGTGTTGTGGCGCTCGTGGGGGAAAAGGAGTCCGGCCGACGGATCACGGCGGTCAACCTGGCAGTTCGTTCAGGGCTAGTTCCGCAAGACTTCCTACCCGACCTCGTGGTGGAGAGCGGTAAGCCAGTCTTGAAAGAGCACTCGCTGCTCATGAAGGAGGGCGAGGCGTACCTGCTCGATCTGGACTCCGTTGCCGGGGTTCCAACCGAACAGCTCGAACGGTTCGTCAAGGTCCAGCTCGCAGACCTACCGGGCGGTGCGGCGCTCATCATTCTTACGCAACCAGGTCTATGGAAGACGCTCCGTCTGCCAGTGCAAGCCATCAAAGTGATCGCAACGGAACGGACGCTCGCCGTCTACCACCTGCTTATGGCAGCGACGCCCCAAGCCCAGCGAGTCGCGTGGTGGCAAGACCAGCGCCTGCTCGACAGCGTCGGGGCAGACACTCCGGCCGGGGCGTTTCGTACCGCGATGGAGGTACGGGCTCGGCTTGGACTTGATCGCGACGAGAAGGAGCTGGTCCAGGAAATACTCGACGCCCGAAGCGACTGGACGGCCGAAGTAGAACGCTTCTTCAGCGATACCGCCAACGACGACCGACCTGACAAAAGAGCCCTTCTCCTCGCCTCCATCGCCTGTGACGGGTGCACCATGGAGGAGATCTTCGAGGCCCAGGGGTCACTTATCGAAATGGTGCAGGAGGATCCTCCCCGCGCGTTCGGCCTCATGGGAAAGGGACGTGCACAGCAGCTACGCGATGTCAAGGCTGAAGCGGACGAAGGCGGGCGTTATCGCCTTAAATCCGGATACGGATGGACCGCCGCCTGTCATGCCTGGAGCGAGCAGGGCTTCCAGGCCAAGTTCAAGGACTGGCTGGTCGCTCTGCCCACGAAGGACCGTCCCGGACCCGGCCACCTCTATCTGGAACTCGCTCGGCGATTCGGTGACCGACAGATGATCGTCGATGCCGTTGAGCAATGGGCGAGGAATTCGGAGCTGCTGCCACTGGCTGTCGATGTTCTCGACTTGGCGGCGGTAGATGCTCGCCTGGGCCAGATGATCAGGGATCTGCTCTACCAGTGGGCGGGGCAGTCGAAAGGAAACCGTCCGGAATTGGTTGCTCGGGTTTGCTCAGGTGGGCTCGGAAGGATGCATACGGGCATCGCGCTGACTCGGCTCCGGCGGCTCGCCAACACCTGCCAGGACACTGATCGGCGACACGTGTGTGAGGCGTTGGTACGCCTCGCGGAGGATCCCGGGACTCGCCGGCAGGTCATCGAAGAGATCATGCGCTGGCACGAAGCTGGATCCATCCTCGCGGGATCCGTCTTGGACGCGATCGCGGCGAAGGACCTGATCGTGCCGGACGGGGAACTCACGACCCCCGATATCGAGCTCGTCGTCAGGACGCTGTCCGTTCTTCTGCAACGTCCCCATGGAATGGACATGGTGACACTCTGGCTTCGACGCCTCTCCGCTGGAACCGCTTCCGCGAAGGTCTTCCTCGCCGTGGTCGAAGAGTTGCTGGCGGGAGAGGGAAAAATGCTCGTGTCTGCGATCGTGCTCACGGCTCAGGACTTCATCGAGCAGACTCCGGAAGCTTCGGACGATCTGATCGCCGTGATCGGTAGGGCGAAGGAGATGTTCAAACACCGGGCTCCAGTCGTCGCCAGGAGCATCGCGGACTACCTCGACCGCGGTGAGGCGTGTTGAATGCCGGACGTCCGTGGTCTCGTAAAGTCGAGATCACGGACGCGGGTCGCTATCAGGCGGCTGAAGAAATCACCTACTTCCAGAGCCGAGTCCGCGTTTATGGGAGGGCGCGCCAGTCCGGCACAGAGCCCCAAAGGCGGGTTAGGAAGGTCGTGGCGGAAGTTTGTCTAGCGCGTTCGGTCCTTGATCCAGCGGGGGCGCAGCAGGAACTGTATGAACAGATATCGACGGAACTGTCTGCCGATATCAAGATGAAGGTGCTGGAAGTCTCACTGGTCCCGGAGGGCGCGAGCTTGGCCTTTGCTCAAAGGCTGGAGTCTGTGCTGCGGAGAAGAAAAGAGCTGGATCAGATGCGACAGGAGATCTTCGCTGACCCTGTGCGCGCTGCACTGTGGTTCGTCGACGGACGACCGGACCGCATGCTTACCTTGGCGGATCCACCTTCTGCTGCGGCCTTCGACGAAGCACGTGAGCGGTTGTCTGGGAGTCTCGGTGTTCAGGAGCGCCAGTCACTCTTCGAAATCATCGGCCGTGCACGAGAACTGGACCCCAGGCTTTGGGCGTACGCGCTTGGCAAACTGGCTGCGTCTTTGCGGGAACTCGGGGCAGAGAACGTGGCGGCTGCTTTGGAGCGGGAAATTGCAGACGGATGATCCTGTCCCATCCTTTGGGATGTTATTTCGGCAGGCTGGAGTGCAGGGAGTGCCCCTTGTCGATGATCCGCCGCAGCCGGTCACCCTGGGGGCCGCCATTGAGGGGCATGCCTACTACGATGCGGACGTCGCGACTCGCGGAACGCAGGCGACCATGGTCGGGGTGAACGAAGAGAAGATCACCCGTCCGGGCTGGAAGCTGCTCGGCCCCTACTATGCGGTCACGACGGAAATCCGCTGTGATCATGACCTGCCCGAGGCCACTCCCGGCAGCAGCCTGCCCGGATGCGTATTCCACCACTACATCCCGTACATGATCTTCGATGAGACCACCCATCCGGTGGTCGGTCCGGTCGCCGAGCACATCTACGATGCCCAGAAGACCCTTCCCTCCGAGTGGCGAGTCGAGAAGAACCGCGGTACCAGTAACATGCTCAACCGTTTGACCGACGAGAGCCAGATCGAGAACAACCGGGCGACGGCTTGCGTCGGAACCGCGCCCAGCTGCGACGAGTATCCGATGGCCTCCACCTATCAGGGTGCTGCCTTCTCCCCTCCCGGCGATTGGTCGGCCAGAACCGTTCCGGCGGCGGCGAACAGCTCCCAAGGCGGCATCATGGGCAATTTCTATGCCGCCAACAGGATCCTCGACCAAGACGCTTACTGGGTCTGGGTGAAACTGGCCGATGGGCGGACCTCCTGGTGAACGACCCCGTTCTTGTTACCGCCCAAGAAGGTCAGTACCACATCCAAGACGGCCCAGAGCGCCTCAACCCCTGGCCGGACCCCGTCGAGGCACTGACCACAGGCGAGGACAACTGGATCGCCGTCATCACCGGAACCCAGTGGGGCCCGGTCACCGTGCACCACCGGCTCCTGAGCAAGCCTCCCACTGCTCTCGACCCCGACTGGGACATGATCGCCGAACGCGACATCGTCACCTCCACCGGCCGCCTACACGTCAGCAGCCCCATCCCCCCGGCACGGGCTTCACCGTGGAGTCCTCACCAGGGCGCCACCGCGTCCGCATTCACGTCCGAGGCAGAGCACAAGCCGCCCCCCACAACCTCTTGAAGCACCCCGTGGAGGCCCACCTGCTCCTCATCTGGCCTACAGACGAGTCTCAGCCCACTCGGACCCTCCTCGGACCTGATGCCTACGTCAGCGTCTACTACGGCGCATGACAACAACGTGTGGTGTGCTCCCCACACTTTGGGGGGAGCACACCACACGAATTTCAACAGCCTGAAACCGTGGCGGCTCACCCCTGCAACGGCTACACCCGTCTGCCTGGGCGGGCCGCTGCCACAGCGTGCGACCTCGGCATTTGCCATCGGGCTACTCCGAGGACACTATGCAGCGGTCCGCGGTCATGTCGATGAGAAAGCCAGGAATCCATCCCACCACTCACTATCTCCCTGTCGTGGAGTTCGGGTGCCAAGCTTCGTTGGTGCTCGTTGTTAACGGCGGCCGCGGCGTTGGGCTTGAAGGAGGATGCCGGCGACGGTGAGGGTGAGGCCGAGGGCGGCCAGGAGCGCGGTGGGCCAGTCGGCTCCGGTGGCCAGGGTGAGGCCGCCGGAGACGACGCCGGCCAGGCCGAGGATGGCGATGACCGCGAGGGTGTAGGCCGTCATTCGTCAGTCCTCCATCTCCGGGTCGGCCCAGAACGTGATGAGCTGTTCCTCGCTCGCGTGCAGAGGCGGCCAGGCGGGGAGGCGTCGGCCGACCCGTCGGCTCCACATGGAGACCATCACCAATCGGACCAGCCTTTCGGCGGCGTACCGGTGAACGTGGGCATCGGGGCGAGAAGGGCGGGCGGTTGCCGGCCTGGCCGCGGTCATTGTGGTCATGGCGACGAGCGTGCCCAGAGCGACTCGCGATTGCCCAGGATTCCGGTGATCTCGGACTTGGCCAGCCTGACCCGTTCCCGACCGGACCAATCCGGACTCCAGGCACACCTGCGAGGCTGACGCCATGTCGGAGGCCGGGTCAGGACGGACTGGTCCGGATGGGAGCGGATGCGCCTGGGCTGGGCCGGTGTGGTTTACATGGGAACGGGTCAGTGCGCGCCGGTCCGGATGGGCCCGCACGGGGCCGGTATTGACGAGTAAAGGTGACGGGTGATCCCCGTTGGGCTGTAATGCGGGTGAACCATGTCGAGCCGGGCGACGAGATACATACCGATGTGGCTCGCGGACCAGTGATACGGGTGGGACGATGAAGATCCACCCGCTTTGGCTTCCCCTCCGGGGGACCGTCTTGGAAGAACGGTGGCGGTATGCAGCAAGACCCTCTGATGGATGAGGGCGAGGCATCACCGCAGCCCTGCATCGATCCCGAAGAACCCCACCCCGCGGTCGCCGTTTTCATCCGCCGGCTCCAACTGGCCTACGAGACTGCGTGTTCACCCGGTCCGATGCGGTTGAAGGAGATTTCTCAGGAGCTGACCGGCAAGCGGAGGTGGATCGCCAAGAGCACGTTCTATGACAACTTGTCAGGCGAGCGCCGCACTGAGCCTCTTTCATCCTCGGGCGGCTTGAGCGGTTCGGTGGTTCTGCAGGACGGCGATGGCTTTGACGAGGTGG
>NZ_BAAAHH010000083.1:0-6997 GCF_039525175.1 Actinocorallia libanotica
CGCGGGGTGGAGCAGCTCGGTAGCTCGCTGGGCTCATAACCCAGAGGTCGCAGGTTCAAATCCTGTCCCCGCTACGAGACTGAGGCCCCCGTGGTCGCTTCCTTCGGAAGCTTCCACGGGGGTCTCTTCGCATTTCCGGGGGGCGACCCCCGGGCCCCCGGTGTGGGGGCTCCGCCCCCACGCCCCCCTCCGGTGGTGCTGCTGGGTGGTGGGGGGCGGTGGAAGGGGGCTGCTCAGGGGGTGGTCAGGGGGTGGTCAGGGTGTGCCTTAGGTGGGTGATGGTCTTTTGGTCGAGGCCTAGGCCCTTGTGGAGGTAGGCGTTGAAGGAGCCGTATTCGGTGGTGATGCCTTCGAAGAAGGCCTGCAGGTATTCGGGGCGCTGCTCCAGGAGGGGACGGAACAGTTCGCTGTTGAATCCCTTGCTCGCCAGGGAGGCGTAGGTCTTCTGGTGGGAGGCGGCCAGGTAGGTGTTGGAGAGCATGAAGTCGTCCATGACGGCCTGACGGGGGACGCCCAGGAGGGTGAGGACGACGGCGGACATCATGCCGGTGCGGTCTTTGCCCGAGGTGCAGTTGTAGACGAGAGGGGTCTGCTTCTCGTCGGCCAGGCGGAGCAGGACGTCGCGGAAACCGGCCTTTGCCTCCTCACTGGCGGCCATGACGCGGTAGATGTCGGTGAAGGTCTTCACGGCCTTCCCGTCGCCGAGCAGTTCTTCGAGCGCCGCGGGACCGGAGGCCATCGCCCTGCCGAGGGCGACGTCCAGATCGGCGCCGTTCCCGTCGAGCAGCTGGAGGGGGGTCAGCACCGGGGCGACGCCCTCGGGGAGGCGGTTGGGGCCGGACTTGGTGATCTCGATCGGTCTGCGGAAGTCGACCGAGGTGGTGAGGCCCAGGGAGGTCAGGCGGGACCTGTCCGACTCCGTGGCCTCGGCCAGGTCGTCGCTGCGGTAGATCAGGCCCCAGCGGACCGTGCGGCCGCCCTTGGTGGGGTAGCCGCCCAGGTCCCGGGTGTTGGCGGGGCCGTCCAGGGCGATGTGGCGGGTGGTGGCGATGGGGCCGCGGGCGCCGGGTGAGCGGCGGGGGGCGAGCTCGAAGTACCAGCGTCGGGCGGGGTCCAGGTTCGGGACGAGTGCGCCGGGGGACGTGGTCCGGGCCACCAGGTGGCCGGAGCGCGAGGGGTCCTGGGAGTCGGTGGAGGCGTAGACGTAGGTCCCGCCGTTTTTGCGGGGCGTCCAGGACAGGGTGTGGGTGCCGTCCGCGGTCCGGGTGACGGTGATGTCTTTGATCCGGGAGGCGCCGTGTGCTTGTGCGGGGGTCTGGACGGCGCCGAAGGCGATGATCGCGCTCAGGGCGGTGAAGCCTGCGCGGCGCGGTAGGGATGTGGGGGAAATCAAGGGGGCTCCCTTCCGGTATCGGGTTGATCACCCGATGAGCCCCGACAGATTGACAAGGCATGACGTGCGTCACATTCGAGGTCCCGGTGTTCGGGACGTCTCGAAATCCGAAAACGCCGTGTCCGTTCACGGCGCGGTCGGTGGCTCCGGTCAGGGGAGTTCCGCGGCGACCTCGCGGGCGAGGGCGGCCAGGTCGGGCGGGAGCTGGTCCAGGCGGTGGTCCAGGTCGTCCTTGAAATGGTGGCGTTCCAGTTCGGGGGCGGGGCGGGCGGCGGGCATCCAGGCCGAGTGGATCATGAAGGGGACGGTCCTGCCGGGAGGCGGGGCCAGGGTGGCGACGGGGCCTTGGGAGACGCGGGCGGCGTCGAAGAGCTCCAGGCGGAAGCGGGCGTCGTTGTGGACCAGGACCAGGAGGTAGCCGTGGTGGCCGCCGGGGGAGGCGCCGGCGTAGCGGGAGCGGCCTGAGGCGTTCAGGGGGCCTCTGGGGACGAAGCTGGGGGACGTGGGGTAGTCGTCGAGGGCGAAGGTCCACTCGCTCAGGGGCTTCAGGGTTTCGCGGTCCAGGCTGGAGAGGACGGCGGGCGTCTCCTCCGGGGGGAAGAGGGAGCGGTCCACGCGGGGTCCGTAGTTGCGGAGGGCGCGCTGGTTGATCGCCTCGGGGTGGAAGCCCAGGTGGATCAGATGGTGGCGGGTGGGGGAGAGCTGGCCCTCGAAGGACCAGTCGACGGCGGAGAGCTCGGCCTGCCAGTAGCGCTCCGGGTCGTGGAGGCGGGCCCTCTCGGTGATCCCGCCGGTGGCGGGGTCGAAGCGGAGCAGGGTGGTCAGGGCGGGGGACATGCCGTGGCAGTACATGCCGCGCAGGGCGGGGTCGACGGGGTTGCCCCGGGCGTCCAGGTCGTCCTCGCGGAGGTACATGCCGATGTCGACGCCCTCGGAGTGCTCCATGACGATCTCGATGCCGGCGGAGTCGTCGTAGCGGGCGTAGAAGTGGTTGACCTCGGGGGCCAGGCGGAACTCGGTGCAGGGGACCGAGCGGGCCCCGGGGGCCAGGGCGTCCTTGCGGATGAGGAGGACGGGGCCGTCGGGGTTGTTGGCGACGGTGCGGTCGGCGCCGAAGACCTCCTGGACGTCGACCTTGTAGGCGGTGTCGGCCAGGACCAGCCAGTCGCGGGTCTGGGTGATGGTGTGGGTGGCCTGGGGGAGGACGGCGTTCTCCACCTCCCAGCGGTGGACGCGCCCGCCCGTGCCGTCGTAGCGGACCACCGAGACGGCGCCGGTGAGGATGTCCCGGCTGACGGTCCACATGCAGCCGCGCTCGGGGTCGATCACGGGGTGGGCGGTCGTGGAGACCAGCGGGAGGACGGGCTGGTCCAGGGCCGGCCTCCAGTCGTCGCGGTGGCCGACCTCGGCGACGAAGGCCAGCGTCACCGGGTCCACCTCCACCGGGCGGCCGGCGTCCCAGGTGGCGAACAGGCGGTCGCCCCACGGCAGCGGCGCGGTGTTCGCCGCGTTGACCGAGCCCCACGGGGAGTTCGTGCCGACCGGGCCGGGGACGAACAGGTCGGGGCGCCTGCGGCGCAGCCGCACCGACGGGGTGTCGATCACCCGGGGCCGCCAGGTGAACCGGCCGCGGTCGTCGGGGCGCAGGTCCAACCGGACCATGACGCCGTCGCCGAAGAAGGCGTGCAGCGGGCGGGTGCGCTGGTCGGAGGTGCTCACCACGAAGTGGCCGCCGATGTCGTCGGGCCAGCGGCCCGCCACGACGGTCAGCTCCAGGTCCTGGGGGTCGTCCTCGGCGAGGATCGAGCGGGGGATCGGCATGCCGCCAATCAAACGTGCCTGCGGCGGTGCGTCAAGACTTCTGAGGACATTCGTCATCAGAATTGGCCGCCGATTCCCCGGAGCCCCGCCGATACGGCGGCGCCCGGCTGGGTACTTCCCGATGAGCGCGTTCCAACGGACGGGAAAGAAGATCTGAGGTCCCCTTGACGCTCGAGGAACTGGACGTGGCCGTCGAAGCCGGCCGGATCGACACGGTGGTCATCGCCTTCACCGACATGCAGGGCCGCCTGCAGGGCAAGCGCCTCACGGCCCGCTACTTCCTTGAGGAGGTGGCGGGCCACGGCGCGGAAGCCTGCGACTACCTCCTCGCCGTCGACGTCGACATGAACCCCGTCGACGGCTACGCCATGTCGTCGTGGGAGCACGGCTACGGCGACCTGGTGCTCCAGCCCGACCTGTCCACCCTGCGGCCCGTGCCGTGGCAGGAGGGCGCCGTGCTCGTCCTGGCCGACCTGCGCTGGCACGACGGCCGCGACGTGGCGGCCTCCC
This sequence comes from Actinocorallia libanotica, assembly GCF_039525175.1. NCBI lineage: Bacteria > Bacillati > Actinomycetota > Actinomycetes > Streptosporangiales > Thermomonosporaceae > Actinocorallia > Actinocorallia libanotica. Next base: position 3,725 of record NZ_BAAAHH010000083.1, read on the forward strand.
CCCGCCAGATCCTGCGGCACCAGCTCGCCCGGCTCGCCGAGCACGGCTGGACCGCCCACGTCGGCACCGAGCTGGAGTTCGTCGTCTACCACGGCACCTACGAGGACGCCTGGCGGCGCGGCTACCGCGACCTGACCCCGGCCAACCTCTACAACGTCGACTACTCCCTGCTCGGCGGGGCGCGCGTCGAACCGCTGCTGCGGCGCATCCGCAACGAGATGACCGGCGCCGGCATGTACGTGGAGTCGGCCAAGGGCGAGTGCAACCGCGGCCAGCACGAGATCGCCTTCCGCTTCGCCGAGGCGCTGCGCACCTGCGACGACCACGCCCTCTACAAGACCGGCGCCAAGGAGATCGCCGCGCAGGAGGGCATGTCCCTGACCTTCATGGCCAAGCCGGACGAGCGGGAGGGCAACTCCTGCCACATCCACCTTTCGCTGCGCGACCGGTACGGCACCCCGGTCATGGCGGGCGAGGGCCCGCACGGACTGTCGCCCGAGGGCGCGGGCTTCATCGCCGGCCAGCTGGCCTGCATGCGCGAGCTGACCCTGCTGTACGCGCCGAACATCAACTCCTACAAGCGCTACCAGCCGGGCTCGTTCGCGCCGACCGCGATCCGCTGGGGCCTGGACAACCGCACATGCGCGCTGCGGCTGGTCGGACGACACTCCTCCCTGCGGATCGAGAACCGGGTGCCCGGCGGCGACGTGAACCCCTACCTCGCAGTCGCCGCGATGATCGCCGCGGGACTGCACGGCATCGAGAACGGGCTGGAGCCGGGCGACCCCTGCGACGGCAACGCCTACGGCATGTCCGGCGGCCCCGTGGTCGCCCGGACACTGCGCGAGGCGCTCGACGACTGGGAGGCGAGCCCTCTGCCCGCGGCGGTGCTCGGGGACGAGGTCGCCGCCCACTACGCCCACTACGCGCGGTCGGAGCTGGCCGCCTACGAGCGGGCCGTCACCGACTGGGAGCTGTTCCGGGGATTCGAGAGGCTGTAGATGCAGGTGATCAATCCGGTGACCGGCGAGGTCGTGCGGACCGTGGCCGAGACCTCCGCCGAGGAGACCGACGAGGCCGTCGCCCGCGCCGAGGCGGCATCGGCCTCCTGGCGGGCGGTGGCGCCCGGCGACAGGGCGCGGCTGCTGCGCGCCTTCGCCGACCTGGTCGACGCCCGCCTGGAGGAGCTCGCCCGGCTGGAGGTGCTGAACGCCGGGCACCCCATCGGCCAGGCCCGCTGGGAGGCGGGCAACCTGCGGGACGTCCTGCTGTACTACTCCGCCGCGCCCGAACGGCTCACCGGGCTGCAGATCCCCGTCCCCGGCGGGGTGGACGTCACCTTCAAGGAGCCCCTCGGGACCGTCGCGGTGATCGTCCCCTGGAACTTCCCCATGCCGATCATGGGCTGGGGCATGGCGCCCGCCCTGGCCGCGGGCAACACCGTGCTGGTCAAACCCGCCGAATGGACGCCGCTGACCGCACTGCGCGTCGCCGAGCTCGCGCTGGAGGCCGGCCTCCCCGAGGGGGTGCTCCAGGTCCTGCCGGGCCGGGGGCCGGTCACCGGCCGGCGGCTCGCCGACCACCCCGGCGTGCGCAAGATCGTCTTCACCGGCTCGACCCGCGTCGGCAGGGAGCTCATGGCGGCCTGCGCGCCCGGGATCAAACGGCTCACCCTGGAACTCGGCGGTAAGAGCGCCAACATCGTCTTCGCCGACGCCGACCTGGAGCGAGCCGCCGCCACCGCCCCGTACGCGGTGTTCGAGAACGCCGGGCAGGACTGCTGCGCCCGCTCCCGGATCCTCGTGCAGGCATCCGCCTACGACCGCTTCATGGAACTGCTCGAACCGGCGGTCAAAGGCGTCGCCGTGGGCGACCCGGCCGCCGAGGAGACCGAGGTCGGCCCCCTCATCAGCGCCGAGCACCGGGCGAAGGTCGCCTCCTACGTGCCGGACGGCGCACCCGTGGCCTTCCGCGGCACCGCGCCCGACGGCCCCGGCTTCTGGTACCCGCCGACCGTCCTGGCGGCACCCGACCACCACGGCCTCCCCGCCTGGCACGAAGAGGTCTTCGGCCCCGTCGCCCTCGTCGTGCCCTTCACCGACGAGGCCGACGCCGTCCGGATCGCCAACGACACCGCCTACGGGCTGTCCGGCTCCATCTGGACCCGCGACCTCGGCCGCGCCCTCCGCACCGCCCGCGCCGTCGAAGCCGGCAACCTGTCGGTCAACTCCCACTCCTCCGTGCGCTACTGGACGCCCTTCGGCGGCTACAAGCAGTCCGGACTCGGCCGCGAACTCGGCCCCGACGCCCTCGACGCCTTCACCGAGACCAAGAACGTCTTCCTGGCGACCGAACCTTGAGCAGCAGGAGCACCACCATGCAGCGTCTCGCGGGCAAGACCGCCGTCATCACCGGAGCCCTCGGCGGCATCGGCCTGGCCACCGCCCGGCGCCTCACCACCGAAGGCGCCACCGTCATCCTCGCCGACCTCGCCGCACCCGAAGAAGGGGGCGCCTACGCCGAAGAGCTCGACGGCCTCTACCTCCGCACGGACGTGACCGACGAGGAACAGGTCGCCGCCCTCTTCCGCACCGTCCACGACACCTACGGCACCGTCGACATCGCCTTCAACAACGCCGGAATCTCCCCGCCCGAAGACGCGTCCATCCTCGACACCGACCTCGACGCCTGGAAACACGTCCAGGAGACCAACCTCACCAGCGTCTACCTCTGCTGCAAGCACGCCATCCCCTACATGCGGGCCCAAGGCAAAGGCGCCATCATCAACACCGCCTCCTTCGTCGCCCGCATCGGCGCCGCCACCTCCCAGATCTCCTACACCGCCTCCAAAGGCGGCGTCCTGGCCATGACCCGCGAACTCGGCGTCCAGTTCGCCCGCGAAGGCGTCCGCGTCAACGCCCTCTCCCCAGGCCCCGTCAACACGCCCCTCCTGCGCGAACTCTTCGCCAAAGACCCCGAACGCGCCGCCCGCCGCCTCGTCCACGCCCCCATGGGCCGCTTCGCCGAAGCCGACGAGATCGCCGCCGCCGTCGCCTTCCTCGCCTCCGACGACGCCTCCTACATCACCGCCACCGAGTTCCTCGTCGACGGCGGCATCACCGGCGCCTACGTCACCCCCCTCTGACCAGGCGCGCAGCCACCGGTTTGCGTAAGCACCCCAAGGCCCATAGCCTTGGAACATACCGACGCGGGGTGGAGCAGCTCGGTAGCTCGCTGGGCTCATAACCCAGAGGTCGCAGGTTCAAATCCTGT
>NZ_BAAAHH010000084.1:0-6904 GCF_039525175.1 Actinocorallia libanotica
GGCGCGGAGGCGGGACGCGCCGTCTGCGCGGCCTTCGCCGGCGCCGCGCCCTTCGGCGCGGCCCGCCCCGGACGCGGTGGCCGTACGTCCCGTCGCGCGGCGGTTCCGGCCGCTGCACGAGGAGCGGAACGTCCTCGGCGGGGTGCTGGCGGCGGCCGTGGTGTCGGTGGTGGTGTCCGCGGCCTGCGGCGCGTTCTTCCGCCCGCGGTGAGCGCCCGTCCGCGGCGGGGCGACCCGGGCGTGCCGCGGCGGGGTGACCTGAGCGTGTGAAGGGTGTTACCCAAGGGACAGCAAAGTACTTGTTGTGATCATGACGTCACGGACAGTAATTTTCAGCAGGCAAGCTCCCCGAACAGAAGGCGGTATGGCATGACCGAGACAGCGGACCGCACCCAGGCGAACGGCTCATCGCAGAACGAGCAGCTCAGCCTGGGCACCGCGGCGGCCCGCAATCTGGCCTCCACCACCAAGACCCCGCCCCAGATGCAGGAGATCACCTCCCGCTGGCTGCTGAAGATGCTGCCGTGGGTCCAGGTCTCCGGCGGCGGCTACCGGGTCAACCGGCGCCTGACCTACACCCTCGGGGACGGCCGCATCGAGTTCCTCTCCACCGGCGCCCGCGTCCAGGTGATCCCCGAGGAGCTCACCGAGCTGCCCGTGCTGCGCGGCTTCGACGATCCGGAGGTGCTGCGCGCCCTGGCCAACCGCTGCGAGCAGCGCGAGCTCGCCCCCGGCGAGGTGCTCGTCGAGATCGGCTCCCAGGCCGAGTACGTGGTCCTCCTGGCCCACGGCAAGCTCCAGAAGATCGGCCGTTCCAAGTACGGCGAGGAGGTGTCGCTGGGCCTGTGCGCCGACGGCGACTTCCTCGGCGCGGACGCCCTCGTCGGCGAGCACGAGTGGGAGTACACCCTCAAGGCGCAGACCACCTGCACCGTGCTGACGCTCAGCCGCGCCGACTTCCGGCAGGTCAGCGACTCCTCCCCCGCCCTGCAGGCCCAGGTCGCCGCCTACCTGGCCAGCCCGGTGCCCGAGCACAACCGCCACGGCGAGAAGGAGATCGCGCTCGCCGCCGGCCACGAGGGCGAGCCGGTGCTGCCCGGCACCTTCGTCGACTACGAGCTCGAGCCGCGCGAGTACGAGCTGTCGGTCGCCCAGACCGTGCTGCGGGTGCACACCCGGGTCGCCGACCTGTTCAACGAGCCGATGAACCAGGTCGAGCAGCAGCTCCGGCTGACCATCGAGGCACTGCGCGAGCGGCAGGAGCACGAGGTGATCAACAACCGGGAGTTCGGGCTGCTGCACAACGCCGACCTCCGCCAGCGCATCCAGACCCACGCCGGCCCGCCCACCCCCGACGACCTGGACGAGCTGCTCTCCCGGCGGCGCGGCTCGAAGTTCTTCCTGGCCCACCCCAAGGCGATCGCCGCCTTCGGCCGGGAGTGCAACAGGCGCGGCCTGTACCCCACCCCGGTGGACGTCGGCGGCCACCACATCCCCGCCTGGCGCGGGGTGCCGATCTTCCCCTGCAACAAGATCCCGGTCACCGCCCAGCAGACCAGCTCGATCCTGGTGATGCGCACCGGTGAGGACGAGCAGGGCGTGGTCGGCCTGCACCAGACCGGCATCCCCGACGAGTACCAGCCGTCCCTGTCGGTGCGGTTCATGGGCATCACCGAGCAGGCCGTCATCCAGTACCTGGTGAGCGCCTACTACTCGTGCGCGGTGCTGGTGCCCGACGCGCTGGGCGTGCTGGAGAACGTGGAGATCGGCCACTACTGAGCCGCCGCTCAGGGAGAAGGGAGTCCGGATGCAGCCTTTCCAGCTGCCCGAGTTCTACCTGCCGTACCCCGCGCGGCTCAACCCCGCCGTGGAGTCCGCCAGGGAGCACGCCAAGGAATGGTCCTACGAGATGGGCGTCCTCGGCCCCGGGTCGGTGTGGACCGAGGAGGAGTACGACGCGCACGACTACGCGACGCTGTGCGCCTACACCCATCCGGACTCCCCCGGCCCGGTCCTGGACACCGTCACCGACTGGTACGTCTGGGTCTTCTACTTCGACGACCACTTCTTGGAGCTGTTCAAGCGCACCGGCGACCTGGCGGGCGCCCAGCGCTACCTCGACCGGCTGCCGCTGTTCATGCCCGCCGACCCGGCCGCCGCCACGCCCGAGCCCGAGCACCCGGTCGAGCGCGGCCTGGCCGACCTGTGGGCGCGCACCGTCCCGGCGATGTCGCCGCAGTGGCGCGAGCGGTTCGCCGCCAACACCGCGGCCCTGCTGGACGAGTCGCTGTGGGAACTGGTCAACATCGAGGCGGGCCGGATCGCCAACCCCATCGAGTACGTCGAGATGCGGCGGCGGGTCGGCGGCGCGCCCTGGTCGTCGGACCTGGTGGAGTACGCCACCGGCTGCGAGGTGCCCGCCGAGGTCGCGCGCAGCCGCCCGGTGAACGTCCTGCGGGACACCTTCGCCGACGCGGTGCACCTGCGCAACGACCTGTTCTCCTACCAGCGCGAGGTGCAGGACGAGGGCGAGCTGTCCAACGCCGTCCTGGTCTTCCAGGACTTCTTCGGCCACGACGCGCAGACCGCCGCCGAACTGGTCAACGAACTGCTCAGCTCCCGGCTCTACCAGTTCGACCACACCGCGGTCACCGAGCTGCCGGTGCTGCTGGAGGAGCACGCCGTCCCGCCCGAGGGGCGGCTCGCCGCGGCCGGCTGGGTGAAGGGGCTGCAGGACTGGCAGTCCGGCGGCCACGAGTGGCACATGCGCTCCAGCCGGTACATGAACAAGGGCGCGCCGCGCTACTCCCCCTCCGGGCTGGGCACGTCCGCGGCCCGCGTCCTGCCCACCCCGCAGAACCTCGGCTTCGGCCGCCTGCGGTCCTACCGGCACGTCCCGTTCCGGCGGGTCGGGCCGAGCCTGCTGCCGGAGTTCGACCTGCCCTACCGGCTGCGGCTCAGCCCCCACCTCGACCACGCGCGCCGCGAGAACAACGCCTGGTCCCGCCGGATGGGCTTCGACGCGCCCGGCGCGCTGTGGACCGAGCGGCAGCTGCACGGCTTCGACTTCCCGCTGTGCTCGGCCGGGCTCGACCCCGACGCCACCCCCCACCAGCTGGTGCTGTCGTCGGGCTGGCTGACCTGGGGCACCTACATCGACGACTGGTTCCCCCGGGTGTACGGCCCCGCGCGGGACGCCGCCGGGGCCAGGGCCTTCGCCCGGCGGCTCCCGGCGTTCATGCCGGTCGACCTCGGTCCGGTGCCGCCCCCGCTCAACCCCGTCGAGGCGGGCCTGGCCGACCTGTGGGCGCGCACCGCGGCGCCCATGTCCGACCGGCAGCGCCACGGCTTCCACCGGGCGATCGCCGTGATGATCGAGGGCATGGCCTGGGAGTCGGCGAACGCCGCCCAGCACCGGCTGCCCGACCCGGTGGACTACGTGGAGATGCGCAGGCTCACCTTCGGCTCCGACCTGACCATGTTCCTGTCGCGGATCGGCTACGAAAAGCAGATACCGGATGCCGTCTTCGCCAGCCGCACCCTAAAGTCCATCAACGACGCGGCGGCCGACTGCGGCACCTTCCTCAACGACCTGTTCTCCTACCAGAAGGAGATCGAGTTCGAGGGGGAGCTGCACAACATCGTCCTGGTCCTGGAGCAGTTCCTGGGGGTCTCCAAGGAGCGGGCCGTGGAGACCACCGGACGGCTGATGAGCCTGCGCCGCCGCCAGTTCGAGCATCTCATCGCCGTCGAACTGCCCGTCCTGTGCGACCGGCTCGACCTGGACGCCGAGGCCAGGGCCGCGCTGGACGCCTATCTGGACGAGCTCCGCGACTGGATGGTGGCGATCCTCAACTGGCACCGCGACACCTCCCGCTACCCCGAGGCCGAGCTCGTCCGGGCCCGGCCGTCCCCCCGCGGCCTGCCCTCCCTCACCGGGCTGGGCACGGCCGCCGCCCGACTGTTCGCAGAGAGGACTTCATGACCGCCTTGCACGAGGTATCCCGTCCGGCCGCGGAGGTGCTGGAATGGGGCCGCTCCCTGGTCGAGCCCGCGCTGCGCGAGACGGTCGGCTCGCTGCCCGAGGACGTCCGGCTGATCACCGGGTACCACCTGGGCTGGTGGGACGCCGAGGGCAACCCCACCGGCTCCTCCGGCAAGGCGCTGCGCCCCACCCTGGCGCTGCTGGCGGCCCGCGCCGTCGGCGGGCGCGCCGAGGACGCGGTGCCCGCCGCCGTGGCGGTCGAGCTGATCCACGACTTCTCGCTGCTGCACGACGATGTGATGGACGGCGACGAGACGCGGCGCCACCGGCCCTCCGCCTGGCGGGTCTTCGGCACCAATCCGGCGATCCTCACCGGCGACGTGCTGCTGGCGCTGGCCGTGGAGACGCTGGCCGCCGCCGGCGGCCCCACCCGCGTCCTCACCACCGCCGTCCTGGACCTGCTGCACGGCCAGAACCTCGACATGTCCTTCGAGACGCGCGGCGACGTGCTGCTGTCGGAGTGCATCGCGATGGCCGTCGGCAAGACCGGCGCCCTGATGCGCTGCGCCTGCGCCCTGGGCGCCGGCGCCGGCGGCGGCACCCCCGACCAGGTCGCCGCCTTCGCCCTCTTCGGCGAGCACCTCGGCCTCGCCTTCCAGCACATGGACGACCTCCTGGGCATCTGGGGCGACCCCGCCGAGACGGGCAAACCCGTCTACTCCGATCTCCTCAACCGCAAGAAGTCCCTCCCCGTCGTCGCCGCCCTCACCGCCGGCACCCCCGAGGCCGCCGCCCTGCGCGCCCTCTACTCCTCCCCCGCCCCCTTCGACCCCGTCGAGGCCGCCGCCCTCATCGAAGCCGCCGGCGGCCGCTCCTGGAGCCACGACCGCCTCACCCAGCTCCGCAACCAGGCGCTGGCCACCCTCGACCCCCTCGCCCCCGCCCCCCACCCCCTGGCCGAACTCACCGCCCTGGCCGACCTCGTCATCACCCGAGCCCGCTGACCCCGCCCCCGAAGCGACGCAACGAGAACGGCCCCGGAGCAGCCGAACAGAACCGGCCCCGAGGAAGCGGAGCGGTAACAGCCGCACGGGAGCGGGCCCAGCGAGATGAAGCGAGCAAGCCGGACGGAAGCGGCTCCAGAAGGGTGGAGCGAACGCAGCCGGACGGGGAGCGGCCCCAGAGGGGCAGAGCGAGCACAGCCGCACGGGAGCCGCCCCCAGAGAGGTAGAGCGGGCACAGCCGGGCGGAAGCGGCCCCAGACAGCCGCACGGGAGCCGGCTCCAGAAGGGTGGAGCGGGCACAGCCGCGCGGAAGCGGCCCCAACGGGGTGGAGCGAGCTCAGCCGGGCGGGAGCGGCTCCAGAGGGGTGGAGCGGGAGCGGCTTGGGGGCGGTCGGGCGGGAAGGGCCCGGAGGGGTCGGGCCGAGATCAGCGAGATCAGAGGGTCTGGTGGGGGTCGCGGCCCGAGAGGGCGAGGGCGCGGGTGAAGAGGGGGGCGTCGGCGGGGACGGCGACGGGGGCGGCGAAGCCCTGGTACTGGCGGTAGATCTCGCCGTGCTCCTCCACCACCGCCAGGACGAGGGCGGCGGAGGCGTCGGAGAGGGCGAAGTCCTCGCCGATGGAGCGGGCGACGTCCCAGCCGTGCACGGCCAGCTCCTTGACGATCATCGCGGCGATCTCGGGGGCGTCGGCGGAGTGGCCCTCGCCGAGGGGGATCTCGCCCTCCCAGGCGGCGGGCCGCGCCCAGGCGGCCAGGGCCCGGTCGAGCTGGGCGGCGTAGGCGGCGGCCCAGTCGTCCTCGGCGGTGAAGTCCCGCTGGAGGAGCTCCTCGGGGATCGGCTGCTTCAGCGCCCGGCGCTCCAGCCCGTGGGAGGTGTACAGCACCCAGTGGTTCACCAGCGCCCGCAGGTCGAACTCCGCGCAGGGCGTGGGGCCGTCGAGCCGTTCCTTGCGCACCTTCCCCGCGACGCGCGCCGCCTCGGCGGCGCACTCGGTCATGGCCTTGTACGTTTCGTTCATACTTTCGAAGGTAGTCCGGCGCGTGGGCGAAGTCTTGAACAAACACGACGGCTACGATGCGGACATGGCGGCGAAGACCCGAGGCATCCTGCACCCCGCTGAGCAGTCCCGGTACGTCGAGCTGACGCAGCACGCGCCCAGCGCCCCCCTCGAGGCGTACGTCGAGCACTACTGGCATGTGCGCTGGTCGGTCGACGGCGTCTACGAGTCCAAGGTCCTCAGCCACCCGAACGTGCATCTGGCCTCGGAACCCGAAGGCGTGCTCGTCTACGGCGTCACCCGCGCCCTGTTCACCCGCAAACTGGAGGGCGACGGCCACGTCCTGGGCGTGAAGTTCCGCCCTGGAGCGTTCCGCTACTTCTCCGGCGCCCCCGTCTCCACGCTCACCGACCGCCGCGTCCCCGCCGCAGAGTTCTTCGGCCCCCAGGCCGACGCCCTGGGCCGAGCCGTCCAGGCCACCGCCGACCCCGCCGAAGCCGCCTCCCTCGCCGAGGCCTTCCTCCTCCCCCGCATCCCCCCGCGCCCCGACCCGGACGCCCTCCGCGCCGCCGGACTCGTCGCCCGCTTCACCGCCGAACCCGCCCTCTTCCGCGTCTCCGACGCCGCCGCCACCGCCGGCCTGTCCGTCCGCGCCCTCCAACGCCTCTTCTCCGAGTACGTAGGCGCCTCCCCCAAGTGGGTGCTCCGCCGCGCCCGCCTCCACGAGGTCGCCGCCCGAGCCGACACCGCCGCCGCCCCCATCGACTGGCCCGCCCTGGCCACCGAACTCGGCTACGCCGACCAGCCCCACCTCATCCGCGACTTCACCGCCGCCACAGGCCACACCCCCACCCGCTACACCCGCCCCTGACCCCCCGCACCCCGCACCCCGCACCCCGCACCCCGCACCCCGCACCCC
>NZ_BAAAHH010000085.1:0-6894 GCF_039525175.1 Actinocorallia libanotica
CGGCAGGTTGGTGCGCGGCCGGGTGCGCGACGGTGCGGCGGGCAGATCCTGCGCCAGGATCGACTGGTGGAGCGCGGTCAGCTCGGCCCCGGGGTCCAGGCCCAGCTCGTCGGCGAGGAGGGTGCGCAGTTCGGTGAAGCTGGCCAGGGCCTCGCTTGGGCGGCCGGCCGCGTAGAGGGCGCGCATATGGGCGGCCCTGAGGCGCTCCCGCAGGGGGTGGGCGGCCAGGAGGTCGGCCAGTTCGCCGGCGAGCAGGGCGTGGTCGCCGAGGTCCAGGCGGGCCGCGGCGAGGTCCTCGTGTGCGGTGAGCCGCAGCTCCTCCAGCCGGGCGATGGCGGCCTGGGTGAACGGCTCGTCGGCGAAGTCGGCGAAGGCGGGGCCCCGCCACAGTGCCAGGGCCTCGGTCAGCCGGTCGGCTTTGGCCTGCGGGTCGCCGGTGTCGCCCGCGCGGGCGAGCAGGTCCTGGAAGCGGCGGGCGTCCACGTTCTCGGCGGGGGCGGTCAGGAGGTAACCGGGCGGCCGGGCCGCGACCAGTCCGCGTCCGCCGGGCTCGGCGTCCCCCAGGGCCTTGCGCAGCTGGGAGGCCTTCGCCGAAAGGGTCCCCGCCGGGTTGGCGGGCGGGTCCTGCGGCCACAGGTCGTCCACCAGCCGGTCGGCGGACACCGTGCGCCCCTCGTGGAGCAGCAGGTCGGCCAGCAGAGCGCGTACCAGTCTTCCGGGCACGGTGACGGGTTCGCCCTCGTCGGTCCACACCGCGAGGGGACCCAGCACACCGAACTGCATGATCGGCACGATAGCGATTTTCCGCCCGGGTTACGGCGAGAGCGGGCAGATCGGCAACGGACCGTCAACCGACCGGAAAGGCGCCCCGGCACAGTAAGGACATCAACACGACGGCGGAGGGAGGACACGATGGAGCACCACCGACGGCTGCGAGTGGCGGTCATCATCGCCAGCACCCGCACCGGCCGGTTCGGGCCGACCGTGGCCGGCTGGCTCCTGGAGCGGACGGCCCGCCGACCGGACCTGGAGGCCGACCTGGTCGACCTGGTCGAGGCCGACCTTCCGGCCACGCTCGCCGACCACGATGAAGAGCCCCCCGAGGCGGTACGGGCGCTGGCGCCCCGGCTCGCCGCGGCGGACGCCTTCATCGTGGTGACCCCCGAGTACAACCACGGCTTCCCGGCACCGTTGAAGACCGCGATCGACTGGTACTACGAGGAGTGGCACGCCAAGCCGGTCGCGATCGTGTCCTACGGCCGCGAGTCGGGCGGCAGGCACGCCGCCGCCCAGCTCCGCGAGATCTTCGGTGAGCTGCACGCCGTGGCGATCCGCGGCACCGTCAGCCTGCCGTGCTACTGGAACGACTTCACCGCCGACGGCGGCTGGCCCAAGCCGGCGGCCGAGTGCAACACCTCCGTCAAGACCATGCTCGACCAGCTCGCCTGGTGGGCGCACGCCCTGCGTGCGGCGCGCATCGCATCCCCCTACCAGGCCTGATCCCCACCCAGGAGAAGACCATGCGCAAGATCATCAACTCGACCTACGTCACCCTCGACGGCGTCGTCGGCGACCCCCAGGAGTGGAGCCTGCCCTACTTCGGGGAGGACGCCCAGAAGTACGCCTACGACCTGCTGTTCTCCTCCGGCGCGCTGCTGCTGGGCCGCCGGACCTACGAGGGCTTCGCCTCGACGTGGCCGCACATGGAGGAGCAGACCGGTGAATACGGCGTCCGGATGAACACCCTGCCCAAGTACGCGGTGTCCACCACGCTGGAGAAGGCCGACTGGAACAACACCTCGATCATCTCCTCCGACGTCACCGCGGAGGTCGCCCGGCTCAAGGAGCAGCCGGGGCAGGACATCCTGCAGTACGGCTTCGGCGAGCTCTCGCGCACCCTGGTGGAGGCCGGCCTGCTCGACGAGCTGCGCCTGTGGGTCCACCCGGTCTTCGCCGGACTGGGCAAGGGCGGCGACCGCCTGATCGGCGCGGAGTCCTTCAACGCCACCTTCGAGCTGGCCGACACCCTGGTCCTGGGCACCGGCGTGGTCGTCCACACCTACCGCAAGACCGCCCCGGCCGCGTGACCGCCGCGGCTCCCCGACGGGCCCGCCCCGCCGGGGAGCCGCTCGCCGCGCCCCGGTCCGCGCGCTTCAGGGGGCGGCCGGGGCCGTCACGATCACCTGCAACAGTCCTTCCCTCAGCGGCAGTCTCACTCCGAGCGGTGCGCCGACCATCGCCTCGGCGAATTCCAGCGGCTGCGCATCTGGCGGAGGCCCCATCGGCTTCAGGGTGGCCATCGGCACTTCCCCGGCAGACCGGCGATGCTCGTCTATCTGGCCGCCGGCGCCAAAAGCAAGATCATCGAACTCCGCCCCGCAGGATGGCCCGAAGAAACCGAATACTATTCGGTAATATCCGGCCATGACCGTTTACGCGATGGCCCAGATCTCGATTCACGACCGCGAGCGCTACAACTCCTACGCCGCCCGCTTCATGGACGTGCTCCTCGGCTACGGGGGCCGCCTCCTCGCCGCCGACGAGCGGCCCGAGGTCATCGAGGGCGACTGGCCCTACGGAAAGGTCGTCCTGATGTCCTTCAAGGACCGCGAAGCCTTCGAGAAATGGGCGTACTCCGCCGAGTACCAGGAGATCTCCAAGGACCGCGTCGCCGCCACCACCGGCGTCGTGATCCTCGCCAAGGGCGTCTGACCCCTCCGCCTCTCAGCCCTCTCAACGGTTCCAGTGAATGATGGTGCCGAGACCGGGGCGGTCGGTCGGCTTGAAGGTCTCGCCCGTGTAGGGGGGCGACGGAGATGAGCACACGGGCGTTCCCCCCGGCAGCACGGACTCGCTGGGCTCGGCGGGCGGTTGATGTCGGCGAGGAGGCGTTCGCGGCTGCTGACGACCCCGATGGTCCGGTCGATCGTCGAGGCGTAGGCGCGGTGGGTGTCGGGGTCGGCGACCCGGTGGGTGACGAGGAACGCCTCCGCTGCATCGGTGAGCGTGATCGTGGCGCCGCGGAGCGCGGTGACCTTCGCCTCGGCTGCGCTCACCGGCTGCCCGCCACATGCGTGACGTGCCGGATAACGTAACCGAGTGGTGCAGCGCGTGGAGGGGCACATCCTCAGCCCGGTCGTGATCGCTCATGTACGTGACAGTCAATTGTCGCGCACATAGATCGGGAGTGCCGGGTTCAGTGGGGTGTTCCCCCGGAGGGGAAACTCCGTCGGTCAGGCATTTCCGGTGGCGAACGCGATGACGTCGGGGAGGCCGGGCCGGTAGTCGTCGGAGGTGTCCACGACCAGGGTCGGCAGGTCCATCGCGATCGACGTGAAGGACGCGATCGGGCTGTCGCCTGCCGCGATGGCTTGAAGGAGTTTGGTGTCGCCGTGCGCGGTCCGGTGGACATCGGTGGCGACGCGGTCGGCGACCCGCGTGTGGGCCGTCTCGACGGGCACCTCGCAGCGGATGATCCGGACGTCTGCCAGTGCGGTCAGGCCGTCGAGGATCGGTCGCCAGAGCCGGTCCTGGAAGGCGGCCTCGGCGACCGTGGTCGTCCCGGACTTCAGGAGCGTGGTGAGCACGTCGGTGAAGACGGTCAGCGCGGTCAGGTTCAGGGGGTCGTCGCCGCCCGGTTCGTAACCGGGTGTGGCCATGACGAGGCCCTGTTTGATCTCATCGCGGATGATCAAGGGGCAGCCGATCCGCGCGGCGACCTTCCGAGCCAGAGTGGTCTTGCCGCTTCCGGGTGGGCCGCTGACCACGATCAGCGTCGGTGAGCTTGTGACCATGATGCATTGTGGCACTTCACGCACGGGGGATCCGTCTGCCGGGGCGGACTGGCATGTCGGGGCGGTGGGCGCTTTGGCGAGGCGGAAGCCTGCAGCTCTTGGACCACCACGAGCGCGCCACCGCCTGGCAGCAGGTCGACCACGTCCTGGCCGACCTGGAGGACCGGTACCTGCGCCAGGTCGGCGGAGGGCACGAGCCGTCTTGCTCCTCAATGAGACCTCTCTACGCACACCCGTACGCGTAAGCGTGTGTGCGTGCGAGGGGCGTGAGCGTCGTGGCCATTGAATTCTGCGAATGACGCGAGCCCCCTACGCGCGCATGTTGGACACCGCCGGAACACCAGAAATTACCCGCGCCAGGGCCTCGAGGCGGTGGAAGACCTCAGGCAGGGGAGTCGCCGGCGTCGAAGAGGGCGAGCTGGTCGACGTCGGCTTCCGGGCGGGCGTCACTCAGGCGCAGGCACCGCCTGCAGGTGACTTCCCCATGCTCGGGATGAGCGGCGGAGGGATCCCACCCGGCGACCCCGACCATGCAGGCCGGGCCGGGCAGGCGCAGCCCCTGCAGCCAGGTGGTCAGGGTGACGGCGTGCACCACCCCGGAGGAGCGCACCCGCATGTTCTGACCGGACCCGTAAGCATCCCGCGCCGCCGCGGCGATCGCCGCCAGCGCCTCGTGCGCCGCATCCATCCGTCCTCCCTCGCCGCGACCCCGGAGCCAGCCGCCGATGCCTCCATCATCCCCGGGGATGACACGAGTGACGAGAAAGGTGACACCGTCCCCACCTCCCGGCCGCCGAAGCGGGGCCGACCACGACCGGGCGGACGCACCCGCGTCCGGATCGCCGGACAGGACCCATTCGGTCCGCACCCGGTAAAGCCCGCCGACGACCCCGACCATGCCCGGACGCTGCGGGACTCGATGTACGTCCTGGACGTGATCCACCGGCTGGACGCGACCGAGCCGCCCGAGATCGTCACGACCGACACCGGCTCCTGCAGCGACGTCGTCTACGGCATGTTCGCGGTCTGCGGCTACCAGTTCGCGCCCCGCCGCGCCGACATCACCGACACCCAGCCGTGGTGGGTCGACACCGCCATGCTGCGCGGGGAGATCACCCGCGACCACCGCGGCTCCAACGGGTGGGGCGCGTTCAATGAGCTTCGGCTGCGGCGGGTGTCGATCCCCGCGATCGTTCAGTGCTGGGACGACATAGTCCGGGTCGTCCGCTCACCGCGCTGGTCGTCAAGCACGGGCTGACCGTCCGCGACGGACCCTCGTGAGACCGCCAGAGGGGCGCTGATCGCGCTGTTGCCGCTTGCCGACCCGGAATCGATCGGTTTTCTTCCGACTACTGTTGTCCTGCATGACGCGCGCTGAGATCGAGATCGATGCTGAGCTGGTGCGGGAGCTTCTTCGTGACCAGCACCCCGACCTGGCCGATCGGCCCGTGACGTTCGGCGCGCGTGGGTGGGACAACCAGCTGTGGCGCCTCGGCGACGATCTCGCCGTGCGGTTGCCCTGGGCGACGGATTCCGCAGCGGAGCTGCTGCTCAAGGAGTACGCATGGCTGCCCTCCCTTGCCGCGCGCCTTCCGCTGCCGGTTCCCGTCCCGCAGCGGCTCGGCGAACCCTCGGCTTTGTTTCCGCAGCGTTGGATCGTCACCACCTGGGTGCCGGGTGAGCCCGCCGACCGCGCGCCCGTCACCTGCGGCGCTGAGGCCGCCGACGCCCTGGCCGCCTTCCTGACGGCTTTGCACCAACCCGCCCCCGACCGGGCACCCGCGGGGCGGGACCGCGGCGGGCCTCTGCCCCACTACACCGAGGGCTTCGCTGCCGGGCTCGCCTGGGCTGCCGAGGCTGGGCTGATCTCCGACCCTGACGCCGTTCGCGCGGTCTGGGACGACGCCGCGGCCGCGCCCGGTTGGGACGGCCCTGCGCTCTGGCTGCACGGTGACCTGCATCCGGCCAACGTCCTCACCACGGACGGCACCATCAGCGGAGTGATCGACTTCGGCGACATGTTCGCCGGCGATCCGGCCTACGATCTCGCCGCTGCGTGGATCCTGCTCCCCGACGGCGCCATCGACCGTTTCCACGCCGCCTACCGACCGATCCCGGACGTCGATACTCTCCGCCGTGCCCGCGGCTTGGCCGTGCTGAAAGCCCTCGCCTGCATCAGCATCGGTGAAGCCGGAGTCCACGGCCGTCCAGGCGGCAAGGCCACGTGGGGCCCACCCGCCCATGCCGCGCTGCGGCGCCTTACGACAACCGGGTGCCGATAACCCCGCCCTGTCGGGAACAGGGCGATTCACAGCAGCCTGGGCGGTAGCCCCTGTGCACGGCTCAGGTTCGCACTGTTCAGGTTCGTGCTGTTCAGCTTCGCGCCATCCAAGTTCGCGCCGCGCAGGTCCGCGCTGCTCAGGTCTGCGCCATAGAGGTCAGCACCGCTCAGAACGGCGCCGCGCAGGTCTGCACTGCTCAGGTCCGCGCTGCTCAGGTTCACGTCACACAGGTCCGCGCTGATCAGATCCGCGTCGTACAGGCGCGCTCCGCGCAGGCTCGCGCCGTTCAGAACCGCGTTGCTCAGGTCCGCGCCGCTCAGGTTCGCACTGTGCAGATCGGCTCCGCGCAGGTCAGCTCCGCGCAGGTCGGCTCCACGTAGGTCAGCCCCGCGCAGATCCATGTCACGCAGGCTCGCGCCGCTCAAGTTGGTGCGGACCAAGGTGATGCGGGAAAGGTCGAGTTGGTGGAGGTCCAAGCCTGTCAGGTCGGGGCGGATGCCGTTGTCGTGGGTGCGGCGGCCCAGGACGGCCAGGGCGGCGCGCAGGTCGGCACGTAGCCGGTAGCGCTGGGGATCGGCCTCGGGCGGGAGTCGGCGGGCGTCTTCGTCTTCGAGATGCTCGCGGACGAAGGTGGCCAGGAGTTCGGCGATGACGGTGTCGTCGCGCTCGGAGTCGGTGGCGATGCGTTCCAGGGCGTAGATGCCGCCCAGGCGGATGTCGAGGCTGTCCTTGTCGCCGAGCTGGGTGATGGCGGCGGTGTAGCGGCCGGTCACCAGGCCCTGCTCGGTGGCGGCCGCGGTGCGCATCGCGGCTTCGGC
>NZ_BAAAHH010000086.1:0-6625 GCF_039525175.1 Actinocorallia libanotica
CTGCCCGCCGCGGCCCACCGGCCCCCGGCCCACCCGCCCGCGCCCCGGCCCCCCGCGGCGCCCGAGGACGCGCAGCGCGGCCCCCGCCTCCCCGTCCAGGGCCCCCGGCCCCCCGCCGCGCAACGACCCGCGACGCCCGAAGGCCGCCCCAGCGGCCCGCGGCCCCCTGCCCACGAGGGCCCGCAGCCCGCCCCCCAGCGCTCCATGACGCCTGAGGACCGGCAGAGGCCCCCGCAGGCCCCCGCCCCGGAGGGCCGGCGTCCGGCGCCCCAGCAGCCCGCAGCATCCGAGGACCAGCGGACAAGCCCCCGGCCCCCGTCCCAGGAAGGCCCGCGGCCTGTGCCGCAGACCCCTGCGGCATCCGAAGGCCGACAGGAAGCTCCGCGTGTACCCGCGCAGGAGGACCGCCGGGCGGCCCCGCAGCGTCCTGCGGCGTCCGAGGAGCGGCAGAGAGGCTCGCAGGGGCCCGCGCAGGAGGACCGGCAGGTCGCTCCGCAGCGTCCTGTGGTGTCCGAGGGGCGGCAGGAGGTGCCGCAGGTTCCGGCGCGGGAGGACCGGCAGGTCGCCTCGCAGCGTCCTGCGGCGTCCGAGGAGCGGCAGGAAGCGCCGCAGGGGCCTGTGCGGGAGGACCGGCAGGTCGCTCCGCAGCGTCCTGTGGTGTCCGAGGACCGGCAGGTCGCCCCGCAGCGGCCTGTGGTGTCCGAAGAGCGGCAGAGAGGTTCGCAGGGGCCCGTGCAGGAGGATCGGCGGGTCGCTTCGCAGCGGCCTGCGGCGGCTGAAGAGCGGCAGAGGAGTTCGCAGGTCCCGGTGCAGGAGGGGCCGCGGGGTGTGCCGCAGGTGCCTGGGCGCGGGGTGGCGGCTTCGCAGGAGGAGGAGACTCGCCGGGAGGAGCTGCCCGCGGCGTTCGGGCGGGAGTCGGTGGAAGGGGCGGCGCCCGGGGCGAGGGGGGCTCGGCCGGGTGTGCCGAACAGGCCGTTCGCGCCGCGGGAGGAGGCTGAGGGGTCGCGGAGCGGGCCTCAGCCGGTCGTGGGGGCTGAAGGGGGGCCGGGGGTGCCTCCGGGGAGTTTCGGGCGGCGGGAGCGGCCGCGGATCAGCGCGGTGGAAGGGGAGCAGGGGTTCGGCAGGGCGCCGGAGCGGTCGGTGTGGCCGGGGGCGCCGAACCGGGAGCGCCTGCCGGAGCCGGTGCGCGGGGAGCCGGTGAAGCCGGAGCCGCCGCGGATCGTGCCTCCGCCGCCGCAGCGGCGCGACGAGCTTCCGCCGCCGCCGCGCGAGGGGCGGTCGGGGCCGGCGTCGCCGATGTGGCCGCGGCCGATGCCGCTGCGGACGCCGCCGGTGGAGCGGGTGCAGGCGATCACGCCGCCGGACCAGCCGGTGGAGGAGCCGGGCGGCCTGCGCAGGCTGCTCAGCCGCGGCAACCCCGTCGACCAGGACTACATCGAGCGGCTCCAGCGGCCGTTCCAGGGCACCCGCCACATCGTGGTGCTCGGCTGCACCGGCGGTGCCGGGCAGACCGTCACCACGCTGATGATGGGCCACACCTTCGCGCAGTTCTGCGGGGAGCCGACCGTCGCGCTCGACGTCAACCCCGGGCACGGCGCGCTCGCCCGCCGCACCAAGATCGACACGCACGAGACGCTCACGTCGCTCATCGCCAACGCCGAGCACATCGGCAGCCTGTCGGGCATCCGGCGCTACACCAGCCGCGCCAGGTCGGGCCTGGACGTGGTCGCCGCCGGCAAGACCCCGCTGCACGCGCTGGACGACCGCGACTACGCGCAGGCGATCCGCACCCTCGACCGCTTCTACAGCGTCACCCTGCTGGACGCCGCCGCGAGCGTCGTCAGCCGGGTGCTGCCGCACGCCGACCAGATCGTGCTCGTCGCCCCGGCCAGCTCGGACGCCCCGCGCGCGGTGGCGATGACGTTCGAGTGGCTCGACAGCCACGGCTACCACGACCTGCGGCAGCGGGCCGTCACCGTCATCAACGGGGTGAGCCGCCGCAGCCACAGCGACGTGGAGCACGCCGAGCAGGTGGCGCGCGGCCAGTGCCGCGCGCTGGTCCGCATCCCCTGGGACGACCACCTCAGCCTCGACCGGTCGCCCCGCAACGAGCTCAAGGCCCTGCGGCCGCCGACGCGACGGGCCTACCTGGCCCTGAGCGCGGTCGTCGCGGGCGGCTTCTCGGTCCTGCCCGAGAGATACCAGGACCCGTCCCCCTACCACCAGGAGCGCACGCAGTGAGTCGGACGAAGACGAGTCGGCTGGCCGTCCGGTACTTCGACGACCGCATCCTGCTCGGCGAGCACGCGGCATGGGCGTACTTCCGGCTGCCGACGTTCAGCTACGAGTTCACCACCGCCGAGGAGCGCGAGGCGCTCGCCACCAACCTCACCATCGCGCTGGCGGCGATCCGCATGCAGGACGCCGAGGTCCACCTGCGCATCGCGCACCGCACGTACCCGGCGGCGGACTGGGCGCTGGCGCTGGACCGCACCAGCGACAACGGCCCCGGCTGGCGCGCGTACCTGGAGGAGATGTACTCCCACGTCTGGGCGAAGGACTTCTGGTCCAAGGAGGTCTACCTCGGCGTCCGGCTCGGCCGGCGCGGCGTGCAGCTGCAGGGCTCGCTCGGCACGCTGCTGGGCTTCTACCGCAGGTCCGAGCGCACCCTCGGCCTGGAGGACGACGCGATCGACGAGCGGGAGATCAAGCGCTGGACGGAGCAGGCCGAACGCCTCGGCCGCGCCCTGTCCGGCGGCGCCCTGCGCGCCCGCCACGCCACGTCCGTGGAGGTCGCCTGGCTGTTCCAGCACGCGGTGACGGGCGCGCTCGCCGACCCGCCGCCGTCGGCGGTCGCCAAGCGCCGCTGGGGCGCCGGGGAGATCGAGGCGCTGATCGAGGGCGCCATCCACAACGGCCGCTCCAACCTGCGCATGGAGCAGCCCGGCGGCGAGTCCTACACCGCGTACCTGTCGTTCGCGCGCTTCCCCGACCTGATGCCGTTCCCCGACGGCGAGCCGTGGCTGCACTACTCCGACTCGCTGTCCTTCCCCGTCGAGATCAGCTCGCGGATGCGGCTCATCCCGCCCGCGCTGGCCTCCAAGGACGTCTCCCGCAAGCTCGCGCACGCCCGGGACATGGACGCCCACATCCGCGAGGCGGGCGCCGAGGCGCCGATCGCGCTGGCCGAGCAGATCGACGCGGCGCGGATGCTGGAGCACGGCATCACCAAGGAGCGCCTCCCGTTCGTCTACGGCTGGCACCGCCTCATCGTCACGGCGCACACCGAGGAGCTGCTCGTCCAGCGCGTCGACGCCGTCGTCGAGCACTACCGCGACATCGGCATCGACGTCGTCAACTCCACCGGCGACCAGTTCTCCCTGTTCAGCGAGTCCCTGCCGGGCGACCGCCTGCGCCTGAACGCCTACGCCCAGCGCCAGCCCCTGCGCACGATCGCGGGCGGCATGCCGGTGGCCACCGTCGACCTCGGCGACCGCAGGGACGACACGGGCGGCGGCTGGACCGGCCCCTACATCGGCGAGACGCTGGGCCGGGCGCGCAGCATCGTGCACTTCGACCCGCTGGTCGCCGCCGCGCGCAACCGCCCGACGGCCGTCGCGATCACCGGCGAGCCCGGCGGCGGTAAGACGACTCTGGCCCTTCTGCTCATCTACCAGATGGCGTTGCGCGGGGTTACGATCGCGGCGATCGATCCCAAAGGTGATGCAGAGGCGCTCGTGGAGTTGCTGAAGGCCCGCGGACGCCGCGCCCGCATCCTGCCGCTCGGTTCGGCGGCGCCGGGCCTGCTCGACCCGTTCGGCTTCGACGACGACCTCGCGGTCAAGAAGACGATGGCCACCGAGACGCTGCGGCTGCTGCTGCCGCGCATGTCGGAGGAGCGCGAGTCGGCGATGATCCAGGCGGTCGGCGCCGTCGCCAACGGCGACCGCCCGTCGCTGGGCAAGGTCGTGGACCACCTGGAGGCGGCCGAGGACGCCGCCTCCAAGAACCTCGGCGCGGTGCTGCGCTCGATGTCGGAGATGCGGCTGGCGTCGCTGTGCTTCGACCCCTACGGCGGCGAGCGCATCGACACCGAGGGCTGGACGACCGTCTTCACCCTGGGCGGCCTGACCCTGCCGGACGTGGCGGTGGGCCGCGAGGACTACTCCTACGAGCAGCGCCTGTCGGTGGCGCTGATGTACCTGGTCTCGCAGTTCGCGCGCCGCCTCATGCACGGGCTGGACCGCAGGCTGCCCAAGGCCATCTTCCTGGACGAGGCGTGGGCCATCACTTCGACACCCGAAGGCGCCAAACTGGTGCCGGAAGTATCGCGGATGGGCCGCTCCCGCAACACTGCGTTGATCTTGGTTTCGCAAAATGCGGGAGACCTGTTGAATGAGCAGGTGACGAACTGCCTCTCGTCGGTGTTCTCCTTCCGCTCCAGCGAGCGGGGGGAGGTCGGCAACGTGATGTCGTTGCTCGGCGTCGAGTCCTCGGAGGAGCACAAGGGCGTGCTGCGCAACCTCGGCAACGGCGAGTGCATCTTCCGGGATCTGGACGGCCGGGCGGGCCGGATCGGCGTGGACCTCGTCTCCGAGGAGCTCCTGCGCTGGCTCGACACCAACCCGACGCGCCAGAAGCCGGTTCTGTCCAAGACGGGGGCTGACTCAGAGGAGAGCGCCGGATGAGACTCCGACGTGCCGTCGGCCGTGTCCGCCGCGGAGCGGGACGCCGACGATCGGTCGTGCTGCTCCTGTGCATGGCGGTGTTCCTGCTCATGACGCCCGCCGCCGCGGCGGCGCCGGACCCGCCGTGGAGCACCAACCCCAACGACGCCTGCGCGCCCGCCGCGGCCCCCGCCCCCGAGGCGTACGGCTCGGGCACCGACGGCATGATCAAGCCGCCGGACCACCCGAGCCGGGAGCTGCAGAACACCGCCGCCGACCAGCTCACCTACTACGACCGCTACGGCACCGCGGGCCAGACCTGGTACGCCGTCGACATGGGCTGCGGCGACGCCATGGCCATGATCGGCAACTCGGTCTCCAACACCCTGTTCACCCTGGTGCGCGCCATCGACCGCACGACGATCAGCGTCTACCAGGCGGCGGCGTCGGAGTCGCTGCTGGGCTGGCTGAAGGAGACCGTCGACGAGGTCATCACCGGCATCGGCGAGACGTTCAACGCCCGCTACTGGACGCCGGTCGTCATCCTCGGCGCGATCACCCTGGCCTGGTGGGGCCTGGTCCGCAAGCGCACCTCCAAGGTCGCCGAGGGCACCATCTGGATGGTCGCGGCGATGGTCGGCCTCATCTGGCTGATCGCCCGGCCCGGCGACTTCACCACGCTGGGCACCACGGTCTCCAACGCCACCAGCGCGGCGTTCAACGCGGCGCTGCCGCAGAGCGGCGGGGGCACGACGTGCATCCCCGCGCCCGAGGGCAAGCCGACGCTGGACGACTCCGAGCTGGACGCCGCGACCCGCAACGCCAACGGCCTGTGGGTGGCGCTGGTGTGCAAGCCGTGGCTGATGGGCGAGTTCGGCACCACCGACCCCGAGGCGAAGATCGTCAAGGAGCACGCCGACCGGCTGCTGTACGCCCAGGCCGTCGACCTCCCCGAGACGTACGGCGCGGAGAAGGCCGACATGGGCGCCAAGGCCGACGCCTACCAGCAGGTCGCCAAGAGCATCAAGGCCGACCACCCGAGCGTCTACCCGCTCTTCCAGGGCAAGCAGTGGACCTCGCGGCTGGCCGTCGCGTTCGGCGCGCTGTTCGCCGCGCTGGTCGCCGGCCTGCTCATCCTGGTCATCTCGGTCACCCTGATCATCGTGAAGATCGCGTTCCTGCTGCTGCTGGTGGCCGGCCCGATCTTCCTGGGCATCGGCATCCACCCGGGGATCGGCCGGGTGATCGCGGTCAGATGGCTGGAGCTCCTGCTGTCGATGCTGCTCAAACAGGCGGCGCTGATCGGCGTGCTCGCCCTGCTGCTGTGGGCCTACGGGGTGATCCTCGGCGAGGGCCTGCCCTGGGGCCTGCAGATCATGCTCATCGCGCTGGTGACGGGCGCGGCGTTCATCTACCGCAAGCCGTTCCAGCACCTGTTCGCCTCCGTGGGCTACTCCGCGGTCTCGCGCGCCCGCTCGGAGAGCGAGCTGGAGAAGTCCATCGCGACGATGCGCAAGAACACCCTCGGCGTCGCGCAGGCGGCGGTCCCGGGCACCGGGCTGTCCCGCCTGGTCCGCCGGGAGGACGGCGTGCCCGCCCTGTCGGCCGTCGGCTCCGACGACCCCTCCGCCAAGGCCACCACCACGGGCTCGCTGGGCACCAAGGCCCGCGCGGGCGAGTCGGCGGGCTCCTCCCGGGCCGCCGACACCGCGCCCCCGCTGAACCTGCCCAACCGCAGGAACGGCGGGGTGGCCGCGGGCTCCGGAGGCTCTGCGGGCTCCGGCGGGGGAGGCTCCGCCTCGACGGGCCGCGGCCGCACCTCGGCGGGCGCCGGGGGCCGTCCCGCGTCCGGCCCCCGGCCCCTGGCCCGCAAGGGCTCCGGCGGTACGAAGCCCGCACCGGCGGCCGGCCACCCCCACCGGGCCGTCACCCGCACCCGCTGCCCGCCGCCGCACGGC
>NZ_BAAAHH010000087.1:0-6477 GCF_039525175.1 Actinocorallia libanotica
TCGAGCCAAAATTAAACACCTTCCGGACAATCCCATTGTAGTGGGACCACTGTCCGGAACCTTCGGGGCGCTTCAATGTTCAGAACATCAATAAGGCTACATCGATCAAGCTTGTACGTCCATTTATTAACGTAGAACGTTTCAGATACCACGTAGTATCGATTGGCACCGGCGTGTTTGGCCAATTGAGAGGTGTTGTAGGTATGGACCGACTCCTGAAGCCCACGTTCAGCACGTCCGATGCGGTCTCAGTCCCGAGTTCGGAAGGGAACAGGGGGAAGGGCTGAGGTGCGGGCCTGCTGGGGTGCATGGCGGGTGATCGAAGCGACCGATGGTCGATGGGGTGGTCGCGTTGCACTTGAGCGTCGTCCGCGTCGAACGTGTCGGTGGCCTCGGCGAGTTCATCGAGGTCGAGTACCCGGGTCCTGTTCGCTGAGTTCGAGGGCGGTGCGGTGGTCGCGTGTTTGTGTTGTTCGCGGGAGAGTTCGGAGGCGCGGTCCCAGCCGGCCCGTAGCGCCAGGGTCCGGACGATCTCGCGGGCTGAGTCTTCGGTCAGTCCTCCGAACGCCGATCGATCGGCCGCATCGAGAAGGGTCTGTTCCATCTCGGTGACCCAGCTGGTGACGAGGTCATTGTCGAATCTCTCCACCTCGAGTCGCTCCATGTGCCGCTTGACGAAGACGACTGCCCGTGGCAGCGGTCCGTGTTGCCGGGCGGCGCTGATTCCCATCAACGCCACGTCGTTGAGGCCATAGTTGGTGACCGTGGCGCCCAGCACCATGGCGTGCAACTCGGGCCGCCAGCGCCGGTCGGCCAGACGCCGTTGCGGCACTACGACGTAGCACCCGTGTACTTGTACGCGACCGGCTGTAATGTGCGTAGGCGTGCCAGCCGAGCTGGCTCCGGGCGGGGATGCGCGTAGGCATCGGCGGCGTCGCGGGGATGCAGCACCGCATTACGCTGACGGGTGAGCTTTGGTGGCAATCCCACTGCCGTCTCCGGCGCATCCAACACGTCTTCACCTCTGGAGAGATCCTGAGGCCCACTGTGATGATGGACGTAGGCCAAGGCCCTGCGTTCGTCATAGTGATTTGAGCGGGTCGTGGGGCGTCGACGGAGTAAACAGGGGTGCCAGGCGATGCCGGTCAAGACCGGGTTCGCATGCGAGCTGCCAGCGCGTAGCGACGATTCCCAGTGACATTTGGGTGACAAAAGATCTTGAGCCGTGATCCACTCGAGTGGATCACGGCTCTGACCTGCGGAAACGTGGAGCGGATGACGGGAATCGAACCCGCGTAGCTAGTTTGGAAGACTAGGGCTCTACCATTGAGCTACATCCGCGTGGGGCGTTACGTCCCGACGGTAGCGTACAGGGTTTCGGGGGTTGTGCGCGAAACGGGGGTCAGGCGGGCGCGGTGTTGGGCCGGGGTGAGGCCGCGGGTGCGTTTGAAGGCGGTGCTCAGGGCGTAGGGGGTGGCGTAGCCGACGCGTTGGGCGATGGTCTCCAGGGTGAGGGACGGGTCCTGGAGGAGGTCGGCGGCGAGGCTGAGGCGCCAGCGGGTGAGGTGGGCCATGGGGGGCTCGCCGACGAG
This sequence comes from Actinocorallia libanotica, assembly GCF_039525175.1. NCBI lineage: Bacteria > Bacillati > Actinomycetota > Actinomycetes > Streptosporangiales > Thermomonosporaceae > Actinocorallia > Actinocorallia libanotica. The sequence goes on from NZ_BAAAHH010000087.1 coordinate 1,593, forward strand.
GGCCGTGAAGTGGCGGGCGAGGGTCGAGCGGGAGACGCCGAGTCTGCGGGCCAGCAGGTCCAGGGTCCAGGGGTGGGACGGGTTGTGGTGGAGCAGGCGCAGGACCTGGCCGATCAGGGGGTCTGACTGGGCCTGGTACCAGGCGGGCGGGTGCGCTTCGGGGCGGGTGAGCCAGGTGCGCAGGAGCGTGATGGTCAGCAGGTCCAGGAGGCGGTCGAGGACGGCGGCCTGGCCGGGGGAGTCGCGGGTCATCTCCTCGGCCAGCAGGGAGACCAGCGGGGCGCGGGCCGGGTCGGACGGCAGGTGCAGCAGCGGGGGCAGGGCGTTCAGGAGGTCCTGGGCGGTCTCTGTGGCGGTCTCGTAGGTGCCGGTGAGCATGACGGTCTGGCCGTCGGGGGCGTTGCCCCAGGTGCGGACGCCCTGCGCCATCGACTCCACCAGGTCGTCGCCGTCCAGGGAGGTGCAGATCTGGCCGGGGTTGATGAGGATCTGCGGCGGGGTGTCGGGGGAGTCGGCGACGGTGTAGGGGCGGGGGCCGCGGGCCAGGGCGACCTCGCCGGGCTTCACCAGCACCGGGGGGCCGGTCTCAGGAACGATCCAGGCGTGGCCGCGGGCGACGACCGCGAGCGTCAGCGGGGCGCGGTCCTGGATGCGCATGGACCACGGCGGGTTCATGACGGAGCGCAGGAGGAAGGCGCCGCGGGCGCGGGGTCCGTCCAGGAGGGCGGCGAGAGCGTCCATGGCACGAAGGTAGCGCGGGACGGATGCGTATGCGTATGCGCTTTTCGGGCATGGAAGGGGCGATCTCCGTGCGATGGGATGAAGGTGTTGAACACCGAGTCCTGAGGAGAACCCCTTGAACCGTACGCTGCTGCTCGTCTCCGCGATCGGCGCCGGAGTGAGCGGGGGAGTCTTCTTCGCCTTCTCCACGTTCGTCATGCGGGGGCTGGGAGACATTCCGGCGGCGCAAGGTGCCGCCGCCATGCAGGCGATCAACCGTGCCGCACCCAACCCGCTCTTCATGCTCGCCTTGTTCGGTACGGCGGTGACGGGCGTCATCGTGGGCGTCATAGGGCTGCGTGACATGTCGGCCTTGGGCGCCGTCTACGCCGTCGTCGGGGCCGGCCTCTACCTCATTCCCGTCGTCCTGACGGTCGTCTACCACGTTCCCTACAACAACCAGCTCGAAGCGCTGGACGCCGCCGCTCCCGCCTCCGCCGACTTCTGGACGACGTACCTGTCGCGTTGGACGGCGTTCAACCACCTCCGCTGCCTGGGCGCGCTCGGTGCGGCGGTGTCCTTCGCGCTCGCTTACCGAAGCGCCAAGTGAATCCCGCGGGGGTCTGGAGGAACCGGGGCCGTTGGGGTTGAATAAGAAACCGAATCCGATTCGGTTGAGGAGCCCGGATGGCTGATATCGAGACGTACGCCGAACAGGCGAAAGCATGGTTGGCGGAGACGCCCATCCCCGAGAACACCGGCACCGACGTGTCCCGCTCGTTCATGGCCGTGCTCTACGACGCGGGGTACTCCGGGATCTCCTGGCCCGCCGAGTACGGGGGACAGGGGCTGAGCACCGCGGAGGAGCGCGCCTTCCAGCAGGCCGCACGCGGGAAGGCCCTGCCGACGGGGGTGTTCGGCATCGGCCTCGGCATGTGCGGACCGACGCTGCTGTCACTGGGCACCGAGGAGCAGAAGAAGCGCTACATCAAGCCGCTGCTGCGCGGCGAGGAGATCTGGTGCCAGCTGTTCTCCGAGCCCGGCGCGGGCTCGGACATCGCCTCCCTGCAGACCCGCGCGGTCCTCGACGGCGACTCCTGGGTCCTCAACGGGCAGAAGGTGTGGACGACCGTCGCCCAGCACGCCGACTACGGCCTCATCATCGCCCGCACCGACGTGGACCTGCCCAAGCACAAGGGCATCACCATGTTCGTCGTCGACATGCACGCCCCGGGCGTGACGGTCCGCCCGCTGCGTGACATGACGGGGATCGCGCACTTCAACGAGGTCTTCTTCGACGACGTGCACATCCCGCAGGACCAGGTCGTCGGCGGCGTCAACAACGGCTGGAACGCCGCCATCACGACTCTCCTGCACGAGCGCCTGTCGATCGGCATGGGCAGCGCCGCGCCCGACCGCCCCACGTCGTACAAGAGCATCGCGGCCCGCGCGCAGAAGCGCGGCCTCACCGAGGATCCGGCCGTCCGCGAGAAGCTGGTCGACCTCTATATCCAGGAACGCGCGCTGGAACTCTTCAACGCGCGCCTCGCCCAGGAGGTCAAGGCCGGCGTCAATCCGGGTTCGCGCGGCTCTGTCACCAAGCTTCTGCTGGCCGAACTGACCCTCGACAGCGCCGAGGCGGCCGCCGAGATCTTCGGCGAGGGCGTCGCCGCCCACTCCGAGGACGACGAGCTGGCGCGTTACGCCGCGGCCCTGGCCTGGGCGCCGGGCATGGCGCTCGGCGGCGGTACCAACGAGATCGTCCGTAACGCGATCGGCGAGCGGGTCCTGGGACTGCCCCGCGAACCGCAGGTCGACCGCGACGTCCCCTTCCGTGAACTCAAGGTCGGCACGCAGAAGAAGGAGGCGGGCGCGTGAGACTGATCCTTACCACCGAGCAGCAGGAGCTGGCCGGCGCCGTCCGGTCCTTCCTCGCCGCCGCCGCGCCGACCGCACGGGTCCGCGAGGTCGCCGAAGGCGAGGAGTCCTACGACCGCAAGACGTGGGAGCGGCTCGCCGGAGAGCTGGGCGTCACCGGTCTGGCCATCCCCGAGGAGTACGGGGGAGCGGGCGCCGGACGGGCCGAGGTCGCCGTCGTCCTGGAGGAACTGGGCGCCGCGCTCACCCCCGTGCCGTACTTCGCGTCGTCCGTCCTGGCCGCGGAGGCGCTGCTCGCGCTGGACGACGAGGCCGCCAAGCGCGAATACCTTCCGGGCATCGCGGCGGGCACGACTGTCGCCACCCTCGCCTTCGCCGAAGGCGTCACGGCCTCCGCCGACCACACCCTCGAAGGACGTGCCGAGCGCGTCCTCCACGGTGCGGACGCCGACCTTCTCCTGGTCGTGGCGAGCCTGGACGGCAAGCCCGCCGTGTTCGCGGTCCGGGGCGAGGCCGTCCAGCGCACGCCGCTGGAGGTCCTGGACCTGACCCGTCCCCAGGCGACGGTGGAGTTCTCCGCCACTCCGGCACGTCTGGTGGGCCCGGCGGACGCCTCGCAGGCGCTCGCCCGCACCCTCGACGTCGCGGGCGCGGTGCTCGCCTCCGAGCAGCTGGGCGGGCTGCGCCGCTGCCTGGACACGATCGTCGAGTACACGAAACTGCGCGTCCAGTTCGGCCGGTTCGTTGGCTCCTTCCAGGGGGTGAAGCACCGGCTCGCCGACCTGCACTGCCTCCTGGAGCAGGCCGAATCGGTGGCCAGGCACGCCGCGTGGGCGGCCGACGAGGCGCCGGAGGAGCTGCCGGTGGCCGCCGCGCTCGCCCAGGCCTACACCGGCCCCGCCTATTTCCGGGTGGCCAAGGAGCACCTGCTCCTGCACGGCGGGATCGGCTTCACCTGGGAGCACGACGCGCACTTCTCCTACAAGCGCGCCAAGAGCAGCGAGCTGCTGCTGGGCCCGCGGCGCAGGCACCGCGCGCTGCTCGCCGAACGGCTCGGCCTGGGCTGACCGCGGAGGCGCCCTCCGCTCCCGACCCGGGAGACGGTCACCCCCGGTTCTTGAGCGGAGGGCACAAAAACCGCCGGAAAGACCATGGCGTCGCTGCCTGCTATGGGACATGTCCTCCATGTAACGATGTGGTTCCCTTCGACCCACCCCGGAGGAACCATGCAGCCCGTGCTCCTGGCGTGCGCCGCCCATCTCGTCTACCTCACCGGTTTCACGATCTTCAAGGCGACCGGCACGTCGCTGCCCCCGCTCACCCCCCGCCGGCCCTTCCACACCGCCGGGCGGCTGATGACCAGCGGCCCGTGGCTGGTCGGCCTGCTGACCGTGCTGAGCGGCACCGTCGTCGCCGCGGCCGCGGTGAACACCGCACCCGTCTCGATCATGCTGGCGACCTACCTCTTCGGCCTGCTCCTGCTGCTCGCGGTGGGCAGGACCGGCTTCAAGGAGCGGCTGAACCGCCGGGAGAGCCTGGCGCTGGGGCTGCTGACCGCGGCCCTCGCCATGGTCGCGGTACCCACCCTCTACGGGTACGGCGACCTCCCTCCGCGCAGCGGGGCCGGGCTGCCCGACCCCTCGCCCTGGATGCTCGCCGCGGCGGTGACCCCCTCGCTCCTCTTCCCCATCTGGTTGTTCTGCGTCAGGGAGCGCAAGGTGGAGGGCCGGCACGCCAGGAGGCTGACGGGCGTCGCGTACGGGATCGGGGCGGGCGTGCTGCTGGGCACCGCCGAGACGATGGGCGTGGCGATGATCCCCTACGTCACCGAGGCGCCGCGCGAGCTGCTGCTCACGCCCTACCCGGTGCTGTTCCTGGTGGCCGGGGCGCTCGGCCTGGGGCTGCTGCACATCGGACTGCAGGAGCGCCGCATGATCCCGGTCTGCGCGGTGATGAACATCGTCGGCAAGATCCAGCTGGTGTGCGGCGCGGCGCTGCTCTTCGGTGAGCCCTGGCCGTCTGAGCCGCTGTGGCTCGCGGTGGAACTGGCCGGCGTCTTCCTGGCGTTCTACGCCGTCCTGCTCTTCCCCCGCTACGAGCGGGTCACCCGCCGCGCGCCCGTCCGGCGTCCCGCGCGTCCCGCGCCCGCCGCGCCGTCCGTCCCGGCCTTGTCGGCCGAAGTGCCCGAGCCGCCCGCTCCCGTGCGCGCTCCGCTGCCTCCCGGCCGCCGCCTGCCGCCGCAGCCGCCCCGGCAGCCGCACCGGACGGCGCCCCCCCGCCGCCCCCC
>NZ_BAAAHH010000088.1:0-5188 GCF_039525175.1 Actinocorallia libanotica
CTGGAAGTTCAGCCCGTCCACGGACTTCACCAGGCCGTCGTCGGTCGGGAAGTGGATGCGCAGGTCGCGCACCTCCAAGAACGCCGTCGACGGCGTCCGCGGGTCCGTCATTCCAGCCTCACCCTCGGGTCGATCACGGCATAGAGAACGTCCACCACGAAGCTCGCGACCACGATGAAGATGGTCGCCAGCAGCACCACGCCCATCACCATCGGCAGGTCGCCCGACCTGATCGAGTCGATCGACAACGCGCCCAGACCGGGGAAACCGAACGTCTTCTCCGTCAGGACCGCGCCGCCCAGCAGCAGGCCCAGGTCCAACCCGAAGATCGTGAGGATCGGCGTCAGCGAGGCCCGCAGCGCGTGCTTGGTGATGACGGTCCGCTCCGGCAGCCCCTTGGCCCGGGCGGTGCGGATGTAGTCCTCGTTCAACGTCTCCAGCATCCCCGCACGCGTCAGCCGCGCGTACAGCGCCGCGTGCAGGAACGCCAGGGTCGCCCACGGGAGGATGAGGTTGTACGCCCAGTCCACGGGGTCCTCGGTGAAGGACCGGTAGGCCACCCCCTCAGGCCAGAGCTTGAGGCCGTAGGCGAACACCGCCAGCGACACCAGACCGGTGAAGTAGACGGGCAGCGACACCCCCGCCAGGGCCGTCATCATCGCCGCACGGTCGAACGCGCTGCCGCGGCGCAGGGCCGACAGCACACCGACGCCGATTCCGGCGATGAGCCAGAAGACGGCGGCGCCCAGGGCCAGGGACACCGTCACCGGCGCCCGGTCCAGGAGCGTGGGCAGCACCGGCTCGGAGGTGCGGAAGGAGTACCCCAGGCACGGGGCGCCGCAGTGCATCACGCTCGGCCCGTTGCTGAAGTCCTGGCCCGCCACCACTCCCTTGACGAACCGGCCGTACTGCACGGCGATCGGGTCGTCCAGGCCCAGCCGCTCCTTGATGTCGGCGATCGCCGCCTGTGTCGGGGCCTTGCCCGCGTAGGCGGCCGCGAGCTGGTCGGTCGTCTGGCCCGCCAGCCTCGGCAGGAGGAAGAAGATCCCGAAGGTGACCATGCTGACGATGAGGAGCATGGCGACGGCGCTGATCGCGCGCCGGATGAGGAAACTGAACACGAGCGGCGGCTCCCGGCCGTCCGGGATCCGCCCCGTGGAAGGGGCGGATCCCGGCGGCCGTCAGGCCTTCACCTGCCTTCTGCGGATCGCCTGCGGGGACTACTCGACACCGAGGTTGAGGTAGTCGTACATGCCGCCGTAGCCGTGGGTGAGCGTCACGTTCGTGACGTTCGCGGGCCGGTACAGCAGCAGCCGGGCGTAGATGAGCGGCACGATGCCCGCGTCCTCCATGACCAGCTGGTCGACCTTGGTGTAGCGGGCGTTGCGCGCCTCGGCGTTGGTGTCCTTGATCGCCTCGTCGAACAGCTGGTTGACCTCGGGCAGGTCGGTCTCCTGCAGGTTGGTGCCGCCGGAGGGCTTGATGGCCCGGCCGTCGACGATCTGCTGGAGGAAGCCGAAGCCCGACGGCCAGTCCGCGGCCCACGCCATCATCATCAGGCCGACGCCGTTGTCGTGCACCCACTTGGGCGTGCCGGCGTACTTGTTGAAGTAGTCGCCCGCGGGCACCTGGACGATCTCGGTCTTGATGCCGACCTTGGCCAGGCCCTGCTGGATGCCCTGGGCCGCGGCGACCTCCTTGGGCCGGTCCGAGCGGGCCGAGATCTTGGTGGAGAAGCCGTTCGGCTGCCCGCACTCGGCGAGCTCCGCCTTGGCCTTCTCCAAGTCGCCGTGCTGGTCGGCGCCGACGGGGTAGCGGTCGGCCTTGGCGTAGCCGGTGACGGAGGGCGGCACGACCGTCGTGGCGATCTCACCGCCGGCGACGGGGCCGCCGAAGGCGGTCTGCGCGGCGACCTTGTCGGTGGCGTAGGCCACGGCGCGGCGGCAGTGGACGTTGTCCAGCGGCTTCACGTGCTGGTTGACCGCGACGTAGCGCAGGTAGCCGGCGGTGACGTTGTCGGCGTTGGCCTTGTGCTTGGCGTCGCCCAGGACCTTGGGCTGCGCCGCGCCCTGGACGCCGGTGCCGGCGATGTCCATCTCCAGCGCGCCGGACATCAGCTTCTGGTCGAGGTCGTCGGCGTTCTGCTTGAGCGCGACCTCGATGGTGTCGGGCAGCGCCGTGCGCAGCGGGTCGGTCGCCTTGTCCCAGTGCTGGTTGCGCGACAGCTTCATGTGCTTGCCGCGCTCGTAGCTGTCGATCTTGTAAGGGCCGGAGGAGACGATGCTCTTCTGGTACTCCAGGCCCTTGTCCTTGGCCCTGGGCACCGGCTGGGTCTGCATCTGGACCAGGTAGTCGAACTCCGAGAACGGCTGGTTCAGGTGGAAGACGATGGTGTGGTCGTCGGGCGTCTCGATGGACTTCAGGCCCTCTTCGGACTTGTCCTCGTAGGGGCCCTTGTAGGGCGGGTCGTTGTCGAGGAGGTACTGCTTGAAGTACTTGGGGCCGAGCTGGAGCTCGGAGGAGAAGTTCGAGCGCTCGACGGCGTACTTGACGTCCTTGGAGGTGACCTCGGTGCCGTCGTCGAACTTGACGCCCTTGCGGATCTTGTAGGTCCAGGTCTTGCCCTCGTCCGAGGGGGTGCCCAGGGTCTCGGCGAGGTCGGGGACGATCTCCAGGCTCTCCTTGCCGGGGCCCACCTTGAAGGTGGTCAGCGCCCGGCCGTAGAGGCGGCCGAAGTTCTGGGAGAACGCGTAATACGTATCGCCCATGTCGGGTGAGTCCCAGTCATCCGAGCTGGCGTAGCGGATCGTCCCCCCCTTCTTGTCGGAGGGGTTGACGACGCCCTTCTCGACGGCGTTGAAGCCCGAGGCGTCGGCCGACCCTGATTCCTTGTCCGAGCCGCAGGCCGCGAGGCCCACGCTCAGCATCAGGCCGACCGCCGCGACGGCGGTCGTTGTGAACTTGCCCATGTGACCGGCACACCTCTTTCTGTGGGGGGTGACGGCGAACCCGGCGGGTTCACCGGGCCCGGGGATCGAGCGCGTCGCGCAGCCCGTCCCCGAGCAGGTTGAAGGCCAGGACGGTGATGAAGATCGCCATACCTGGAACGATCATGAAGAACGGCGTGTTCTGGTACGTCGGCACCGCCAGCGTCAGCATGCCGCCCCACGAGGGGGCGGGCGGGATGACGCCCACGCCCAGGAAGGACAGGGCGGCCTCGAAGAGGATGTTGGTGGGGATCAGCAGCGTCGCGTAGACGATGATCGGCGCCACCAGGTTGGGCAGGACCTCGCGGAAGAAGATGTGGAGGTGTCCGGCGCCGAGGCTGCGGGAGGCGTCGATGAACTCCCGCTCGCGCAGGGACAGGGTCTGGCCGCGCACGATGCGCCCGATGTAGGGCCAGTTGAAGAAGCCGATCACGAAGATCAGCACCCCCACCCGCAGGCCGTTGCCCTTGATCCCCAGCACCTCGCCCGGCACCACGCCCACCAGCGCGATCGCGAACAGCAGCAGCGGGAAGGCCAGGAACACATCCATCGCCCGGCTGATCACGGTGTCCACCCAGCCGCCGAAGTAGCCGGCGAGGCCGCCGAGGACGGTGCCGATCGTGACCGACACCAGGGTGGCGACCGCGGCGACGATCAGGGAGATGCGGGCGCCGGTGAGGATGCGGGCGAGCAGGTCGCGGCCGGTGGTCGGCTCCACGCCCAGCAGGTGGTCGGCGCTGATGCCCGAGTGCAGCCAGCCGTCCAGGGGGCGCTGGAACGTGGGGTCGATGAGGTCCTGGTTGTACTCCAGGGGGTCGGCGGCGAACCAGGGGCCGAAGACCGCGGCGGCGATCAGCAGCAGGATGACGGCGCCGCCGCCGAGGGCGACCTTGTCGCGGCGCAGCCGCAGCCAGGCGATCTGCCAGAGGGACCGGCCCTGGACGGCGGAGCCGAGGCCCTTCAGCAGGTCCTCGGGGTGGGCCTCGGTATCGCCCTTCGAGACCTCGATCGGTGCGGCCACGCTCACGTACCTCCGCAACAGGCGCCATCGCCGTAAAGCCGTCTGAGCGCAATCTGCTGTCGCGGGGCGGGGCACGCCAGACCCTGTGTCCGGATCGTGATCTCGTCGTTGCCCGATCAGCACCTCCCCCTGACACAGAAGCGGACATAAGTTACATTTAAGAACTTATGCCCGCTTTACTGTGGTTACTCGAATTACATAGGAACTACGGAAGTTTCCGCACCTCTGTCGCGATATGCCCGGCCGCAGTGGTGCCGGCGGAACCGCCCTCCGGGAAGTGGCACGCGGCGAGCTGACCCGAGGCCTTCTCCTCCAGCGGCGGGACCGTCGTCCTACACACGTCCTGGGCCTTCCAGCAGCGGGGGTGGAAGGGGCAGCCCGGCGGCGGGTCCAGCGGGCTGGGCACGTCGCCCTTCAGGCGGATCCGCTCGCGGTCCTGCCGCACGTTCGGGTCGGGAATCGGCACCGCCGACAGCAGCGCCTTGGTGTAGGGGTGCTTGGGATCGGCGTACAGGTCCTCGCGGTCGGCGATCTCCACGACCCGGCCCAGGTACATCACCGCGACCCGGTCGGAGATGTGGCGCACCACCGACAGGTCGTGGGCGATCACGACGTAGGTGAGGCCGAGCTCGTCCTGCAGGTCCTCCAGGAGGTTCACGACCTGGGCCTGGATAGAGACGTCCAGCGCCGACACCGGCTCGTCCGCCACGATCAGCTTCGGCTTCAGCGCCAGGGTCCGGGCGATGCCGATGCGCTGGCGCTGGCCGCCGGAGAACTCGTGCGGATAGCGGTTGTAGTGCTCGGGGTTCAGACCGACCAGCTCGAGCAGCTCCTGCACGGCCTTCTTCACACCGTGCGGGGTCGCGATCTTCTGGAGGTGGAAGGGGGCGCCGACGATCGAACCCACCGTCTTGCGGGGGTTGAGGGAGGAGTACGGGTCCTGGAAGATCATCTGGATGTCGCGGCGCAGCGGACGCACCCCCCGCTGCGACAGGCCCACCAGTTCCCGGCCCTCGAACTTGATGCTCCCGGACGACGGGTCCAGCAGGCGCATGATCATCCGGCCGGTCGTGGTCTTGCCGCAGCCCGACTCCCCCACCAGGCCCAGCGTCTCGCCCTTGTTCACCGAGAACGTCACGCCGTCGACCGCCTTGACCGCCGCCACCTGGCGGCGCAGCAG
>NZ_BAAAHH010000089.1:0-3408 GCF_039525175.1 Actinocorallia libanotica
GCCGGCTGTTTTCCGGGAACCGCACAGGGACGCGAGCACACACATCAGGTCTTGAAAGAATTTGGTGTGTTGTAGTCAAGCCACTCGGCCTATTAGTACCGGTCGACTCCACACATTGCTGTGCTTCCATCTCCGGCCTATCAACCCAATAGTCTGTTGGGGGCCTTACCCCACCGAAGTGGGAGGGAGTCCTCATCTGGAGGCAGGTTTCCCGCTTAGATGCTTTCAGCGGTTATCCTTTCCGAACGTAGCCAACCAGCCGTGCCCTTGGCAGGACAACTGGCACACCAGAGGTTCGTCCGTCCCGGTCCTCTCGTACTAGGGACAGATCCTCGCAAGACTCCTACGCGCGCAGCGGATAGGGACCGAACTGTCTCGCGACGTTCTAAACCCAGCTCGCGTGCCGCTTTAATGGGCGAACAGCCCAACCCTTGGGACCTACTCCAGCCCCAGGATGCGACGAGCCGACATCGAGGTGCCAAACCATCCCGTCGATATGGACTCTTGGGGAAGATCAGCCTGTTATCCCCGGGGTACCTTTTAGCCGTTGAGCGACACCACTTCCACACGTAGGTGCCGGATCACTAGGCCCAGCTTTCGCTCCTGCTCGACCCGTCGGTCTCACAGTCAAGCTCCCTTGTGCCCTTGCACTCGCCACCTGATTACCAACCAGGCTGAGGGAACCTTTGGGCGCCTCCGTTACTCTTTGGGAGGCAACCGCCCCAGTTAAACTACCCACCAGGCACTGTCCCCCACCCCGATAAGGGGCGCGGGTTAGACGGTCGAAACGACCAGAGTGGTATTTCACCAATGACTCCACCCGAACTGGCGTCCGAGCTTCACAGTCTCCCACCTATCCTACACAAGACATTCCAAACGCCAATGCCAAGCTATAGTGAAGGTCCCGGGGTCTTTCCGTCCTGCTGCGCGTAACGAGCATCTTTACTCGTAGTGCAATTTCGCCGGGCCTGTGGTTGAGACAGCGGGGAAGTCGTTACGCCATTCGTGCAGGTCGGAACTTACCCGACAAGGAATTTCGCTACCTTAGGATGGTTATAGTTACCACCGCCGTTTACCGGCGCTTAGATTCTCAGCTTCGACCACCGAAATGGTCTAACCGGTCCTCTTAACGTTCCGGCACCGGGCAGGCGTCAGTCCGTATACAGCGTCTTACGACTTCGCACGGACCTGTGTTTTTAGTAAACAGTCGCTTCCCCCTGGTATCTGCGGCCGCACCCAGCTCACGGAGCAAGTCCGATCACCAGACACGGCCCCCCTTCTCCCAAAGTTACGGGGGCAATTTGCCGAGTTCCTTAACCACAGTTCACCCGATCGCCTTGGTATTCTCTACCTGACCACCTGAGTCGGTTTGGGGTACGGGCCGCCAGTACACTCGCTAGAGGCTTTTCTCGGCAGCATGGGATCACTCACTTCGCCTAAAACGGCTCGGCATCGCCTCTCAGGAACACGCCGTGCGGATTTGCCTACACGACTCCCTACGGGCTTACCCCGGGACTACCATCGCCCGGGCTGAGCTACCCTCCTGCGTCACCCCATCGCTCACCTACTACCCGATCAGGTCCCAGACTCCCCGACACCAACTTCACCCGAAGGATCCATTGGGCGGCTTGCGTGGTTAGTATCACGAGGTTCAGCGTTGGCGCGTACCGGCGGGTACGGGAATATCAACCCGTTGTCCATCGATTACGCCTGTCGGCCTCACCTTAGGTCCCGACTTACCCTGGGCGGATTAGCCTGCCCCAGGAACCCTTGGTCATCCGGCGGAACGGTTTCTCACCGTTCATTCGCTACTCATGCCTGCATTCTCACTCGTACAGCCTCCACCACTAGCTCACGCTGCGGCTTCACCGGCTGCACGACGCTCCCCTACCCAACCGCACATAGTGCGATTGCCACGACTTCGGCGGTGTGCTTGAGCCCCGCTACATTGTCGGCGCGGAATCACTTGACCAGTGAGCTATTACGCACTCTTTCAAGGGTGGCTGCTTCTAAGCCAACCTCCTGGTTGTCACGGCAACTCCACATCCTTTCCCACTTAGCACACGCTTAGGGGCCTTAGTCGATGATCTGGGCTGTTTCCCTCTCGACTACGAACCTTATCGCCCGCAGTCTCACTGCCACACTCTCACTCACCGGCATTCGGAGTTTGGCTGACGTCAGTAACCTTGTGGGGCCCATCGGCCATCCAGTAGCTCTACCTCCGGCGAGAAACATGTGACGCTGCACCTAAATGCATTTCGGGGAGAACCAGCTATCACGGAGTTTGATTGGCCTTTCACCCCTAACCACAGGTCATCCCCCAGGTTTTCAACCCTGGTGGGTTCGGTCCTCCACACCGTCTTACCGGCGCTTCAACCTGCCCATGGCTAGATCACTCCGCTTCGGGTCTACAGCATGCGACTAAAGTTCGCCCTCTTCAGACTCGCTTTCGCTACGGCTACCCCACACGGGTTAACCTCGCCACACACCATAACTCGCAGGCTCATTCTTCAAAAGGCACGCCATCACGAACAACACCCGAAGGCATTGAGGACGCTCTGACGGCTTGTAGGCACACGGTTTCAGGTACTATTTCACGACCCCTCACCGGGGCACTTTTCATCTTTCCCTCACGGTACTGGTCCGCTATCGGTCATCAGGGAGTATTCAGCCTTACCACGTGGTCGTGGCAGATTCACACGGAATTTCACGGGCTCCGTGCTACTCGGGATCCCACCCAAGAGGCAACACGATTTCGTCTACCGGACTCTCACCGTCTGCGGTCGGCCTTCCCATGCCGTTCGACTACCGAGCTGCTTTGTAACTCTTTGCAAGGACGGCGGTCCCTGCGGGGTGGTCCCACAACCCCGACCGTGCAACGCCCGCCGGCTATCACACACGATCGGTTTAGGCTCTTCCGCTTTCGCTCACCACTACTCACGGAATCACTCTTGTTTTCTCTTCCTGCGGGTACTGAGATGTTTCACTTCCCCGCGTTCCCACCAACCTGCCTATGCATTCAGCAGGCGGCGACACCCCATCACGGGTGCCAGGTTTCCCCATTCGGAAATCCCCGGATCAAAGTCTGGTTGCCGACTCCCCGAGGCATATCGCAGGCTCCCACGTCCTTCATCGGCTCCTGATGCCAAGACATCCACCGTATGCCCTTAAAAACTTGAACCACAACACATGGCCCAAAACCAAGACAAGACTGTGAACCATAGAAACTCTGAAAATTCAGATTTCCAGGCACTTAAATTGCTTTAAGATGCTCGCGTCCACTGTGCAGTTCTCAAAAAACAGACGGCCCCAGACGTAAGCCCCCACTACAGGGGGCTGCGGTCTGACCCGCGGTGGTTCCGAAGAAATCGGTCGCCCGTTTCCTCAGGACCCAACAGCGTGCTCAAT
>NZ_BAAAHH010000090.1:0-4937 GCF_039525175.1 Actinocorallia libanotica
TCTCCCGAGAAAAGTGTACGGGTAGAGTTGACACCTGTACGGGGAGCCCGTACACTAGAACCATGACGAACACCAAGACCGCCGCCACCGCCCTCCGCCGCCTCGCCCAGATCGAGCGCATCGACATCGAGCAGCTGACCGACCTGAACCTGACCAACCTGTGGATCGAGCTGGACAACCTCGCCGCCCACTTCGCCGCCCACGACATCCCCCGCCGCGCCGGCCACCTGCAGGAGCTGGTCGCCGAGGAGCAGGGCGACCGGGCCTGGGACGCGGCGCGGGCCTGAGCCCCCCGGGCCCGCCCCGCCCGGGGCGGGCCCCACCCCGACGACCACCACCAGGAGGACGAAGATGAGCGAGATCCTGTACCGCTGGCACCGCGAGGGCGCGCCCGCCTTCGACGCCGAGCACGCCTGGTCGGGCCTGTGGGGCGCGGAGTACAGCGCCGACGGCTCGCGCACCCAGTGCCGCACCTGCGACGGCACCGGCGAGGGCTGGCGCGACTGCCCCCGCTGCCACGGCGCGGGCGGGGACTGCTCACGCTGCGAGGGCGCCGGCGTCATCGACGAGTGCGAGGACTGCGACGGCGAGGGCTGGCAGGACTGCGTGCGCGGCTTCAGCGCCTGCTGGAGCGCCGCGGAGCTGCACGCCTACATCACCGCCCACGCCGGGACGCCCGACGACGCCGAGGGCCGCGTGATCGTCTTCGAGGGGCGAGTGGCCGGCACCGGCTTCGACGGCGAGCCCTGCGCCGTGCCCCAGCGCGTGATCGAGGAGATCCCCTGGTCAGAGCTGGTCCGCCGAACGCAGGCGTGAAAAATCCCGAGAAAGTGTACGGGTAGGGTTGACACTTGTACGGGGAGCCCGTACACTTAAAGCATGACGACGACGGAGAACAGCCCCCAGAGCCCCTGCTGCGACTGCGGATCCACCACCACCTGCAACTGCGCCGACAGCTGGTGTGACCACTGCGGCGGCGAGGGCATCGCGAGCTGCGAGACCTGCGAGGGCCTGGGCTACCCCGTCGACGAGCAGGGCGAGGGACTCCCCGAGAGCTGCAAGCCCTGCCGGGGCAAGGGCCACGGCAAGTGCCGCGAGTGCAAGGGCACCGGCAACAAGTAGCCCCCCGGGGCCCGCCCCGCGGGGCGGGCCCCGGCCCCACCGGAACGATCTTGTTCGAGTCCCCCGCGAACGATCTTGTTCGCCCCCCGGAAAACGATCTTGATAGGAGTGGCCGCGTGATCGTCAACCCGCTGCACCTGCCCGTCCTGGACGCCGCCGGCTACGCCCCCCGCCACGAGGTCACCGACCCGGCCAAGGCCGCCGCGATCGCCGCCGACCTGACCGCGCGCGGCTGGCACGGGGCGCCCGTCGTCGTCCTGGCCGACCACGCCCGCGCCCTCACCGGCGTGCACCGCCTGGCCGCCGCCGCCCAGGCCGGCCTGGACTTCGTCCCCGGCGTGGACGCCGAGGCGCTGCTGGCCGCCTGCAGCGTCGACCTGTGGGAGCGGCGCGCGGAGTTCGTCGACCTGGACGACGCGCTGGAGCGCCTCCTGACCGAGCTGCCCGCCGAGGTGTGCGAGGCCTACGGCCTGGACCTGGGCTGAGACCACCCCCGCGAACGATCTTGTTCGGGCCACCAGCGAGCGATCTTGGTGGGAAGTTCGATCTTGCTCGGGGTGGCGATCTTGTTCGGAATCCCGGGCCCCCGTGATCCCCGGGCCCCGCGATCCCGGGACCGCGCACAGGCTGGCGATCTTGTTCCGCCCCTGTGAACGATCTTGTTCGAGGTCCGCGCGAACGATCTTGTTCGGGATCCCCGGATCCCGTGGTTCCGGGACTGCGCACCCGGGAACGATCTTGTTCCACCCCCGAAAAACGATCTTGTTCGGGATGCCGGAACGATCTTGTTCGGTGCAGCGGGGGACGGGTGCCGCGTGGCGGCCGCACAAAATCAGCATTTTGTCCGACCGATTTGTTACCTTCGCCACAGAAGGAGGCAGCCGTGCCGGAGCCCTACTACGCCGACGACGCCGTGACCCTCTACCTCGGCGACTCCCGCGAGATCCACGCTTGGCTCGCCGCGGATGTCCTGCTCACCGATCCGCCGTACGGCATCGGATGGAAGCGCGGCGCCAATCCAGGGCGAGGGAGCGCTGCGCACGCCGGGATCCGGGGCGATGCCGACACAGCGGCCCGTGATGACGCCTTGGCCCTGTGGGGCGATCGGCCGGCCATGGTCTTCGGTTCCTTCTACGCTCCGCATCCTGCCGCCGTGCGCCACGTCCTCGTCTACCGCAAGCTTGCGGACTCCGGGGTGGTCGGTAGTACGACCGGCTACCGCCGCGATGTCGAGCCGGTCTTCCTCCTGGGTCTGTGGCCCAAGCGTCCCGGTGCATGGAGCAGCGTGGTCTCCAGCAACGCGCGCGGCGTCGGCCACCTCGCGCGCAAAAGCGGGCATCCCCACGCCAAGCCCGTGGACGTGCTGGAGGCCCTCATCGGGACGTGCCCGCCCGGCGTCGTCGCCGACCCGTTCGCCGGGTCCGGCTCCACGCTGGTCGCCGCCCGCAACCTCGGCCGCCGCGCCATCGGCGTTGAGATCGACGAGCGCTATGCCGAGCGCGCCGCCCGCCGGCTGTCCCAGGCGGCCCTGCCGCTCGTCTGAGCCCTGCCCGGAAAGTGCGCCCCGGGCGGCGGCCGGTACGTGTGCACTTTCCCGTACGCGATGACGTGACGTACCCCGGACGAAGATCAATTCCGGGGAAGCACTCTTCCCCGGCACGCCCCGCGGCCGCCGTCTTTCGTCTCCGTTCCGTCTTCCGTCTCGTTCCGTCCCGCGTGGCCACATCTGACCTAGAACCGTTTCGGCATAGCCCTTGCCAGCCTCCTTAAAGTCCTTAAGACTCTAGGTATGACCAGCGAGACGATGCCGGTCGAGCAGGCGCGCAAGGTCCTGGGGGACCTGGTCATCCGCGCCTCGCTGCACGGCAAGACGACCGTCCTGACCCGCTACGGGCAGCCGGTCGCCCAGATCGCCCCCTACACCCAGGAGCAGCACATGCCCGAGCACACCACCGCCACCGCCTGGCCCCCCGGCGTCTACGCCCGCTACCTCACCGTCGGCGGCGCCACCGTCGACCTGCGCCGCGGACACGTCCCCGCGCCCTACGTCAACACCTGCACCGGCTGCGGCGAGAACGACCTCAGCTACGGCCCCCACGAGGAGGGCTACAGCCCCGAGGACGAAGCCGCGTACGCCGAGCGAGAGGCCCGCACCGCCGCCCAGGCCCACGCCGAGACCTGCCGCGCGATGCCCGCCCCCCAGGAGCGCTGAGCGATGGCCATGACCCCCGACTACGACGGCGGGACGATCACCTCCACCGTCACCCTGCACACCGCCACCCGCGCCCCTGAGGGCCACTGGACCGTCTCCTGGCTGCCCGGCCGCGCCCTGGACTACAACGCCGCCATCACCGCCATGACGCTCGCGGAGAAGGACGCCGACGCCGACTACGCCGACCGCCAGACCCAGCTGGCGCTGGTGAGCCTGGCCGCCGAACTCGGCCTGCAGTACCCCGAGGTCGCTGGCCTCCTGGAGCAGAACGTCCCCGCGAAGGAGCGCTGACCCATGACCACCACTACCGACACCCTCGACCTGGCCGCCATCCGCCGCGCCATCTCCGACCCCGGCGCCGTCCTCCCCCGCGACCTCGGGGACGACTTCCAGCCCGCCGAGTCCGTCTCCAACTGGTCCGCCCGCGCCGTTCTGGCCGTCCTGACCCCGAAGGTGGAGGAGATGCAGGCCGAGATCGAGCGGCTGCGCCAGAAGGACCGCGACGCCCTCGCCTGGGAGGCCCGCCTGGCCGGCCACGCCTGGACCGCGGTCGACGGCGGCAACGCCCTGGGCGACGAGATCCTGCAGCTGCGCAAGCGGCTCGCCGCGCAGGAGGCGCTCGCCCAGGTCTACCGGCTGAACCTGGAGGAGCTGGCCGCCATCGCCACCGGGAACAGCACGGACGCCGAGGCCCGCCAGCAGTTCCTCGCCCGCCTGACCGCCCCTGCGAAGGAGAACTGACCATGACCGACACCGCCAATCTCGAACCGGCCGAGGCCCGCCGCCGCGCCCTGGAGGCCGAGGCCGTCCAGCGGTGGAACGCCGCCCACCCGATCGGCACGCCGGTTCGCTACTGGACCGGGTTCCGCGAGGGCGAGGGCGCCGCCGGCACCACCCGCACCGAGGCCCAGCTGCTCGGTGGCCACACCGCCGTCGTCTGGGTGACCGGCGAAAGCTCCTGCATCAGCCTCACCCACGTGGAGCACTGCCCCGAGCGCACCGTGGACGTGCGCGACCTGGGCTTCCCGATGGACGACCGGGATCTCATCTACAACGGCCTGCAGTCCCGCGAGGGCACCTGGGGCAGCGCCGACGCCGCCCTGGGCGACGAAGAGAACTGGGCCTACGCCGAGGTCACCGAGGCCTGGTGCGAGCGCGCCGCCGAACTCCTGGCCGAGCACGGCATCGTGTGGGACCCGGAGGGCCCCGAGGACCGCGTCACCCTCCCGGCCGGGATGGGGCGGACGGCGGCCGAGAGGATCTGGCAGGAGGTCACCGACGCGTTCGACGCCTGGGTCGACGGCGTGGTCGAGGAGACCCGCTCCGGCCGCGACCGCGCGCCCGACGACGGCCTGCGCCCCGACGATGCCCCCGGCGCCCGCTGGGTCGACGAGCCCACCGCCTGATCCCGGGGTCCCGGGACTCCTCCATCACGGAGTCCCGGGACCCGATTCCCCATAATGCGTGTTATGTGATCTTCGAGAGCAAAGGAGTACTCATGAACACCGCCGAGATCCTGGCCAAGGCCGCCGACGTCATCGAGAAGCAGGGCTGGGCGCAGGGGAGCTTCTTCGAGAGGCCCACCGGCGACGACGGCCTGCCC
>NZ_BAAAHH010000091.1:0-4137 GCF_039525175.1 Actinocorallia libanotica
AACGAGTACCTCGAACGGCAGCTCGCGGCGTGAACTAACCGCAAATAAGCTGTCCGGAATCGGCAGGGCACATCAAGAGGGTCCTGACCGACAACGCCTGGACCTACCACAAATCAACAGCCGGCAGCACGCCCTGGCCGACCTGGGCGCCACCGGCAAACGCACCCGCCCCTACCAGCCCCAGACAGGCGGCAAGATCGAACGCTTCAACCGCACCCTGCTCGACGAATGGGCCTACCTCCGCCCCTACGCCACCAACACCGAACGAACCGCAGCACTGGACGACTTCCTGCACACCTACAACCACCACCGATGCCACACCGCCCTCGGCGGCATGCCACCCATCACCCGCGTCAACAACTCTGCAGGTCAATACAGCTAGACGCCATGCGCCGAGCAACCTGCCGCAGTCCTCCAGGCCGAGGGCGGACCAGTACAGGCCGAGGACCTTACCGCGGCGCAGGCCGTAGGCGAGTGCGACCGTGATGGCGACGCCCAGGCGGTGGCCATTGGCGGAGGCTGGGAGGTCTGAGGCGACCCGAAGGTTCCGGACGTCTACCAGCAGATCATCGTCGGACGCGGCCTCGCCAACGAACCTTGACCAGAACTCTTCACCGCGAACAGACAAAACCCTAAACGGCGCCCACTCGAATGAGCTACCCGACCATCCTCGCGCCCTTCGAGCGGTTGCAGCGCCAGCAGAGCGTCTGGAGGTTCTCGGGCGTGCTGAGACCGCCCTTGGACACCGGCCTTATGTGGTCGACTTCAAGCAAGAGGTGCGGTTCGGCGGCCACCGAGACGCCGCACTGCAAGCAGGTATAGCGGTCGCGTTCCTTGATCTGAGTTCGAAGTCGCACGGTCATCAGCGCGCGCTGTCCTGCTGCCGACTTCGCCCAGCGGATTTTCTCGACGAGCTTCTCGGACAACGCTTCAAGGGTGGGGGTGTTGAGTTCGATACTCGTCGTCTGAGCGCTGTTGCCGCCGGCAGACGTGTACTGGAACCTGTACTGAGGGTACGGCACTGCAATCGGTGACAGATGGGCACCGACCTGGGTCCAGAACTCCTCGGTATAGCGTTTGAGGATGAATGCGGGCGGATTGATCCGCGCAGCGATCGCTGCCTCGCGGCCCTTGACGTTGGCAACGGCCTCCTCCAGCCGTGAGATATCCTCGGCGACACGCTGAACGTCAGCCAAGGTCTCCTGGTCGGCCTTGATGGAAAAGTACTTCATAAGGTACTTGATCGGGTCCATGCTAGCGTTGCGCACGACCTGCAGGGATGCATTGTGCACATGCGGCGCGTATTCGGCGACGTTGCGATCGCGGCGGTTATTCCATACCGAGTTGTTCTCGAACGTCGCCAGATGCGCATACCGACCAGTAGCGGAAGGCGCTCCGAGCTCGAACGAACCCTGTGATCGAATCTCTGCCACGTAGTTCACGACATCGTTGTGTTCGGCAACGACGGATACTGTCTCTGACCTCAGCTCCTGGAACTGCTCCGAATTGAAATACCGATCCTTGCGGACCTTCCAGATGATCGGGTTGACGATCAGTACCAGCGCAAGTGCGATGAAGACGACAAGGCCGCTTCCGGTAAGTGCGCCAAGGCCGATGGGGGCCACGACGAGCAGCATGATGAAGATCGGTGTGGGCATGTGGCGGTCTTTCCGTGTTGCTGTAGGCCGACAAGCTCATCATGACGCAGGCCGAGAGATCACCGGCTCGAATTCCAGCAGAAATCGGATCAATGTCCGATCCGGCGGCCTCGCCGTTGCCGCTGACACCTCACTCGATGATCTAGATTGCGAGCTGCTCACGCAGAGCGTTTTCGCCCGGAGATGAGACGAAGCCGGATAGCAAGGGTCACCCTTGGCAGGGAATGCCGACTCTTCCCGTCCAAGCATGTGCCCTGCGCATCCACCTGACACGCGCCCGAGACTTCGGCCTGAAGCCGACGGATACGCTTCTCACCTGCGTGAACGGCATTCAAGATCGAATGGCTACGGATCAGAAGATCGACCTCGATCTTTCATGATGTTGGCTGGGTCGCTACGCGACCCGACCAACGCTGCTTTTCAGCGGGTGGGGCAGCGTGGCGGCCCAGCAGGCAGGTCGGCACTGATCGACAGACCCGGGATATCGCCGGAGCCCTCGCTCCAGGAGCCTGTCATCGACCACCGCAACCCAGCCGAACCCTGGCACGACGACCTATACGACCCGGCTCCAGAAGCCTGGGCCCGGCTCAGACCCCGACTACGGCTCGGCCGACACTTTTCCGGGACGGTCGTCTGGGTTCCACAGCCGAGAGCCGCCGGGATCGGGATAGACCTCGGCCTCCCGATCGGCGGCTTCGTAGACGGCCTCCACCTGCCCAACGACACCGAGCGCCGGCCGTCCCTCGGCACCATCCTCGAGCTCTGCGTCTGGTGGTTCGACGACCGGCCCCAGATCCGCCTTATACCCCTCGATCCCCGCTACCGCCGCGAAGACTTCGACACCTGGCTCCAACGTCAAAACACCCCTGCCGCCCAAGCCTTCCGAATCCAGGGCGGGGCCAGAACCCGTCCGTGATCAAGGCCACGAAGATCGCCAATCGGGTCCAGAAATCTCTGCTACCCGGAGCCTGAGCTCGTCCTTGCGATCAGAGAGAGTGCCCGTCTCGGCTTTCGTGTCCGCGCCTCAATCCATGCACATGCCAACTAGCATGTTGTTGCCATGTTAGTTGGCATGGTTGAGGTCGTCGGGAGAAGCCGTGCGCGTGGACGAGTTGGCCGACATCGTGGAGAACCTCCGCGCCTTGGGTGCCGATATCGCCGATGTCGAGGTGAAAAAGGCCCAGGGCGGGCTGCCGAAGTCGTTGCGGGAGACGTTGGCTGCGTTCGCGAACACCGGCGGCGGTGTGATCATTCTGGGGTTGGACGAGGCTGCGGGGTTCACGGCCTCGGGGCTGGGCGATCCGGCCAAGATGGCCGCTGACCTGGCGTCGATGTGCTCGGAGGAGATGGAGCCACCGCTGCGCCCGTTGATCGGCCTGCACGAGTTCGAGGGTGTGCGGGTGCTCGTCGCGGAGGTCCCGGAACTGGAACCCGCCCGCAAGCCGTGTTTCTACAAGGGCGCGGGCATGAGCAAGGGCAGTTTCGTACGGGTCGGCGACGGGGACAGGCGGCTCAGCCCGTATGAGATCCAGTTGATGCTCTCCTCCCGCGGGCAACCGGTCGAGGATGAGCGGCCTGTGCCCGGCTCCGGCCTGGAGGACCTCGACCCGCGGATGGTGGAGGCGCTCGTCGCCCGCCTGAGGGTCAGTCGGCCTTACGCGTTCCAGGACCTGGATGTCGAGGACGTTCTGCGCCGGGCGCGGGTCCTGGTACCGGACGAGGACGGCGGGCTCGTGCCGTCCCTGGGCGGGCTGTTGGCACTCGGAGTGTTCCCTCAGGAGCGGTTTCCTCAACTGATGGTCAGTTTCGTCCACTACCCGACCCCGACAGGTGAGCCGCTGCGGTCCGGCGAGCGGTTCCTGGACAACGTCTCCCTCGAAGGCCCTGTCCCCGTCATGGTCCGCGACGCGCTCGCCGTGGTCCGACGGAACATGTCCCGCCGGGCGGTCATCTCCGGCGCCGGCCGTCAGGACGTGTGGGACTACCCCGAAGCCGCCCTGCGCGAGGCGATCGTCAATGCTCTCGTCCACCGCGACCTGTCCCCCGGCTCACGCGGCACCCAGGTCCAGATCGAGATGTACCCCGACAGGCTCACCATCCGCAATCCCGGCGGCCTGTTCGGCACGGTCACCCTCGACCGACTCGGTGAAGAGGGCATCTCCTCGGCCCGCAACGCCTCCCTCATCAGGCTTCTGGAGGACGTTCCCCTCCCGGGAGAGACCCGCACCGTCTGCGAGAACCGCGGCTCGGGCATCCGCACCATGACCAGCACGCTGAGAGCGGCCGGGATGAGCCCGCCGGGCTTCGAGGACAAGGTCTCGACCTTCTCCGTCACCTTCCCCAACCACACCCTCCTCGGCCCCGAAACCCTCTCCTGGCTCGCCGATCTGCACCAACAAGACCTCTGAAGCGCCCCGAAGGTTCCGGACAGTGGTCCCACTACAATGGGATTGTCCGGAAGGTGTTTAATTTTGGCTCG
>NZ_BAAAHH010000092.1:0-2837 GCF_039525175.1 Actinocorallia libanotica
GGACGGTCCGCCCGCTGACGGCCCAGCGGACGCGGCCGCCCTCCAGCCACCCCGACACCGCATCCGGCGGCAGGAGGTCGACCTGCTGCAGGTACCCGGCGCTGGAGCGGGCCAGCACCATGCCGAAGGCGTTGCCGCGCAGCAGCCACGACATCATCACGCGGTAGCGCCAGTCCTCCAGCCCGTACCCCGAGCCGTCCGGGTCCTGGAGCCATCCCGGGGTGGGCAGCACCCGCCGCTCGGCACCGGTCCCGCGCAGCACGTCGATGGGCAGTTCGGAGGCGATGGAGGCGATGAGGTCGGCCGCGGCCCACACCGCCGTCGACTGCAGCGCGCCTTCCGGGGATCCGGTGACGTCGACGTCGGCGAAGGACCGGGCGGCCGCCAGCTGCGCGGCGAGCTGGTTGAACGTCGTCGGGGTCGAGTGCTCGCGCTGGGCGCGTCGGCTCCACCACAGGCTCATCGGATCCTCCGGTCCACCAGGAGCAGCGCGAGGCCGGCGACGATGACGCCCAGGGGCAGCCAGATCATCCCCATCCCCCAGGCGATCAGGGCCGCGCCGGCCGCGCCGGGGGCGTAGCGCAGCCCCAGCCCGGCCAGATGCCCGGCGGTGCCCAGCGCACGTTTCATGTCTCTCCTCACCGGATGTTCGCGAGCGGGTCGTAGGTCTGGCGGAGCAGGGGCAGGCGGGCCAGCAGCGCCCACCGCGCGAGGGTGGTGGCCACCAGCGGCGTGATGTCGTCGTGGGCGCCGCGCCGGTGCCACGCCCAGGCGTCTCCCAGGGCGCGGGTGCGGGCGCCGTTGATGGCGGCGTTCAGCTGCTGCTGGCCGATGTGCACGATGCCGCCCTGGCGGACGCTGTCGGCGAACTGCCCGCACGCCGCGGTCACGTCGCCCATGCGCGGCACCGCCAGGTCGCCGCGCTTCGGCTTGTCGGATTCCTCCGGGAGGCGGAATCCGGCGGCCTTGAGGTCGTCCAGCAGCGACCCGGCCGGGGAGCGGGCCGGGACGTCGATGGCGATCGCGATGGGGTTGTGCAGGTCGGCCAGTTTCCGCAGGGCGGGCACCACCCAGTCGGTGCCTGCGCGCCGGTCGACCAGCTCCAGGTGCATCCGCCCATCGGGGCGCGGGGAGGCCAGGCCGATGGAGGCCCAGTTGCGCAAGGGGCTGACGTCCACCGCCAGGGCGATGTCGGCCGAGGCCTGGGAGAGCTTGTCGGTCAGCTTGGGCCAGGCCTCGCGCGGCACGTTCGGGTCCGGCGGCGGCGTCGCCTTGCGCGTCCTGTTCAGGTACGCGCGGTCGAACTCCGCGTCTTCCATCTTGTCCAGCTCGGCCCGGATGATCTCCTCGGTGACGGTGTGGCCGAGGGCGGGCAGGCACATCCGCCACGTCTCCGGGTCCAGGCGGGAGAGGTACTTGGGCGCGTACCACTCGAAGTAGGCCACCGCGGGGAACTCTCCGGTGGCGTAGATCTGCTCCACCAGTTCCCGGCCCGCGGCCCGCTTCTTGTTCAGCCAGACAGACTTCTCGGTGCCGCCCGCGCTCGCCCACCACAGTTGAGCGCGCGGCCGGGTCAGCATCGCGGGGGAAAAGGCTTGCTCCAGGCGGTCGTCCTGGTGGGCGAAGGCCTCGTCGATGATGCCCATGTCCAGCGACGGGCCGTGGCCGGCCTCCTCGGTGTTGGCCGTGATCCCGATCCGCGAGCGGGTCTTCAGGCAGATGATGGCCTCATTGCCGTTGCCCTTGCGGGCCCGGAAACGCTTGGCCAGCCTGCTCTCTTCGATGGTGGCCAGGAACTCGTCTTCCCACCGGGAGCGCGCCATGGTGCGCGTCTGCGCGGCGTAGGTGATGTTCTGGCGGGCCCAGGCCATCGCCCGGTGCGTCATCGCCCCGAGGATCTGCTGAGTCTTGCCCTGCTGGCGCGGCACCGAGATCCCGACCTCGCGGTAGATCGGCAGTCCCGTGACGGGGTTCAGCTCCAGGGCGACGTCCAGGACGTAGCGCTGCCAGGGCATCGGCGGGTAGCCGAGCGCGGTCATGACCTTGGCGACCTGCGGGCCCAGCGTGGGGTTCTCCGTGCGCCGGGGCGTGCCCCACCAGGGCGGACACTCCAGCCCGTACAGCTCGCGCAGTTCGGCGGCGTAGCTCGGGGGCGCCTGCCACAGGTCCTCATCGGTCTCAGTCAGGGGTGCCAAGGTCGCCGAGGCCGTCGTCATCGTCGTCCTCACCGGCGGCCAGCTCGGCCAGCTTGGTCAGGACCTCTCGCAGCTCACGCGCCAGCGGGGGCAGCGATCGGGAGTCGAACAGCGTGCCGCTGTCGATCTCGCGGGCCAGGGCGCGGGCCAGCTCGGCCAGCGAGGGCGCCATCCCTTCCAGGTCGCCCAGCGCCGCGATGTCGTCGTCGACCTGCAGGCCGAGCGCGCCGGGCACGCGCTCGGGCTTCGGCTCGTCGTAGTCGGCCTCGCCCAGCAGCCGGGAGGCCGGCACCCCGAAGGCCTTCGCGATGGCCACCAGGTCGTCGACGTCCACGCGCCGCTTCTTCGCCTCGACCTTGCCCAGCACCGACGCCGACAGGGCGCGGCCGTGCTCGGTGATACGGGCGGCCAGGGTGCGCTGATCCCAGCCGCGCAGGCCGCGCATCCGCACGATCTCGGTAGCCAGGTGTTCGCCATGTTGGCCGACGCCGATGGGCTCAGCCGCCATAACCGTCTCCTCTTCTATGCGCATCGGTCATCCGCCGTCATGGCGGCGCTCCCACCGGCCCGGGGAGAGAAACTGGAGAGATGGGCGCGGGGCTATCCGGCCCCCCTGCCCCAAAAAACCGCGGCGCCCTGACC
>NZ_BAAAHH010000093.1:0-1239 GCF_039525175.1 Actinocorallia libanotica
CCAGACCGCCGACGCCCCGCTACCAATCTTGGAAAAAGCGCCCTTCATCCAGGGCCACAGCGTGTTGGCGAACCACTTCCCCACCGCCTTGACCACGCCCCAGATGGCTTGCCAGGCGGCGGTGACGACCTTGCGGAAGGTCTCGTTCTTCTTCCACAGGAGCACGATCCCGGCCACCAGCGCGATGACCGCGATGATGATCAGCCCGATGGGGTTGGCCGACAGGGCGGCGTTGTAGGCCCACTGGGCGGCGGTGGCCACCACCTGGATCGTCGTCCACGCGGCTTGGGCGATGCGCACCGCGACCATCGCGGCGGCCACCACGCCCAGGCCGATGGCCAGCGGCTGCACGATGTTCTGGTTCTGCATCGCCCACTGCACGATCCCGCCGCCGACCTCGGCGAGTTTGGCGGTGGCGGTGCGCTTGAACTTCTCCAGCGCCGCGGCCGGGTTGTCGTGCAGGGTCTTGGCCATCTTGTCGGCCGCGCCCGAGACGTTGCCCAACGCCTTGACGGCGCTGGAGGGGTCCAGCTTGAACAGGGCCTGGCCGAGGTCCTCGGCCTTGGTCCCGAACAGCTGCACGGCGATCTGGGACTGCTTCAAGGGGTCCTTGACCGCGCGCAGCCGGTCCAGGACGGTGTCCAGGCCCTGCTTGGCGGCCGGGCCGCCCTTGGCGATCTGGGCGGCCATCTTGTTCGCCGACAGGCCGAGCGCCTCATACCCGGCCACGCTGGTCTTGGACCCGTCGACGGCCCGGATCGAGAACTCCTTGAGGGCGTCGGCGACGGTGTCGGCGTCGCGGGCGCCGGCCTTCAACCCCTGGGAGAGCAGCCCGGTGGCGGTCGCCCCGTCCAACCCGAACTTTCGGAACTGGGTGCCATATTCGGTGAAGGTGTCCAGGAGGTCGTCGGCCTTGTTCGCCCCGGACTGGAACCCCTTGGTCAGGATGTCCAGCGCCTCATCGGCGTTGCGGGCCAGCCCGGTCTTGAGCAGCTGCCCGACCGCCGCCGTGGTCCCGCCCAGGTCCTGGTCGAAAGTCTGCGACAGGGCGAGGACCTTCTGGGTGACGCCCTGCATCCCGCCGGCGGACTTGGAGACATCGCCGATGTTCTGCACCACGCCCTTGATCGCCAGGTTCACGGTGTCGAACGAGTCGCCCCACCCGGCCTCGAAGGTCTTGGCGGCGACCTTGGACAGCTCGGCCGCCTTGGCGGGCCCGGCCCCCAGCTGGGCGGCGGA
>NZ_BAAAHH010000093.1:1331-2631 GCF_039525175.1 Actinocorallia libanotica
GCCCCCATGTTCAGCGACTGGGTGATGCCATATCCCAGGGCGGCGGCCACGCCGGTGCCGATCGCCGCCGAGGCGTCGGCGAAGCGCGTCTTCATCGACTCTAGGGCGGCCGTCGCCTTGTCCTTGGCGATCAGGTTGAACACCAGCGACGTCTCGGCCACGGGTCACCCTCTCCTCATCTCGGCCTCGGCCTCATCCATCTGCTTGCTGTACTGCTCGATCCACCCCAGGAGCAGGTCGGTCTCCTGGACGGTGGCGTGCTTCCACTCCCAGGGCCGCACGCCCAGGAGGTGGGCGGCGTTGCCCAGCTGGCTCAGCCGCCGCTGCTCGCGGGCGCTTTTGGGGCCTCGTCCTCGTCGTCCAGGGCCTTCTCGTCGGCCTCGGCGTCCAGCTGCTCCAGGAAGGCGTCCAGCTCGGCCCCGTCGAACTGCTCGTGCGCCTTGGCGCGCATCTCGTCGTACTCGGCCCGCGTGAACCGGAAATCGGTCTGCTCCATGGAGATCTGGACGTCCTCGAACGTCAGCCGCGGGTGCTCGCGCTTGAGCAGCACCCACAGCAGCGCCCGCCGGCACCGCATGTTGAAGCGGGCCTTCTGGACGAACTCGCCGAAGTCCAGGCCGGTCTTGCGCTCGATCGCCTCGGCCTCGGGGCTCAGCAGCTTCTCGGGCTCGAACTTCCACTTCTGCCACTCGCTTGAGCCCTCGGGCTTGTACACGAAATACATCAGGGGTCCTCTTCTTCTCGGTCAGGTGGATCGGGTGCGGGAGGCCAGACGGGCGGCCATGGCCTCCATCGCCTCGTGCACCGCACGGATGTAGGCGGCCTTGTCGGCGTGCATCGGGTCGTCGAACCAGCCGGGCTTGCCCTTCTGCTCGCGCCACTCGTCCCGGCCGAAGGTCCGCGTGCGCCAGGTGGCCTTCTGCGTCCGCTTCGGAGCGTTGGGGAACCGGCGCAGCGTGGGGGTTTTGAAGGCCTTCACGCGGGCGCCGGTCCACCGGCCGCCCAGCTTCACCTCGGGCCGGATCTTGGCCGCGATGGTGGGGCGCAGGGCGGGGGAGGCGCGGCCGCTGCCGTCGGCGGGCATCGCGCGGATCCCCGACTTGGCCGCGGCCGCGGCCGGCTTGAGTGCCTCGCGCAGGTTCTTGGCCAGTTCCTTGCGCAGGTCCTTGCCGTCTTCTTCGGCGCGGATCGCGCGCACCAGGGAGTCCAGGCCGTCGGTGGAGACGGTGACGTCGACGGGCGGGTCGGCCATCAGCTGGTGGCGCGCTCGATCTTGCCGCTGGTGGGCAGCGAGATGGAG
>NZ_BAAAHH010000094.1:0-2449 GCF_039525175.1 Actinocorallia libanotica
CGCCATCGGGTCGCGGCGCTTGGTCAGGCGGGCCAGGCGGGCCAGCGCCAGGTCGTCGCCGAGCGGGCCGCGGGTCCGGGCGGCGTAGCGGGCGACGGTGGCCTCGGCGTCCGCGCGCTGGGCGGCGGTCGGCAGGGTGGAGCCGTCGCTGTGGAAGCCGTTGATGATGACGTGGGGCTCGGTCATGGGGTCCTGCCTGTCCAGTCGTAGTAGGCGGCGCCCAGCTCCTCGATGAGGTCGGCCAGGGTCTGGGTGGTGACGGTGAGGGTGGCCGGGTCGACGCCGCCGCGCTCCAGGACCAGGCGCCGGTACTCGGCGTCGGGGGTGAGTTCGACGTGGATGGAGCGCAGGTCGTCGCTGGGCGCGATGTAGGCGGCCAGGGCCTGGAGCATGTGCGGGGTCAGGCGGACCTTGAACAGGGTCGCCACCGCGTGGGCGACGACGGCGTGGTGGGGGATGAGTCCGGCGTGCAGGGGCTCGTGGTGGGCGTGCTCGGTGCGGGTGAGGGTCCAGCCGCTGGTGCCCGACCAGTGCAGGAAGGGCGGTTCGGGGGCGTCCAGGCAGGCCGCCGACAGCTGCAGGCGGGCGCTGTAGCGGCCGTAGGTGATGGAGGTCGTGGTGATGTTGAGGTCGGCCAGCGCCGAGCGGACGGCGCGGATGTAGGCGGCCTGCAGGTGGAGGTCGTCGGTCACGGGTGCCCTCCGGGGGTTGGGGGCGGTGCGGGGGCGGGAGACGGGCGGGTGGCCGGGGAGTGCGAGGTGGGATCGGTGGCCAGGGCGGCCAGGAGCAGGGCGGCCGCCGTGACCGCGGCCGCGGCCGCCGTCCGGGTCATCGTTGGCGGGCGCTGCGGTCGAGCCGGCCGACGTCGTCGCGGAAGCGGGCCAGCGCGTCCAGGAACACCGCCTGGTCGCGCAGGTTGTCCATGCCGCCGCGGGCGTAGGCGGTGGGTTCGGTGATGGGGGCGATGGCCTGCATCTGCTCGCAGATGGTGCGCATCGCGGCCAGGTCGATGTGTTCCAGCAGGGCCAGGAGGCCGCGGGCGGCGCCGGTGAGCACGGCGACCATCGCCGGATACGACTCGGGGGTGATCTTCTCGGTGTCGCTCATGGGGTCCTCGGCTCGGGTCGGTGCGTGCAGCGGATGGCGTGCACGGCGTAGGGCTTTTCGGTGGGGTGGCGGTGGCCGGTGACGATGACGCGGGCGATCCACGTGCCGCCCGATGACTGGTAGGCCAGGAATCCGCCGATGGGTTCGGGTGCGGGCGCGGGGTCCAGGAGGACCTCGCGCCCGTCCCAGACGGCGCGCAGGATCTTGCCTCCGCAGCGCGGGCACAGCGGCGGCTTCTTCTTCTGCCTGGTGCGTCGTCTGGTGTGTCTCATGCCGCCGCCTGACCCGGCGGTTTCTCGGCCTCGGGCTCGATCTCGATGGGGGTGATGCGCAGGCCTGCGCGGCGGGCGCGGCGGATGCAGTCCCGGGTGTTGCGGTTGACGCCGCCCTTGGCCAGGAACGCCAGGACCAGGTCGGCGCCGGCGTCGACCATCTCCTGGTTGCGCAGTCCCGAGGCCGTCGGGCACCAGCTGCCGGTGCGGCGGTCGGGGCGGCCGCCGCGGTGGCGGCACTTGTCGTCGCATGGGCGCAGCCACGCGGCCTTGTGCGGCTCGACCGTCCAGCCCAGGCGCTTGGCGACCGCCGCGGCGATCCGGTCGGGGCCGCGCTGGGCGCCGTGGACCAGGACGTGCTCGCCGGGCGTGCGGTCGATCGTCTCCAGGGCCGTCTCGACCGCGCGGCGGGCCGCTTCGCCCTTGCACTCGCGGGTGCCGGTGACCAGGACTCTCACCATGTGGGGCCGCCCTTCCAGTACATCGGGTCGTCGTCGCCGTCCTCGGGGCCGCGGATGATGGCCCAGGCGTCGCGCAGCCGGTCCAGGAGCGTTCTCATCTCGCCGCCACCGGCACGGCCTGGGTCGCCTCGGCCTCGGCCCGCTTGCTCTTGTTGCGGTCGACGGCCTCGCGGGCCTCCTGCTCCACCGAGCGGGGCGCGGGCGGGGCGGCGGGCTCGGGCACCGTCCAGCCGTTGGCCTCGCACACCGCGCGCACGATCTCGCTGTAGTCGTGGGCGAGGTCGGCGGCGTTGCGGGCGTCGGCGGACGCGCTGGCGTGGGAGGACTGGACCTGGTCCAGGGCGGCCTGCAGCTGCACGATCTGCTCGGCGTAGCCGTTGGCGGCGGCGCCGGCCTCCTCGGCCTTGCGCTGCTGCTGGGCCGCGGAGTCGACCAGGCGCTGGAGCGTCTCGGGGTTGCGGATCTGCATTACGGGGTCCTCTCGGGGGCGGGCAGGAGCGCGGTGACCGCGCTGTGGGGGAACCGGCGGTGGCCGGTGGGGGTGCGGAAGTAGGGCAGGCGCCCTGCGGTGGCCCATCTGCGGACGGTGCGCACGCTCACGCCGAAGGC
>NZ_BAAAHH010000095.1:0-2118 GCF_039525175.1 Actinocorallia libanotica
GGTGAGCGGGAGCGCGGTGCCCGTCTCGGCCGCGACGCCCAGGGGGCGTGTTTTCGTGCCGGTCAGGGGCAGGGCGGTGTCGGTTTCGGTCGCGGTGCCCAGGTCGGCGACGACGATGCCGACGATGGGAAGCGCGGTGTCGGTCTCGGTGGCCGTGCCCAGCATCCGGGACTTCGCGCCGGCCAGCGGGAGCGCGGTGGAGGCCTCGGTGGCCGTGCCCAGGGCGCGGGCGCGTCCTCCGGTCAGCGGGAGCGCGGTGGAGGCCTCGGTGGCCGTGCCCAGGGTGCGGGACTTCGTCCTGGACAGCTCCAGGGCCGTGTCGGTCTCGACCGCAGTCCCCAGGGGGCGGACATGGGTGACGGTCAGCGGCAGGGCCGTGTCCGTCTCGACCGCGACGCCCAGGGGACGTGTTTTCGCGCCGGTCAGCTCCAGCGCGGCATCGGTCTCGGCCGCCGTGCCCAGAAAGCGTGTTTTCGCCCTGGACAGCTCCAGCGCGGTGCCCGTCTCGGCCGCGACGCCCAGGGGGCGTGTTTTCGTGCCGGTCAGGGGCAGGGCGGTGTCGGTTTCGGTCGCGGTGCCCAGGTCGGCGACGACGATGCCGACGATG
The DNA here is from genome assembly GCF_039525175.1 of Actinocorallia libanotica. NCBI lineage: Bacteria > Bacillati > Actinomycetota > Actinomycetes > Streptosporangiales > Thermomonosporaceae > Actinocorallia > Actinocorallia libanotica. Next base: position 608 of record NZ_BAAAHH010000095.1, read on the forward strand.
GGAAGCGCGGTGTCGGTCTCGGTGGCCGTGCCCAGCATCCGGGACTTCGCGCCGGCCAGCGGGAGCGCGGTGGAGGCCTCGGTGGCCGTGCCCAGGGTGCGGGACTTCGTCCTGGACAGCTCCAGGGCCGTGTCGGTCTCGACCGCAGTCCCCAGGGGGCGGACATGGGTGACGGTCAGCGGCAGGGCCGTGTCCGTCTCGACCGCGACGCCCAGGGGACGTGTTTTCGCGCCGGTCAGCTCCAGCGCGGCATCGGTCTCGGCCGCCGTGCCCAGCTGCTGGGTCTTCGTCGCCGCCAGGGGCAGGGCCGTGTCCGTCTCGGCCGCTTCGCCCAGGAGGAGGCCGGGCCAGACGCCTGCTCCTGGGTAGGTGGTGGGGCCGGGGTAGGGCATACCGCCTGCCTCCTACAGCGTGATGCGGGTGAGAGACATCTCGACCCCGTACAGGACGAGCGGGGTGCCCAGGCCGTGCCTGACCGACACGTAATAGGTCTGTCCGGCCGTCAGCGGGGCCACGTTGGACGCGGTCAGGTCCGGCCAGATGGCGGTGCCGGTCGCGGCCGGTGTGAGCGAGACGATCGGCGGGTCGTCGACCAGCGGGCCGCCCGTCTGTCGGCGCAGCCACATGCTCCTGTCACCGGTGTTCGGGGCGCCGTCCTTGAAGATCGTGCGGAGGGCGGCGAGGTACAGGCCGCCTGCCCCGGCCGGGACGGTGACGCCGCTGCCGGTCGTCCACCACACCCCGCCCTCCTGGTAGATGGAGGTGGCCAGGGGGACGGCGGTGACCACGCCGCTGGTCAGGGTCAGGTCCGCGATCCGGGTGAGGGCACAGCGCGGCGGGTCCTGGGCGGCGTCGGCGGCAGCCGCGGCGTCCTGGATTCCCGTCTCCATGTAGTTCAGGCGGACGGCGTTGATGAGGGTGTTGCCGTCCGGCCCGTCCGCCCACGTCTGCTTCGTGTACGCCATCTCAGTCGGCGCGGAAGAAGCCGTTGACGCCCACCAGGAGGTCGGTGCCGTCCGGGGTGGCGGGGAAGTCGTGCTTGGTCAGCGGCACGATGTTGGCGTCCGTTCCGGCCGTGGTGTCGGGGTCGAAGCAGACCAGGAAGGCGCCGATGGGGTTGCCGGTGGCGTTGGTGTAGGTCTGGTCGGCGAAGTCGGACTGGCTGCTGTCGCTGGTGTCATCGGGGGTGACCGTGGCCGCGGTGATGGTCTTGCGGCCCATCGTGGTCTGCTCGTTGGATGCGCCGGCCAGGAGCGCGGCCAGGGTGTCGTAGTCCTCCAGGACGCTGTCGGCCTCCAGGCCGGTGGCCTCCAGCGGCACCAGGATGAGGGCGGCGTTGCCGGTGCCGACCTGGGCGGCGTAGCCGTTGACGCGGCCCTTGGCGATGTTGAAGGTGATGTCTGCCACGGATGACCTCCGGGAATGCGAAAGGCCCGCGAGCGGGGCTCAGCGGGCCTTTGAGGGGTTTTCGGGCACAGGTCGTCTGTGCGGGATCAGCCTGACATGCCGTT
>NZ_BAAAHH010000096.1:0-2002 GCF_039525175.1 Actinocorallia libanotica
AACGAGTACCTCGAACGGCAGCTCGCGGCGTGAACTAACCGCAAATAAGCTGTCCGGAATCGGCAGGGCACATCACAGATCGAAGCCATGCGGGGTGAGCAGCTCGCCCATCGTGCCGGGGAGCCCCTGGAGCATGACCCCACCGGGGGTGGAGCCGTCGAAGTACTTCTCCACGCGGCTCGCGTACGGCTGCTTGAAGACTTCTTCGGGACGGTCGTAGATAGCGGCCTTCCAGTTCCAGGAGACCAGGAGATACGCGGTGTAGGCCACCGTCATTTTTGGTTGCGTCTTGCCCTCCACCATCGACGGGAGCATCACTCCTCGCATGTCGTACGCCCCTCCGATGGGGGCGACGGCACGGAGACGGAACCACTTTTTGCCCCTCTGGAGTTCGCGGGCCAAGCCCAAAGCGGCTGTAGCACCTTGGGAGAAACCCGTCACAAAAACGTCGCGCCGTGCCTTACGGCCCTTGCGGGGCAAGAATTCGCGGGCGGCGCGGAGCAGGTCGAGCGACGCAGAGGCCTCGGTACGGGCGTCCATCCACGGGTGTTCACCGGGGCCGAGTCCCAGGCCGAGGTAGTCGGGAGCCGCAGTGGCGAAGCCCGCCGTCCCGTAGGTGAGCGGGGCGCCTTGCCCGAAGCCGTTTTCGGGGGAGGTGGAAGGTGCGTCTTGGCGGTAATTGGTCGTCCCGTGAGCGTAGGAGACGAGTTTGAGCTTCTTGTTCTTGTTCCGGGGGACCACCAGAAGGCCGCTCGCTCTCGTCGGCTTTCCCCGCCGGTCTATGGTCCGGTAGACGAGCTGGTAGGTGTCGACGCCGTAGACGACCTTGGTGGCGTCGAAGCCTTCGGATTTGAGCCGCTTGGCGGCCTGCGCGGCGGTGTAGGACTTGACCTTCTTGGCGGACAGGAGCTCGCCTCGCTCATGCGCGCCGCCCCCGTCCTGCCGCTCGCTCGCGACGGCTCCCGTCGGGAGCAGCGCCCCCAGAGCGACGGCGGCCGCCATGGCGGCCGCCGTCGCTCTGGGGGCGCTGCTCCCGACGGGAGCCGTCGCGAGCGAGCGGCAGGACGGGGGCGGCGCGCATGAGCGAGGCGAGCTCCTGTCCGCCAAGAAGGTCAAGTCCTACACCGCCGCGCAGGCCGCCAAGCGGCTCAAATCCGAAGGCTTCGACGCCACCAAGGTCGTCTACGGCGTCGACACCTACCAGCTCGTCTACCGGACCATAGACCGGCGGGGAAAGCCGACGAGAGCGAGCGGCCTTCTGGTGGTCCCCCGGAACAAGAACAAGAAGCTCAAACTCGTCTCCTACGCTCACGGGACGACCAATTACCGCCAAGACGCACCTTCCACCTCCCCCGAAAACGGCTTCGGGCAAGGCGCCCCGCTCACCTACGGGACGGCGGGCTTCGCCACTGCGGCTCCCGACTACCTCGGCCTGGGACTCGGCCCCGGTGAACACCCGTGGATGGACGCCCGTACCGAGGCCTCTGCGTCGCTCGACCTGCTCCGCGCCGCCCGCGAATTCTTGCCCCGCAAGGGCCGTAAGGCACGGCGCGACGTTTTTGTGACGGGTTTCTCCCAAGGTGCTACAGCCGCTTTGGGCTTGGCCCGCGAACTCCAGAGGGGCAAAAAGTGGTTCCGTCTCCGTGCCGTCGCCCCCATCGGAGGGGCGTACGACATGCGAGGAGTGATGCTCCCGTCGATGGTGGAGGGCAAGACGCAACCAAAAATGACGGTGGCCTACACCGCGTATCTCCTGGTCTCCTGGAACTGGAAGGCCGCTATCTACGACCGTCCCGAAGAAGTCTTCAAGCAGCCGTACGCGAGCCGCGTGGAGAAGTACTTCGACGGCTCCACCCCCGGTGGGGTCATGCTCCAGGGGCTCCCCGGCACGATGGGCGAGCTGCTCACCCCGCATGGCTTCGATCTGTGATGTGCCCTGCCGATTCCGGACAGCTTATTTGCGGTTAGTTCACGCCGCGAGCTGCCGTTCGAGGTACTCGTT
>NZ_BAAAHH010000097.1:0-1917 GCF_039525175.1 Actinocorallia libanotica
CGCCCCCCCCCCTCCCACCGCCTGGTGCGCGCGGCCCTGGCGAGCGACGTCCCCGTCCTGGTCGACGCCGACGGCCTGAACACCCTGTCCGGGCTGCCCGCCGGGGAGCGCCGCGCGCTCCTGGACCGTCCGGCCCCCACCGTCCTGACGCCCCACGCGGGGGAGCTCGCCCGCCTTCTGGGCGCCGAACGCGCCGACATCGAGGCCCGCCGACTGGCCTACGTGCGCCGCGCCGCCGAGGAGCTGAACGCCACGGTCCTGCTGAAGGGCTCCACGACCCTGGTCGCGGCCCCCGGCGGCGGTCCCGTCCGCGCCAACCTCACCGGCACCCCGCGGCTGGCCGCGGCGGGCACCGGCGACGTCCTCTCCGGCCTGATCGGCGCCCTCCTGGCGACCGGCCTCCCGGCCCCCGAGGCGGCCGCCCATGGCGCCCACCTCCACGGACTCGCGGCCCGGCTGGCCTCCGCACCCGACCCGGCGCTGTCCGCGTCCCCGATCACCGCCCTCGACGTCCTCACCGCCCTGCCCGCCGCCTTCCGCCGCCTTCCGTGAACACGGGTCCGCGTGCGGGGCGGCTTTCCCGGGGGTGCGCCGCGGGCGGTCCCCCCGGTGAGGGAGATCTCACCGAAGGGGGTCGTGAGCTGGGAGGAAGGGCGAGGGAGGGGCGCGGGTGAGGCAGACTTGGGGACCATGAGGTATCCGACGCGGGCGCTGGTGGAGCTGGCGGCGATCCGCGAGAACGTGCGGCTGATCCGCGAGACGGCGGGCGGCGCCGAAGTGATGGCCATGGTCAAGGCCGACGGCTACGGGCACGGGGCGGCGGCCGTGGCGGGCGCCGCGCTCGCGGGCGGCGCCGGGCGGATCGGCGTGGCCTACGTCGAGGAGGCGCTGGCGCTGCGCGAGGCGGGTGTCGGCGTCCCCGTCATGGCGATGGTGTGCACCAGGGGCGACGAGTACGGGCGGGCCGTGGCGGCGGGCGTGGACCTCGGTGTCGGCGGGCTCCGGCTGCTGGAGGAGGTCGCCGAGGCGGCGGTGGACGCCGGACGGGCGGCGCGCGTCCACCTGGCGGTGGACACCGGCATGACCAGGGAGGGCGCCAACGCGCAGGGCTGGCCCGAGCTGGTGGAGCGGGCCCTCAAGGCGCAGGCGTCCGGCCGGGTGGAGATCGTCGGGATCTGGTCGCACCTGGCGTGCGCGGACGAGCCCGGCCACCCCTCGGTGGCCGCGCAGGCCCGGGTGTTCCGCGAGGCGGTCGAGCTGGCCGAGCGGGCCGGGGTGCGGCCCGAGGTGCGGCACCTGGCGAACTCGGCGGCGGCGCTGTACCTCCCGGAGACCCGTTGGGACCTGGTGCGGCCCGGCATCGCGATCTACGGGCTGCACCCCGCGCCGGGGCTCCCCGACCCGGGGCTGCGCCCGGCCATGACGGTGGTCTCCCAGATCGCCTTCACCAAGCGGGCCGCCGCGGGCAGCGGCGTCTCCTACGGCCACGCCTACACCACGCCGCGGGACGCGAACGTGGCGCTGGTCCCGGCCGGCTACGCCGACGGGGTGCCGCGCAACGGCGGCGGCGTGCTGGAGCTCCTGGCGGGCGGGGCGCGGCGCCGCATCGCGGGCCGGGTGTGCATGGACCAGTTCGTCGTCGACCTCGGCGACGACGTGGTCGAGGAGGGCGACGAGGTGGTCCTCTTCGGGCCGGGCGACCGCGGCGAGCCCACCGCCCAGGACTGGGCGGAGGCGCTCGGGACCATCTCCTACGAGGTCGTGACGAGGATCGGCGGCAGGGTGCCGCGCACGCATCTGGACTGAAATCCCCCGGAGGCCAAGTTGGACGTCAGGAGCAGACGCAGGCTGGGCGCGGCGGGCGCCGTCGCGGCGGTCGCTGCGGCGGGCGTCGGCGCGGCGGTAGCGGCACGCCGG
>NZ_BAAAHH010000098.1:0-1576 GCF_039525175.1 Actinocorallia libanotica
TCGGCGACCTGACCGGACGTCATCGGCCTCTCGTCGGGCTGGTTCATGGGTGCTCCTGGGGATCGGTTCCGGCGAGGGCGTCCAGAACGGGCCCGATGTCGCGGCCGCAGGCCAGGGCGTCGGTCAGCTCGTCCCACCGCTGGGCGACCTCATCGGCGGTCTCATCGGCCAGGTCGGGGGAGAGCAGGACCAGCAGGCCGGGCAGGCACGCATCGCACAGGTGCAGGCGGCCCTCCAGCTCGGCGCGGGCCAGGAGGGGCAGCAGCTCGACCAGCAGGCCGCCGCGGCGCAGGTCGGCCTGGCGGCATCCGAGTGCCTGGGCGATGGCCTCCAGCGTCTCGGGGGAGGCGCCCGAGGTCCCGGACTCCAGGGCGCTGATCAGCGCGGGGGTGCGGCCGATGCGGCGGGCGAGTTCGGACTGGGACAGGCCTGCCTCGCTGCGGCGGGCCCGCAGAAGGTGCGGGTCGTGGGGGGCGCTGCGGCCTGCACTCGGGGTCATGGTCGGCATGTTATGGCCGGTTTTGGCATGTCCACAACAGATGGCAGGCATTTACGGAAGAGGCCGATGGGTCAGCAGTCGTCTACTTCCATGCCAACCCAGGCGAAAACCGGCCGAAGAAGGCCATGCCCCATGGTCCAAGTGAATTCAAGTGGTGCATCATGTGCGCCATGACTAACCGAAACTGGGAACGCTTGGCCGAAGCCGTCCAGCGGCGTCGCGCCGAGCTGGGGTTGAGCCAGCGGGCGCTCGCCGAGCGAGGGCCGTTGTCGCGCGACCGGGTGCAGAAGATCGAGGGCGCCCTACGCGATGACTACAGCCTGACCGTGCTGACCGCGCTGGAGCGCGCGCTGGGATGGCAGACCGGATCAGTAGAAGCGGTCCTGGCCGGCGGGGAGCCCGTGGCGGCCGAGCCCGGGGACCTGACGATCGAGCACGCGCCAGGGGTGCGCGAGCACCTCCTGCCACCCGGGGTCGCCGAGCGCCTGGGCGATGCCGCCGACAGCCACACCCTGGAGGTGAGCGTCCCCGGAGAGGAGGGCGTGTTGATCGTCACTTGGACGAAAAGGCTCCCACCGGACTTGCTGGCCATGACCGAGGACATCAAGGCCCAGTCCCGCCTGCTGTCGCGCAGGGCCCAGGTCCAGCGCCAGAACGAGCCATCCGAGCGTGATCCTCGTAACGGTACTGACGGGTAATAATCCGGAAAGACCGAATTGTGAAATCTCCTCACGGGTAAAACGACTGTCAAGACTCGCATCGGCGCCCAAAACGTGGTTTTGTCTTCTATCCGGGCATCGGGGGTCAGGCACGTGCAAAGGAGCCGTGAGTTGGAATTCCGAGGAATGCGCACCACCCTGGTCGGCGACGCCGCTGCCACCTACGAAGAGCACCCTGACCACGCGCTCATCGTCGTGGACGAGCGCCTGGACACGATCGAGACGCTGGCCGCGCTGTCGGTGCTGACCACCCAGGTGGCCCGCCTGCGCTGGCAGCCTCCCGAACAGATGCGGCGGCACGGACCGAACGCCATTCTTTTCTACGAATGCGATCACACCGGTCAGACCCCCGTGGAAT
>NZ_BAAAHH010000099.1:0-1534 GCF_039525175.1 Actinocorallia libanotica
CGTCGCTGACGGCGGAGGCCTCAGCGTCGTAGCTCCAGTTGACGCCGGCGCTGGTGACGCCGCGCCACTGGTCGGTGGTGATGTTCTCTACGCGGGAGATGCGCCGGAACGGGTTGAGGCTGCCCTGGGCGGTGAGGATGATCGTCGGGTCGATCAGCACCGGCACGCCGTACCCGCCGGCGGTGTCGACGCCACCGGACATGGCGCGGGCCTCGGTGAAGGCGTTGACCGCCCGCGCCTCCTCGTTGGTGAGGACGGGCTGGGTCTGGGTGACGAGCTTCTGCCACGCGCTGCGGTAGTTCTCGTGCTCGCTCAGCAGCATCATCCGCGCGACGACGGCCGGGTCGTAGTCGGGGCCGCGGTGGCGCAGCAGGTACTCCACCTGCTCCAGCTGCCCGTCGTCCAGGTGGCGGACGTGGTCGCGGACGTCCATGACGGCCAGCGCCCGGTCGCGGACCTCGCCGCGGCCCAGGCGCCGCACGTCCGTCCCGTCCCACGGGGTGACCTTGCGGGCGACCTGGGTGGAGCGCCACCTCTCCCGGGAGGCGCGCAGCCGCTCGGTGCGCTCGCCCTGCTCGCGCTCTTCGCGCTCGCGCTGCTCGGCGGCGGTGCGCTCGGCGGTCTCGGCCTCGGTCAGCTCGTTGTCGCGCTGGGCCAGCTCGGCCTCCAGCCACTCCCACTCGCCGCGGGCGTCGCCGGTCAGGTCGCCGTCCCCGGCGGCGGTGTCCAGCTCCTGCAGACGGGAGCGGATCTCCGCGATGCGCGAGCGGATCTCTTCGATGGTCATGCTCGGCTCCTTGCCGCGTCGTGAATCGTCAGGCGGCGGCGTCGTGCCGCTGCCGAGATCCCGTCGACGTGGCGAGCCGGTGCATCACCGGGTGCCGGGGCCATCGGGTCGGGCGTGTGCTTGGCGGTCGCGGGCTCCGCGTCTGCGGAGGTGCGAAGGCCGTGCATCGCCCGGAAGGCTGCAAATGATCGTACAAGGTCGGCGCGCTCTGCGCTGTCCTGGACGGCGAGCTGTTCCATCAGCCAGTCCGCCCCGGAGCGCAGGCCCGCGGTCGCGTCCGGGTTGGCCGGCCACGTCACCGGCCCGGCCTCGTACAGGCGGACCTCCTCCACGGTCCGCTCCGGGATGCCGTCGGGGTTGTAGTCCGAAGGGCCCGGGTCGTAGTCCCAGGACTCGCGCACCACGTCGAACATGAAGCTGCTGCCGTAGGCGCCGGCCTGCAGGCCGGGCACCAGGTCCCGGTTGTAGCTGGTGTCCAGCAGCGGCACCTCCATGTACGGGGAGGTCTCCCGCTCCTCCAGGCGCGCGGGCACCCCGAGGACCTTCTGGTGGATCGTCATGTCCCGGCCGTGGTTGAACAACACCTTCAGGCCGGCGCCGTTGTTGCGGATGGTCCGCTTGAACGAGCCCTTGATGGTCCGCTCCAGGAAGCGGCCCTCCCACAGGGAGTCGATCTCATACCAGGTGTCGAAGCGGGAGAACTCAACGGTCATCACCGGCATGGCGTCGGCGTCGCTCTCGGCGCGC
>NZ_BAAAHH010000100.1:0-1459 GCF_039525175.1 Actinocorallia libanotica
TCTTGAGTTCAACCGGTCGTCGCAACACCGGTTTGTTGGATCGACAGTAGTTGTTCGTTGAGGGCTTCGGCGGGTGTCTTCCATCCGAGTGTTTTGCGGGGTCGGGTGTTGAGTGCGTGGGCTACGGCTGCGAGTTCTTCTTCGTCCCATCGCGATAGGTCTGTGCCTTTGGGGAAGTATTGGCGCAATAGTCCGTTCGTGTTCTCGTTCGTTCCTCGTTGCCAGGGGCTGTGGGGGTCGGCGAAGTAGACCTGCAGCCCGGTGTCGATGCGAAGGCGGGCGTGCTGGGCCAGTTCCTTGCCGCGGTCCCAGGTCAGCGAGCGGCGCAGCTCCTCGGGCAGGGTGGTGATCGTGGTGGCGATTGCGTCTTTCACGGCCTGGGCACCGCGGCCGGCCAGCGCCGGGCCGTTCTTCACTCGGGGCTCGGTTCCGTAGCCGTCCATCCGGGGCAGGTGCAGCAGCAGGGTGAACCGTGTCGTTCGGTCCACCAGCGTGCCGATCGCGGACCGGCCGGTGCCGATGATGAGGTCGCCTTCCCAATGGCCCGGTATCGCGCGGTCCTCGGCCTCTGCCGGCCGCTGGCTGATCATCACCTCCGGGGTGACATGGCCGCTGGCGCGCTGCCTGGAGCGTGCCCGGGGGACCCTCAGAGCACGGCCGGTGCGCAGGCAGGCGACCAGTTCGCGCTTCAGAGCGCCCCGTCCTTGGATGAACAGTGCCTGATAGATCGCCTCGTGCGAGATCCGCATGGACCCATCCTCGGGAAAGTCGACCTTCAACCGGTGGGAAATCTGCTCCGGACTCCAGCCCGAAACCCAGCTCCGATCCTGCCGCCGGGGCTTGTTGCGGCCCTTCCACTCCGGAACCCACGGTCCCGCGGCGATCAACCCGCCCGGAGTGCGGACGGCGCCCGACAACCGTTCCTGAACATAAGCGCGGAGCCGGTCGTTGACGGTCAATTTCGCTGCTTTGGGCCGTCGCGCCCGGCGCTCGGCATGCCACTGAGCCACCGACGCCCGGTATTCCACCGAATACGACCGCGAGGAGGCATTCCGCCGCAACTCCCGTGAAATGGTCGACGGTGAACGCCCCAAAATCCTCGCGATCTCCCGCACACCGGCCTGCCGGGCGCGCAACAGCGCGATCTCTTCCCGCTCCGCGAACGACAGATAGCGCCCCGACACCGCCGGAGCAAGACAAGGTCCCACCCCGCCAGCCTGGCGAAACCACCGAGTCCCCACCGCCTGGGACACGCCGATCCCGACCGCGGCATCCTCCGAACTCGACCCCCGCGCGATTGCTCGCCAGAACCGGACACGATCCTGGCGCCAAGCAACCGTCGGCCGCCCCGGCGACGGAATCTGCCCCCGATACAACCGGACAGCCCGCTGCCGCTTCCCCACACCCACCAACAACACCTCCAGCTACGAGGTGTTGCAACGACCAGTTGAATCCACCA
>NZ_BAAAHH010000101.1:0-1414 GCF_039525175.1 Actinocorallia libanotica
CTGCGTGGGCCGCACGGAGAAGGCGACGACGCTGCCGAGCAGCGCCCACATGTCGGCGTCCAGCGAGCCGGTGTCGTAGTCGTTCTTGAACTCCACTGCCAGCGTGCCGCTGCGCAGGCCGCCCAGCAGTTCCTTCCACCCGTCGCTGCCGAACGTGGTGACGTCCTTTTCCTCCACTTCCGCCGACAGCTCGATCTTGTTGGTCCAGTCCGAGACGTCCTGGCCGTTGAGATCCAGGTAGGCGGCGGTGAGCACCATCTTGGGCATAGGGGGACTCCTTTATGCGATGCCGAGGGAGGCGACGAACAGGAACGAAGGGGTGGTGCCGGTGATCGACCACGACAGCCGCCACCAGGTGTCGGTGATGGGGGTGCCATCGGTGCGCAGCGCCTGGCCGCTGGCGGCGGTGGCGGCGTCGAACGTCAGCCGCGTCGTCGCCGAGCCGAAGGTGTCGGAGTCGTCGGACTCCACCGCGACGCTCAGGGACGGGGTGGTGCCGGCGGCCGACAGGACGTGCAGGCACGCATACAGCCGCTGCCCTTCGGCCAGCGCGCCCAGCTGCACGCCGGTGCCGGTGCCGGTGGCGGTGCGGGCGATGCCCGGCGGGTGGGCGATCACACCGCGCGGCATCGCCCACGTGCTGGAGGCCTTGGACGACCACGGCAGGATCTCCCCGACCGCGTCCCCCAGCTTGTACTCGCTGCGGAGCATCTGCGTCAGGTAGGCCACGTCTCCCACCGCGGCGCCGCCGACGGGCACCACCGTCCACGGGCTGATGCGGCCCAGGTCGGCCCAGGAGGACGGGTCCAGGCCGCCGTCCCCGGCCTCCCACAGGCCCTCGCCGGTCAGCGCCGAGGAGTGCAGGCCGCCGCGGACCTCCTTCCACCCGCCGGACCCGTAGGTGGTGGAGTCCTTTTCCTCCACCTCCCCGGCCAGCTCGATCTTGTTGCTGGTGCCGGTCAGGTCCAGGCCCGCCGCGAAGGTGCGCACGTTGGTCAGGACGGTCTTCATTTCTCACTCCCGAAGACGCGGATGATCAGCTCGCCGCCGACGTACTGGACGCCGGCGTGCTCGTACAGGCGGTTGCCCTGCATCCGCTCCACGCGGAAGTCATCGGCCAGGCCGCCCAGCGCGTACTCCCCGGGCTCCCCGCGCGCTGCCTCCAGCGCGCACTTCAGCGAGGACGGGCCGCCGCGGCGCAGCAGCAGGTCCAGCACCTCCTGGGCCGAGCGCTCATCCCCGCGGGCGATGAGGATGCGGGCGGTGAACTCCACCACGTCCAGGCCGCCGAAGGTCTTGTCGTAGTCCTGGGTGTACTCGGCGATGAAGAAGTGCGGGCTGGTGACCTGGTCGGGCAGCCACGCGGTGCAGGTCAGCGACCCCTTGCCCGTGGGCAGTGACACCGTCTTGGCGG
>NZ_BAAAHH010000102.1:0-1371 GCF_039525175.1 Actinocorallia libanotica
CCGCCCCCAGGCCGCCCGCGAGCTGGCCGAGGCCTTCGACGCCACGTGCGGCGCCGCCACGCAGCTGCTCCTGGTCGTCGACCACGGGGACCCCTCGATGAGCGACTACACCGCGCTGGCCGCCGAACGCGACGACGACCTGGTGGACGTCCTGGTCAACCCCGAAACCCCGACCATGGTCGGGGCGCTGAACTACGCCGCGTCCTGGGCGCTGGACCAGCGGCCCCAACCCGATGCGATCGCCTTCATGGGCGATGACCACCGGCCCCGCACCACCGGCTGGGACGCCGCATACCTGCAGACGCTCCACACCCAGCCCGGCATGGTGTTCGGGACCGACCTGCTGCAGGGCCCGGACCTGCCCACGCAGATCGCCATCAGCACCAGCGTGATCGAGACGCTCGGCCACATGGTGCCGCCGGACCTGGTCCACCTGTACGCCGACAACTACTGGGCCGACCTGGGGCGCGGGGCCGGCTGCCTGACGTACCTGCCGGATGTGATCGTGGAGCACCTGCACCCCGTCACCGGCAAGGTGCCCTGGAGCGAGGGGCACCGGCGGGTCAACACCCCGGAGGCCTACCACCGCGACCGCGAGGCCTACCGCGCCTACCGCGAGGCCGGGCAGCTGCAGTACGACGTCGAACAGGTCCGCGAGGCCCTGGCCCGCCAGCACCTGTCGGCCTGGGGCGCGCTGTGAAGGCGATGGTGACCGGCTCGGCCGGGTTCGTCGGCCGCCACATGGTCGCCGAGCTGGAGCGCCGCGGCTGGGATGTCGACGGCGTGGACGTCAGCTCCGCGGACGGGTGGCGGGGCCTGGACGCCCTGGAGGTCTTCCGCTTCCACCAGGTCCGCTACGACCTGGTGGTGCACTGCGCGGCCCGATCCCCGCACCGCGCGGCCATCGACGCCGCGCCGAGCATGATGGCCTACAACCTGCAGCTGGACGCCGCGATGTTCGACTGGGCGGTACGCACCCATCAGGGGCGGGTGCTGTATCTGTCCTCCAGCGCCGTCTACCCGGCGGGCCTGCAGCGCCAGGGAGCGCCGTGGCTGCCGCTGGAGGAGGACCTGGCGGGCGGCGACCAGATCGGGTTTCCGGCTGATTCCTACGGGTGGACGAAGCTGACCGGCGAGCGGATGGCGGCGGCCGCGGCCGCCGAGGGCCTGGCCGTCCACGTGGTGCGCCCGTTCTCCGGGTACGGCGCCGACCAGGGCCCCGAATGGCCGTTCGGGGCGTTCGTGGGCCGTGCGCACCGCCGCGATGACCCCTTCGTCATCTGGGGGGACGGCCAGCAGGTCCGCGACTGGATCCACATCTCCGACCTGGTGGCCGGCGCCCTGGCGGTGGTGGTGGCCGATGAGCGGCGG
>NZ_BAAAHH010000103.1:0-1259 GCF_039525175.1 Actinocorallia libanotica
CTTGCGGCGCATCTTGCGGACCTTGTCGCTCTCCAGGAGCAGCGGGGTGTCGTCGTCCTGCAGGACGGCCAGGCGGTGGGCCTCGGCGACCTCGGCGCGCAGCTCGGCCACGCGCTTGGTCTCCCCGGTCGGCTCCGCCGTCTCGAACAGCTCCACCGTCTGCGTCTCGACCTCGGGGTGGTCGTTGGCGGCCAGCTCCAGCGCGGCCAGGCCGCGGGCGATGTCCTCGCCGGACGGCTCGGGGGAGGACGCGGGGATCATGGTGGTCATCGGCGGGCTCCAGCAATGAGGGTGACGAGACGGGCAAGAACGTTGGCCAGCAGCCAGACCGGGCCCAGGAAGACCAGCCAGGCCGCATTCGGGACCGCAGCGGCCCGGCCGTAGACCGCGAGCAGGACCAGGAGCAGGAGGCCGGCCAGGAGGGCGACGATGGCCAGGGCGGCCACGAACGCCGACCGCTGCGCGGCCGGCAGCAGCGGCAGGCGCACGCCGCGCTCGTAGCGGTCGGCCATCTCGGCGGTCAGGCCGAGCTGCTCGGCGGCCTGGGCGGGGGTGCGGCCCTGGATGCGCAGCTCGATGTAGAGGTGGCGGAGGTTCACTTGTCCTCCTCCTGCGCGCCGATGGTGACGGTGAAGACCTGGCACCCGTCGGGCTCCTCCTCGATCACGATGTGGCCGAAGTAGGCGCAGATGAACAGGCCGCGGCCGTAGTCGACGCGCTCACCCTCGTGCGGCTCGGCCGGGCCGTCGTCGCTGACGATGACCGAGACGTCGCCGTTGCGGCGGATGGCGACACCGACGCCGATCAAGCCGCCCTCGCGGCCCGAGCGCGAGTGGATGTGGGCGTTGGTGACCAGCTCGGAGACGACCCGGCGGGCGCCGTCCTGGGCGGGGTGGCCGGCCAGGTGCCCGGCCACGTGGTCGCGGGCGATCCCGACCACGCGCGGGTCGTTGCCGGGCAGGGTCCAGACGGCCACGTCGTGCATGACGGTCTCCAGGAAGGTCGCGTTCACCGGGCGCCCTCCGTCCGCGTCGGGCGGGGCAGGAACGCGCAGGTGGTGGCGTGGTCGTCGACCCAGGCCAGGAGCACCGGCAGGATGTCGCCGGTGTGGCTGGCGGGGGTGTCCTTGCTGCGGCCGCAGCCGTCGCACGCCGCGTGGTGCATCCGGTTGCCCCCGCGACCGGAGACGGTCACGTCGATCGGGGTGCCGTGGCGGGTGATGGCCCGAGCCACCACGCCCTCGGGCCAGATGGCGGCGG
>NZ_BAAAHH010000104.1:0-1144 GCF_039525175.1 Actinocorallia libanotica
TTTTCGATCTTGTTCGGGATCAGGTCCCGGCCAGCGTTCGGTTCCCCGCGTCGCTGACCACCACCAGGTCCGGGCGTGATCCGTCGGCGGGGTGCACGACCTCCACCAGGCCCTTCTCGTGGAGGCTGACCGTCACGCCGTACCAGGCGATCTGGCGTTCCACCCACGCGTCGTGTTCGGGGTGCCCTTCGCGGATGTCGCCGGCGGGGTTCAGCTCGGGGAAGAGCGAGGACATCGCCACCGGCTCGGGAGAACGGCTGATGAGGGCGAGCAGGGCGCGCTCGTCATCAGTGGCTTGCTGCTTCATGAGCCTTCTTTCTGCTGTTGGTCGATGAGCTTCTGCAGGGCCTCCAGCTGCCGGGCCCGCTCGGCCTCCAGCTGCTGCTCGGTCTTCGGTGCGGGGCGCTGGGCGGGCACAACGCGACGGACCGACGGGCGGTCCAGCGGGCGGGCCTGGGCGGCCAGGCCCGCCAGGGCGGCGTTGCGGGCGTCGTTCTGGGCGGCCAGGCCAGCGCCGTAGCGGGCGGCGCCGTGGCCGTCCAGACGTGCGGTCTCCTCGGGAGTGGGCGTCCACGCCATCGGGTTGGCCTCCTCCTCCTGGACGGGCACGCGCCGGGCCGGGACCCAGGAGCGGTTGCGCTCGTACAGGCGGGTGAACTGCTTGGGCACCGACTGACGCGGCTGCAGCTGGGGGCGCTGCTCGCGCAGCCACTGGATGTAGGCCGCGGGGTTGTCGGCCATCTCGGGCGGCGGGGCGACGGTCTCGCGGGTGAGGGCGCGGGCGTTGCGCTCCAGGGCCGCGGCGACGGTGGGGTCGGGGTGGTAGCTCATGCGGACGCTCCGAGCGTGGCGTGGACGCGGGCGAGTTGGTCGGGGTCGATCTCCTCGGGGACGGCCCCAGGATCGACGGTGAAGGCGTCGCACCCGGCGGTGCAGTACGCGCCATCGGCGATCCGGGCGCGGCCGCAGTGGTCGCAATGACGGCCCGGGGCGTTGCCCATCAGCGCGGCCCGTACGGCCCGCAGTGCGGGGATGTGGTCGCCGTCGATGGTGCGGGCGGCAGCGACGTCGTTCGCCGCGCCGATGATGGCGCCACGCGACCAGCCCTCACCCAGCATCCGGTCGATCCGCACGCCCATCTCCC
>NZ_BAAAHH010000105.1:0-1098 GCF_039525175.1 Actinocorallia libanotica
CCGCCGACGTCATCGAGAAGCAGGGCTGGGCGCAGGGGAGCTTCTTCGAGAGGCCCACCGGCGACGACGGCCTGCCCGACCTCAGCATCGACGCGCGCACCTGCCCCGTCTGTGCCCGGGGCGGCATCTCCGTCGCCGTCGGCCAGCTCCCCACCTTCGGTGACGGCGCGTACGTGGAAGCCGACGCGATCGCCGACTGGGAGGTCGTCGCCACCGCTGAGAAGGTCTTCGCCGACTACCTCGCCGCGCGGGAGGGCTGGCCGGCCGACCGCACCATGCGGCCCGACATCGAGTACTGGAACGACACCAGCGAGCGCACCGCCGAGGAGGTCGTCGCCGCGCTCCGCGACTGCGCCTCCCACGTACGCGACGCCGTCTGACGACAGCCCAGGATCCCCAATCATGAAGCCCACCCACAGGCGACGCCGTAACCCTCCTCGATCTATCGGATGGCTTTACCTCGCGCTCGGCGTCTTCGTGAACTATCTGACCTGGGTGTTCCTTCTCGACCGCATGTGGGCGGAGGCAAACGCCTACGCGACACTCGCCGCGTTCAACCTTGCGGCGGCCTGGTTCATCCTCTGCCCCGACCACCGAGACGAGGAAACATGCTGACCGAGCCCTGCTGGGTCGTGCTCTCCGGCGGTTGCCGACTGGAGGGCCACTACGACTCCGAGGCCGCCGACCGGCTCGCCGAGCTGGTCGACCGCGGCATGGCGCTGCGCCTGGACGAGGAGTGCGGGCCTGGCTGCACGCGCACCGTGGGCGGGGCGGCCGCAGAGCTGGTGCTGCTGCGCGACCGGATCCTGCTGTACGTCAGCCAGCTGGAGCGCGTCTCGGCTCCGGTGGTGCGCGGCCAGCACGGGGACGGCCAGGCCGCCGCGCGGGCCGAGACGGCGCGGATCCTGCGCGGCCTGCTGAACGGCTCCCCGCCGCCGCGCGAGGCCGGGATGCACGCCTGGGAGCTGAGCGCCTCGGCCCGGGTCGTCGACGGCCAGGAGCAGCGGGAGGAGTCCGCGGCCGCGGCGCGGGGGGTCCAGGAGGTGCGCCTGCCCGAGTGAGCCCGGACATGACGAAGGCCGGTCCCCAGCGGGGCCG
>NZ_BAAAHH010000106.1:0-1004 GCF_039525175.1 Actinocorallia libanotica
TGTACTCAAACATTTTCAAACTCTGGCCTCTGGTCAGAGTTTGAAAATGTTTGAGTACACGTAGATTTTAACGCGCAATTCAAAGTGGTAAGGGGCGTAGCGCTTGCGCGAGACAACCATTACCGGCGAGTTTGATGAGGGGGGCTAGCCTTTGACTTCTGCGTAGGCCCAGTCGAGCCATGGGATTAAGGCTTCGAGGTCTGTGCTATCAACAGTGCCACCACACCAGATTCTGAGGCCTGCTGGGGCATCGCGGTAGGCGCCAATGTCGTAGGCAGCGTCTTCAGCTTCGAGAAGTTTAACCATAGATTTTACTTGGTCGGCTGCAAGGTCGAGAGTGAGGCAGACGGAAGTGGTGGAAGCTGTAGCTGGATCGATAGCTAGGTTATTGACCCAGTCGCGTTCAGCGACGAATTTCTCGATCACGGCTGCGTTGGCAGATGCGCGGTCAATCATTGTTTTGAGTCCGCCGATAGATTCGACCCAGTTGAGGGCATCGATGTAATCCGCTACTGCGAGCATGGATGGTGTATTGATCGTGGCGCCTTTGAAGATGCCTTCGATGATTTCGTCACCTTTGGTGAGACGGAAAATTTTCGGTAGTGGGCGTTCTGGCTTGTAGGTCTGTAGGCGCTCGACTGCACGAGGGCTGAGAACGACCATTCCGTGTGCACCTTCACCACCGAGAACTTTTTGCCATGAGTAGGTGGTGACATCGAGCTTCTCCCATGGAAGATCCATTGCAAATGCTGCTGAAGTGGCGTCGCAAATGGTGAGGCCTTCGCGCTCGTCACTGATCCAATCTGCATTTGGAACGCGTACGCCAGAGGTGGTTCCATTCCATGTGAAAACGACATCGTTGGCTGGGTTGACCTGAGTGAGGTCTGGTAGGACGCCGTAGTCAGCAGTGATTTCGTTGACGTTTTCGAGCTTGAGCTGCTTAGTCACATCTGTGAGCCAGCCTTTACCGAATGATTCCCAGTGGCAAACATCGACGTCGCGTG
>NZ_BAAAHH010000107.1:0-986 GCF_039525175.1 Actinocorallia libanotica
CGGAGCGTGCTTGATCGCCCAGATGATCGGGTAAGCGCTGCTGCTCACCGCTCACCCCCGATGGCGGCGGCGGCACGGAGAACGGTCATGACCGACGTCGGACGCCCAAACGAGGGGCGGGTACGCGAAACGTCGGCGTACTTGGGTACGCTCATGTAATACGTCTTTCTGTCAGTGAGATGAGTGGAAGACATCAGAGGGGCATGGAGCTGCGAGCTCCCTGCCCCTCTTCATTTTTGAAGAAGAGCTAGGCCCCAGTGCAGCCTGATCTGGCAGTCTGCCACGTGATCCTTACGATCGACACACGGCGCTGTGGACAACTTCTGGCACCGTGATGCCCGCAGCCGGCCGCTGGAAGAGTGCGCCGGACCCCCGTCCCGGCACAACCACCGTGCGGACATGGCTGAACCCGCGACGCAGGTAGTAGCGCTGCAAGGCCGTGTTCTCGCGCCAGCAGTCCAAGCGCAACCAACGCTTGCCCCGGGCCCGAGCTTGCTCGCACGCCCAGTCCAGCAGCTGATCGCCCAACCCGGTGCCTCGGTGGGCTGCGCCGATCATGAACTTGTACAGGTACAGGGCGGTGTCGGGGTCGTCGTCGGCGGTCCAGAAGTCTGGGTCGGCGCCGGCCAGCGTCAGGGATGCGACGATCGCTCCCCGCTCTTCGACCACGTACGTGTTCCCGGCGGCCAGGCCGTCGCGGATGTTGCGGATGCCGCGGGCCCGGTCGACCCACTGCTGGATACCCGCGGCGTGCAGCCACGTCTCGGCTTCCACGCGCAGCGCGACGACCGCATCGGCGTCGTCCAAGGTCCCCTTACGGATCACTCTCATAGCTCCAGTTCGTAGACGAGAAAGTGCTTGTCGCCGCCGAAAACGGTGACCATGTGGCGGATCGGCTGCCCGTCCTCGCCGTAGCCCGTCCGGTGGTGCTCGCCGACCGGCGTGCCCGTCGGGATGTCGAGCTGGTCGGCCTCGGCCGGGGTGGG
>NZ_BAAAHH010000108.1:0-980 GCF_039525175.1 Actinocorallia libanotica
ATTGCTGCCGCGATCGGAGTGAAAGATCGCCTGGTCTGCAAGGTCGTGGTTGCGGGCGGCCATGGCGATGGCCTTCTCGATGAGCGGTGTCTTGTAGTTGTCATCCATCGCCCAGCCGATGACGGCCTTGGTGTGGCAGTCGATGACAGTCGCCAGATAGACCCAGCCCTCCCACGTTTCGATGTAAGTGATATCGCCGACCATTTTCAGTCCGGGTGCTTCGGCGGTGAAGTCCCGCTGGACCAGGTCGGGGATCGCGTGTTCCAGGCCGTCGCCTTCGGTCAGGCCGAACCGCCAGGGCCGCGGCTGGCACGGCTCCAGGCCCAGCTCCCGCATGCAGGACCGGACGAGCTCCGGGCCGGCCTCCACGCCTTCGTCGACGAGGTCCGCGTGGATGCGCCGGTACCCGTAGGTCTCATCGGATTCCTTGAAGAAGAACAGCACCCAGGCCTTGATCTCCTCGCGCCTGCGTGCGGTCGCCGATTCCGGCCGTCCTCGCCATTCGTAGAATCCAGAACGGGAGACTTCGAGCCAGGCGCACATCTTGGTGATCGGAAAGGCGTCTTCATTGTTCGCGATGGATGTCGTTGCGTACTCAGCGTCGATGAACTCGAACTTGTCGTTCACCGAGGATCCGCGGCGAAGTACGCGGCAACTTTTTCCAGGAAGGCGACTTTCTGCTTCAGCTCCCGAAGCTCACGCTCCGTTTCGCGGAGCCGCACACGCTCGCTGGTCGAGAGCGGCGGGTCGTCCCCGGCATGCTCACGCCGGTAGGCGCCCACCCAATTGGTGAGAGTTCCCGCATTGATTCCGAGTTCCCTGGCCACCTGTGCGATCGGGCGCGAGGTCTCGATCACCAACTTCACGGCTTCTTCCCGGAACTCAGGAGAATAGTTCTTCTTCGATCGAGCCAAAATTAAACACCTTCCGGACAATCCCATTGTAGTGGGACCACTGTCCGGAACCTTCGGGGCGCTTCA
>NZ_BAAAHH010000109.1:0-957 GCF_039525175.1 Actinocorallia libanotica
CCGGGATCCCGGAACAAGATCGCAAACCGACACGCCGAACAAGATCGTTCGCGGTGGTACGTCACCGGGTTCACGTACCGGATGACGTACCAAGATCATCACCGGGTGTCCGAACAAGATCGTTCGCACGGGCCCCGAACAAGATCACTCCCGACATGCGAGCGGCCCCCGACTCCTGCAGGAGCGGGAGCCGCGGCGTGCGCGGGGTCAGGCGCCGGTCTTGTCGAACTTGGCGGCCAGCGCCCAGAAGTCGACCTTCTCGACCAGGGTGGCGATGTCCAGGTGGCCGTCTTCGTCGTTGAGGGCGGGGTCCCAGTCGCGGTCGGCGGCGTAGGCGGGGCCGAGGAACTCATCGCCGGCCAGGACCACGCCGTCGGGCAGCTGGGCGTCGATGGCCTCGCGGAAGGCGGCCACCAGGCCGTCGACGTCGTAGTCGTCGCCGTACTCGGTCAGCGCATCGGCGACGTAGGACTCGGGGTTGAGGGCCTTGGCGTGGTTGTAGAAGGAGCCGTAGCTGGTGGTGGTGACCGAGCGGGTGCGCGGCTTGGTGGTGCCCTTGGAGCGGCCCTCGGCGATCTGCTGGGCGCGGGAGCGGGAGATGCCCAGGGCCTTGGCGACGTCGCCGTGGCTGGCGTTGTCCTTGTCGCGCATCTCCAGGACCGCGTCCTGGCGGGCGGCCGTCAGCGCGGCCTGCAGCTCGCCCTTGGTGCCGAGCGCCTCCAGGACCTCGGTGGCGGTGCGGGCCCGCTCGATGGCGCTGTCCTGGCCGGCGACCAGGGCCAGGAGCTGGTCGGTGATCTGCTTGATGTCCGTGTTCGTCGTCATGCCCACCACTGTACGGGTAGCCCGTACGTCTGTCAACCCAACCCGTACAGAAAATTCTCCCGAGAAAAGTGTACGGGTAGAGTTGACACCTGTACGGGGAGCCCGTACACTAGAACCATGACGAACACCAAG
>NZ_BAAAHH010000110.1:0-954 GCF_039525175.1 Actinocorallia libanotica
GGGCCGGGCAGGAGTTCAGTAGGTGACGATCTCCCCGTCGGCCTTCAGCACGGGCCGTTCGGGGGTGTCGGTGACGCGCACCCAGGCGAGATAGCGCTGGCGGCGCTGGGTCAGCTCCAGGGCGGTGCCGGGGCCGATGAGGATGCGGGCGTGGCCGTTCTGCCAGGACGCTGTTTGCCAGTCGGCTGCACCGGGGTGGCTGTTGGCGTCGGTGATGGCGATCTCCACCGGTAGCGACTCCAGCTCCACTTCGCTGTCGGCGGTGACGGGGATGTCCAGGTACTCCACCGATGAGATCGAGATCTTCAGCACGTGGTCCTCGCTTTCAGACGGTGGGGGTCCCGGCGGACCAGGCGTGCTCTGGTTCGGCGGCGTGCCAGCTGGTGCGGAGCGGTCCGGCGGCGTGCCAGCCGGTGCGGGGCATCCCGATGACCAGGGTGATGTTCCGGTGGTATCCCCTCAGCCGGCGGGCGGTGTCGGTCTCGGCCGCGATGCCCAGCAGCCGGGTCTTCACTGCCGTCAGGGGCAAGGCGGTGCTGGTTTCGGTGGCGGTGCCCAGGACGCGGGTACGGGCGCCGGTCAGGGGCAGCGCCGTGTCCGTCTCGGTCGCGGTGCGCAGGAGTCCGCGCTTGGCGGCGGTGAGCGGGAGCGCGGTCCCCGTCTCGGCCGCGACGCCCAGGACGCGGCCCCGGGTGACGGCCAGCGGTAGGGCGGTGTCGGTCTCGGTCGCGGTCCCCAGCTGCTGGGTCTTCGTCGCGGCCAGGGGCAGGGCCGTGTCCGTCTCGACCGCGACGCCCAGGACGCGGGCGCGTCCCCCGGTCAGCGGCAGGGCCATGTCCGTCTCGGTCGCGGTGTCCAGGAGTCCGCGCTTGGCGGCGGTGAGCGGGAGCGCGGTGCCCGTCTCGGCCGCGACGCCCAGGGGGCGTGTTTTCGTGCCGGTCAGGGGCAGGGCGG
>NZ_BAAAHH010000111.1:0-938 GCF_039525175.1 Actinocorallia libanotica
CCGCCGGCTCCGGGCGCGGGGCGAGGACGGGCACGGCGGATCCGCCACGGATCAGGTACAGGCCGCGTACTGCGGGCATGGGCTTTCACTCCTCGGGGTCGCCGTCGTCGGCGGGGTCATCGGGGTCCGGGTCGTCGTCGCCTTCGTCCGGCTCAGGTTCCGGAGCGGGGGCGGGGGCGGTCTTGGTCAGGGGCTCATCGCCCCACGGAACCGGCGGGAGGTCTTCGAGGTCGCGGACCTCGTTGACGGTGCGCCACTGGTTTTGCAGCGCGGACTGGTGGGCCTGGTAGCGCTGCAGGGCGCTGGTCTCCAGCAGCGCGTTGCGGTTGATGCGCACGTACTGCGGCTTGGGCAGGAAGTCCGACAGCAGGCGTTCCAGGCGGCGCAGCCATTTGTTGAGCGCGTACGTCAGCAGGTGCAGGCCGCGGTCGACGACGTTGGAGTACGTCATGGATCCGCCGGACTCATAGCCGAGGATCTCCGCGAGGCCGGGTCCGAAGATCCGCGCGCACTCTGCGGCCGAGAACCCCTGGGTCTGGAGGAACTGGGATTCCTCGGGGGTGATCTGCAGCTGCTTGTAGTCCCAGCCCTTGCCCAGCACCAGCGGCTCGCGGTTGCCGCGCAGCGCGGCCAGGAACCGCTGCTTGGCGGTGTCGACCTGCTTTTGCTCCAGCTCGACTTCGGTGTTGACCAGCAGCCCCGAGGGGTGGGCGCCGTCGCTGAACCACTGCAGCCCGTACCGGGAGGAGGCGATGTTGACGCCGACGGAGCGGGCCAGGTTCTGCACCGGGGACAGGCCCAGGACGTGGCCGGCCATCGGGTTGACGCGCCGGTGCAGCACGTCGCCCAGCTCGGCCTCGGGGACGGTCCGCCCGCTGACGGCCCAGCGGACGCGGCCGCCCTCCAGCCACCCCGACACCGCATCCGGCGGCAGGAGG
>NZ_BAAAHH010000112.1:0-927 GCF_039525175.1 Actinocorallia libanotica
CAGTGAGTCTTTTCCATCACGCGGCGATGGCGGCCTCGCGGTTGTGAAGAACGTGGATGGCTTTGGCGAGGTGGCCGGCGCGGTGGGGGCAGCAGCGGAGCCTGGCCAGGATCTTCCATGACTTGAGCTGCGCGTTCGCGCGTTCGCCGGGGCCGCGGAGCTTGGCGTGGGAGCGGTTCGCTCGCTTCTGTGTCTCCGGCTTGTCCTTGCCCTTGTAGGGCGTCAGGATGTGCGGGCCTGCTCCGGTGTAGCCCTTGTCGGCCAGGACGATCAGCCCGCAGGCCGCCAGGGCGCGGATGATGCCCCAGTTCCGGGCGGCCGTCAGGTCGTGGATCGAGCCCGGGACTGCTCCGGACACCCACACGACCTGGCCGTCGGGTCCGGCGATGACCTGCAGGTTCACGCCGTGCTTCTTGTGCTTACCGGAGTAGAACGGCCGGTCGGCGGCCAGGCGATCGATGGCGATGAGGGTGCCGTCCAGGACCAGGTGGCGCAGTTGGTCCTTCTTGGCTTTCGCCAGCGCGCGCTCGAGTCCGGGTGAGCGGGCCGACAGCAGCGTGACGGTCTCGTTGATGTAGCGCCACGCGGTCGTGGTCCCGACTCCGAAACCTGCTGCGAGCTGCGCGAACGTCTCACCGTTCTTCAGATACGCGACCGTCATGAGCGCCTGCTTCCCCGGCGGCAGGGCCCGGCCCTTGCTCCGCAGCTTCGTGCGGTGCCGGCGGATCAGACGGGTCACGTAATCCAGGGTCGAGCGCGACAACGGCAGCGAAGAGCGATAGAACAGCATGCGAAGCCTCTGGTCGGGGGCGTGTGGAGATCAGAGACCACCCGTCCTACCAGGGGCTTCTTCACGTCCAGGGCCGACCGCTCCGTCCGTGACCATGCTGTGATCAACAGCCTCGGAAGGCTGCTGGAAAAGGCTCA
>NZ_BAAAHH010000113.1:0-863 GCF_039525175.1 Actinocorallia libanotica
CTCACCCACAGCAAGCCCTACGACTTGGTCTAAATTCACACCAACCAAAATCAACTTCGGTCTCACTCCCACTCATTCCCGACACAAAAAAAGCCCGCTTCCAGCGTTAGCTAGAAGCGGGCATATAACCTGGCGACGACCTACTCTCACAGGGCCTATCGCCCAACTACCATCGGCGCTAAAGTGTTTCACTTCCGGGTTCGGAACGGGACCGGGTGGTTCCACTTTGCTATGGTCACCAGAGGTCGGGCTGCTCCCTTAAGTTTGTCAGCTTGCTGTGTTCAGTTTTCAGACTGAGTCACTTGCCTGCGGCAAATTTCTTAAGTGTAGCACGACCTCTACCGGCCTTAGCTTATTAGCTTTGGTTGTGTGTAGATTGTCTACTTGGTTATTTAAAAGAGCTGCTTCATAGGAAGCGCTCTCTGACAACTGTATAGAGAAGACATAAAGTCTTTAACTGCCTGTAATGCGTTGATCACAGCTTTTTGCGTGTTTTGAATACTCTTGATTTGTTAAGCAAATTTAAAGCTTAAGGAATCAAGCCGAACGGATGATTAGTATTGGTGAGCTAAATACATTGCTGCACTTACACCCCCAACCTATCAACGTGGTGGTCTTCCACGATCCTTCAGGGAAAATTAATCTCGGGAGAAGCTTGGCGCTTAGATGCTTTCAGCGCTTATCCCTTCCCGACATAGCTACCCAGCGATGCGGTTGGCACCACAACTGGGACACCAGCGGTCGGTTCATCCCGGTCCTCTCGTACTAAGGACGACCCCTCTCACGTATCCTACGCCCGCGGCAGATAGGGACCGAACTGTCTCACGACGTTCTGAACCCAGCTCGCGTACCGCTTTAATGGG
>NZ_BAAAHH010000114.1:0-854 GCF_039525175.1 Actinocorallia libanotica
TGGCGTAGGCGATGGACATGGCCACGAGGAACCTCGATTCGCAAAGGGATGGGTGGTCCCGTGGCGGCCGACCACCCGCCGGCCGCCACGGTGCTGCGAGCCCCGGCTACTGGTTCTGCAGGAGGCGGAAGGCCTGGTCGTTGATGGAGTCCGCGCCGTCGCGGGCGTAGGCGAACCATCCGCGCTGGCCGGTGGGGCGCCCGGTGGCCTGGTCGAACAGGTGCGGGATCAGTTCCACCGTCATGCCGACGCGCTGGACGATCAGGTAATTGCGGAAGTCGCCGACGACCAGCCGGTTCTCGGCGCCGGTGGTGGCGGTGTAGGCGGGGAAGTAGCTGGAGTACTCCACCGGCCGGTTCTTGATCTTCTCCAGGGTGCCGGTCAGGTCGACGGTGTACCAGGAGATGTTGTTGCCGTTGCCGAAGGCGGAGATCTCGTCCCCGACCTCGGTGGACATCACCCAGCGGGAGTTGGCCTTGTAGCGGTCCGGGAGCGCCCCCCAGACCTTGTTGACGTCGGCGCCGCCGAAGGCGCCGTCGGTGGTGACGACGACCTCCACGTTGGTGTTGGCGTCCAGCGCGGTCAGGATCCCGAACGGCTCGCCGGCACCGGAACCCACGGCGTGCTTGTTGGCCTGCAGCTCGTCGTAGCCCTCCACCAGGAGGCGCGCCATCTCCTCGGCGAAACCGGGGTAGTCCTGGCCGACCCGAAGGGAGAAGGGAATGAAGCCGCGGGCCTCGTGCGCGTCGACGACGGGCTGGGCCAGCGTCGGGGAGTCGTCGCTGACGGCGGAGGCCTCAGCGTCGTAGCTCCAGTTGACGCCGGCGCTGGTGACGCCGCGCCACTGGTCGGTG
>NZ_BAAAHH010000115.1:0-786 GCF_039525175.1 Actinocorallia libanotica
CCGTCGCGCCGGCGCCTTCCACGCCCTTTTGCGCCAGGGAGGACAGGAGGTCCTTGTCCAGGCCCTTCTTGCGCAGCCGTTCCAGGTCGTCGGCGAACTTGCGCGCGGCTTGGGCATCGGCCGTGAGCTTGCCCAGGATCCCGCTGACGGTGGGGTTCTCGCCGTCCTTGACACCGGAGGTCAGGTCGGCGGCCGAGACGATCCCGTCCTTGATGGACTTGATCAGGTCGGCACGGGCCGAGCGCAGGTTCTTCAGCTTGTCGGTGGCCTTCTCCAGCTGCTTGGCGAAATACGTCTGCTGCCCGGCCAGGATCTTCAGCATCGCGGTGTCGCCCTTGATGCGGTCGATCAGCGCGTTCTTGCGCCGCCCCTTCTTCATGCCGTCTTGGACCATGTCCAGGAGCTTGCGGCCGGCGGTGGTGATCTGGGACTTGGAGCCGGTCAGCCCGTCCACCATGCTGCGCGCCACCCAGCGCGCCTGGGCCTTGGACACCTCGATGACCCGGTCGGTGCCCGACATGACGCCCTGGGCCAGGCCGATGGCGGCCCAGCGACCCAGTGCCGCGGTCACCTTGGAGGGCGAGTCGATCCCCAGGGCCTTGGCGATGGGGCCGGGGATGACGGCCTTGGCGAAGCCGATCAGCTTGTCCTTGATCCAGGAGGCCATGGATTTGATGCCGTTCCACAGGCCGGACACGATGTCCTTGCCCTTGTTCCACAGGAGCTTCCCGGCGCCGGAGAAGAACCGGCCGATCCGCCCCGGTAGCGCCTTGACCCAGGAGAGGA
>NZ_BAAAHH010000116.1:0-751 GCF_039525175.1 Actinocorallia libanotica
ACCTTCTCCTTTCTGGCCGAGGCGCCCACGGGCGTGGCCTACCGGGTGGGGTCCTCGGTGCGGCTACGGGAGATCTACACCCCGCGCGTCGAACTCGAAGAAGCCGTCACCCGCGTGCAGTGGGGGGCGCTGTGATGCCCCCCGAAGCGGTGTACGCCGACATCGGCGACCTCAAGGCCGAGTACTCCATCACCGACATCGACCGCGATGAGCTGCTGACCGAGGCGCTGGAGGCCGCGAGCCGGTACGTCGACCGGGCGTGCGGGCGCCGCTTCTGGCTGGACGGCATCGCCGCGGCCCGGCGCTTCTCGCCGCTGCGCAACGTGGTGAGCGACGGCGACGGCACGCACCTGCTCATCAACGACATCGGTTCCCTCGATGGCCTGGTGGTGGAGATCGGCACCGGCTCCTCCTGGACGGATGTGACCGACAGTGTGGAGACCGAGCCGCTCAACGCACTGGACGACGAGCAGCCGATTACCTCGCTGCTGCGCGGGGCGTGGCCGTGCGGCGGCGGGCAGCGGGTGCGGGTGACGGCCCGGTGGGGGTGGCCGGCCGTCCCCGCACCCGTTCGGGTCGCGACCCTGCGCCAGGCCTCGCGCCTGTTCAAGCGCAAGGACTCCCCCGACGGGATCACCGGTAGCGCGGAGTGGGGAATCGTGCGGGTCTCGCGCGTCGACCCCGACGTCGCCGCGCTGCTGCGCCCCTACGTGCTGCCCGGGTTGGGGTGAGCCGATGGACATCTGGGGGA
>NZ_BAAAHH010000117.1:0-723 GCF_039525175.1 Actinocorallia libanotica
CCGCCGACGTCATCGAGCGGACGATCCTGATCGCGCTGGCCGACGCGGCCGACGCCGACGGGTGCAACTCGTACCGTTCGCTCCGCTCCCACCTGGAGATCCTGGTGGACGTCAGCAAGAGCACGTTCACCCGCCGACTGCGCGACATGGAGAAGCGTGGTCTGATCCGCAAGGACACCACCCCGCCCCCCGCCCGGTACCTGAAGATCCCCCCCTACCAGCGCCCTACCCGGTGGGAGGTGTGCATCCCCTACTCGTGGTGGTCCGACGCCCAGCGCGAGCAGATCCAGCGCGAGCGCGAGGACAAGGGACTGCCGCCGATCACCGCAGAGTCCCGTCCCGACCTGGCCGCGGCCCCGGCGAAACCGACACGCGCGGACAAGGGCAAGCCCAGCCCCCAGCGCGGTCGCAAGAAGAAGGCCCAGGCCGCCGAGGAGTCGACCGAAGCGTCGGCCGAGGAGCTGGCCGAGGAGCCGACCGAGAGCCCCCAGGACCCCGACGCTGACCCCGCTTCCGGAGAAGAGGGGGTGTCTTCAAGACACGGGGGGGGGTGTCTTCAAGACACGGGGGGGGTGTCTTCAAGACACGGGGGGGGTGTCTTCAAGACCACCAACCTTCCTGGGGACCCTCCCGGGCACCCTCCTGTCTCACCTTCCCCGTCAATCCCCCCCGCTTCGGCCGGCACGGCCGCTCGCCTAGGTGACGCGCACGCGAGCGCGATGG
>NZ_BAAAHH010000118.1:0-688 GCF_039525175.1 Actinocorallia libanotica
CTCAACACCGGCTACCCCGAACAGGCACTGCCGATGGTGGAGTCGTTCACCCGCACCTTCTCCGACCACGAGGCCGTGGTGGTGCCGTCCGGGTCGTGCGCGGCGATGGTCCGCGACTGGCACGCCAAACTCGCCGCACGGCAAGGACGGCCGAAGCTCGCCCGCGAGGCCGAGGAACTGGCACCGCGCGTGTACGAGCTGTCGGAACTGCTGGTGGACGTCCTGGGCGTCACCGACGTCGGCGCCTCCTTCCCGCACCGCGTCACCTACCACCCGACGTGCCATTCGGTTCGCATGCTGAAGATCGGAGACAGGCCGCTCCAGCTTCTGCGCGAGGTACGCGGCATCGACCTCGTGGACCTGCCCGACGCCAAGGAATGCTGCGGGTTCGGCGGAACCTTCGCATTGAAGAACTCCGACGTCTCGGCCGCCATGTGCGCCGACAAGGTCGCCGCGGTCAAGGCCACCAGGGCCGAGGTGCTGTGCGCCGCCGACAACTCCTGCCTGATGCACATCGGCGGCACCCTCTCCCGCCAGCGCTCGGGCGTACGGGTGGCGCACCTGGCCGAGATCCTTGCGAGCACCTCATGAGCCGTACCCGGATGCCGACCTATGTCGGCATGCCCTCCTTCCCCGAAGCCGCCCGCGAGGCCGTCGCGGACACCCGGCTGCGCAGCAACCTCGCCCA
>NZ_BAAAHH010000119.1:0-679 GCF_039525175.1 Actinocorallia libanotica
GGCGGCCAGGACGGGGGCGCTGGCGCGGCGGGTGCCGTCCCCGGCGGGCGAGGCCTGGTCGAGTTCGGGCGGGGCGGCCGCGGCGTTGCGCGCGGTGATGCGGGCGCAGGAGTGATGCCGGCAGCGTGCGCAGACGGGTCCGGGGACGGGGACCAGGCCGTGGCGCAGGGCGCGGGCCCAGCCGTCCAGGAGGGTGTGCAGGTCGGCCAGGGCGGTGCTGGCGCGCAGGTCGACCGGGAGGCCTTGGGGGGCGGCGCGGTGGCCTTGTCCGGTGCGGCCCTGGCGGGCCAGGGTGGTCTCCAGCTCGCGGGCGAGGTCGGCCAGCGCCGCCAGGTCGGCGCCCAGGTCGGCGCCGCAGCCGCGGCAGACGTGGGCGTCGCGGGGGCGGGGCCGGCCGCAGGAGGGGACCGGGCACACATCGCTCACGCGGCGGTGTCTCCCTGGCCGGGAATCACGCCGTCCTGGGGCGGGGCGCCGTACGCCCAGGTGTGCAGGGCGGCGTAGGCCTTCTCCATGCGTTGGGCGCGCTGCAGCAGCTGCAGGTTCTCGGCGGTCTTCTCGCGCAGGTGCTGCTGCAGGCGCTCGCGGTCGGTGCGGGCGGCGTCGCGCTGGGCCAGGACCTCCTTGGGCCAGGCGCCGATGACGAGCCCGACCATGAGCAGGGCGACGGCGATGAAGG
>NZ_BAAAHH010000120.1:0-659 GCF_039525175.1 Actinocorallia libanotica
TTCTTCGGGCGAGGCGTTGGAGTTGCCCTTCGTGCACGTCGCTCACCCATTCCCAGCCGGGCTTGGCCGAGGGGCCGACCCGCGGGTCTGCGGGCGCTCGGCCGTTTCGCAACGCGAGTACATACGCCCGATCCTGATCGATCCGTGCCTGCACCTGGTCGGATCCGCCGACGGAACCGTGGCCCGGGACGACGGCGTCAACGCCGCCCGCCACACCCTCGAGCAGCCGCAGCGCGGTGAGGTAGTCCTCGATCGGGTCCGCGGCGCCTTCCAGGTCGAGCATCGGAACCAGGACATCGGAGAGCATGTCGCCGGCGAGGAGAACCCCGCGGTCTGCGATCAGCAGCGCCGCGTGGCCCGGGGCGTGCGCTTGGTGCTCGATGATCCGGACCTCGGGGCCGTCCCAGGAAATCCGCGCGGTTTCGGCGGGCAGGCCGGTGATGAGGCCCAGGAGGTCCAGCGGCACCCGCCCGGCGATCTCCGTCTCGTCCAGGTGGTCGGCGATGCGGGCCTTCGCATCCGCATCCGACAGCTGATCCCGGACGGCGGCCGCGCAGCGCGCCGTGCCGTAACGGGGCACCTCACCGAGCCGGGCGTGCCAGAGCAGGTGATCCCAATCCGGATGCGTGGAAAACCCCGCCACAACGGGCTGCCCCCAT
>NZ_BAAAHH010000121.1:0-654 GCF_039525175.1 Actinocorallia libanotica
CGCGAGCGGGGCTCAGCGGGCCTTTGAGGGGTTTTCGGGCACAGGTCGTCTGTGCGGGATCAGCCTGACATGCCGTTGATCAGGCCGCAACCTGGACTCATACCTTCACCTTTGCCGTTCTTTTGGCGGTGCGCTCGGCCTGGCGGGTCAGCATCGTGATGTGCAGGTCCATGACGTCGCGGATGAGGTACAGGGGTCGCCCCTTCACGTCGTGGCCGTGCGGGATGAGCAGGTCGCGCTCGGCCCATTTCCAGATCCGCTCGGGGGTGATCGGGACGGCCAGCAGGGTGATGACGTGGGCGGCCTGGGTGGCGGTGGTCAGGCGGTCGGCGATGGAGGCCAGCAGCCATTCGCGGCGCTCGCGCACGTCGTGGGCGGTCTCGCAGTGCGGGCAGGTGACGGCGGCGGCGCCGGGCTGGACGTACATGGGTGTGCCGCAGTCGCACGGTCCGGCGTACCAGCGGGTGGGTGCGCGGTCCACGATGTGCTCGGCGGTGCGGCGGGCGTTGTAGACCTGGGTGACGGCGGCCGCGGCGTCGGGTCGGCGCAGCAGGTGGTGGTGGCGTTCGGCCAGCCAGGCGGCCAGGACGGGGGCGCTGGCGCGGCGGGTGCCGTCCCCGGCGGGCGAGGCCTGGTCGAGTTCGGGCGGGGCGG
>NZ_BAAAHH010000122.1:0-647 GCF_039525175.1 Actinocorallia libanotica
CTGGGTCCAGCGCTGTGGTCCAGGAGGCCGAGGGCCTTTCTGCCCAGGCCGTGGTGGACGCCTTGGGCGAGCGGTTCAAGCTGCCCAACCCCCGGGAGAACACGGGGTTCTGCGAGCGCTCGGGGTGCGTGCAGATGGTGACGACGGATCCGGTGACCATCGTGCAGTTCCCCGGGCCGGGGAAGGCGAAGGCCTACGCCAAGGGGATCGGCGGGCCTTCGGTGGCGGTCGGGCCGATCGTGGTGTCGTGCGCGGGTCGCCGTGGTGAGGAGCTGTGGTCGGCGAAGAAGCGGAAGGCTCTGGTGGCAGAGGTGCGGCGGATCGTCGCTGCCGAGTAGGCCGTTCTACGCGCCGCCTGTGCTGACGAAGAGGTCCACGTACTGGGCGACGGGGAAGCCGTTCTCGGTCACGTCCGGGTCCGGGGGCAGGTGGGCGCGCAGGAAGAGCGTCCACTGCTGGGTTCCTTCGTCCTGGACGGCCAGGAGTTCGACCATCTGGACGTCGGTGGGGTTGAGGTCGTGGGCGGCCATGAGCGTGCCGAACACCTCGGTCAGGCCGGGCTCGGCGGCGATGGACTCGGGAGTCCAGGTGTAGAGGACGAGTTGCATAGCGGTCCTTTCGGCGGGATGGGGCGGTGACCTGCCCGG
>NZ_BAAAHH010000123.1:0-635 GCF_039525175.1 Actinocorallia libanotica
TCGCGCAGGATGCCCCAGATGCGGGCGGCGGTCAGGTCGTGTGTCTTGCCCGGCATCGCCCCGGACGTCCACAGGATGCTGCCGTCAGGTGCGGCTATGACCTGCACGTTCATCCCATGGCACTGGTGTTTGACCGAGAAGTACGGGCGGTCGGCCGCCACGCGGTCGGTGCGGATCAAGGTGCCGTCCAGGATCAGATGCGTCAGCCCTTCCTTCGTGGCCTTGCGCAGCGCCGCAGTGAGCTTGGGCGAGCGGGCCGACAGCAGTGCCACGACCTCGTCGACATAGCGCCACGCGGTCGCCTCCGAGACTCCGAAACCGGCTGCGAGCTGGGCGAACGTCTCTCCTTTGCGTAGATGGACCAGCACCAGCAGTGCCTGTTGGGCCGGGTTCAAGCGCCGCCACCGCGACCGGATCGCCCGGCGGTGGCGGCGGACGATGGCGGCCACGTAGTTCAGCGTTGGGCGCGACAAATCGACCGCGGCGCGGTACAACAACATCCAGAAGCTCCTGGTGGGACAGGCCGATTGTGGTGATCAACCCGTCTACCAGGGGCTTCTCTGTGTCCGGGGGCGAATCCTCAACTCGCGATCATGCCGTGATCAAAGCCCTTCGCCGAGGATGAAAGAGGCTCA
>NZ_BAAAHH010000124.1:0-632 GCF_039525175.1 Actinocorallia libanotica
ACAGAAGCCGGGGTGTTCAAGCCTCTGCACCGACTGTTCCTACAAAAAATTTCTGAGCAGGGAGGCCATGGTGAGCAACAGCAACACGCCCCTGTGGGAAGGGCTGTACAAAGAGCTGCGTGAACGGATCGTTTCCCGCGATCTGCCGCCCAACAGCGAGGTGTCGAGAGAGATGCAGCTGGCCGCCCAGTACGGGATCAGCCGCACAACTGTCCGGCAGGCGCTCGCGCAGCTCCAGGCTGACGGCCTCATCACCCGCGGCATGGGCCGCCTGGGCAGGCGCGTGCGGGACCAGCGGCCGCTGGAATGGAACCTGTGCAAGTTCGAGCGCGGCGAGCGCCGCGACAACGCCTCCACTGGCATGGACGACTGGGCGGCGGCGGTGGCCGAGCAGGGCCGCGAGCCCCGCCAGGAGGTCAGCGTCTCCATCACGGTGCCGCCGGCCGACGTCGCCCTGGCGCTGGAGTTGGAGCCCGGAGCCCTGGCCGTGCGTCGCCACCGCGTGCGCTACGTCGACAACGTGCCTTATCAGCTGTCCGTCAGTTGGTTCCCGGAGTCCATCGCCAGGGACACGCTGCTCATGGAAGAGCGCGACATCGCTGTTCCCGGTGGGATTCTTCGTTCCATCGGTT
>NZ_BAAAHH010000125.1:0-587 GCF_039525175.1 Actinocorallia libanotica
GTCGCGCTGGGCCAGGACCTCCTTGGGCCAGGCGCCGATGACGAGCCCGACCATGAGCAGGGCGACGGCGATGAAGGCCACGGCGAAGAAGTTGACCTCGATCACAGCGCCTCCCGCACCGCGGTGCTGACGTGGCGCATCAGGTCCTCCAGCGCGATGCGGCCGGCGGCGTCGCGGGGTGCGTCCATGTAGGCGATGACGGCGGCGTCCACGACGTGCTCGTCGACGGGCCCGCGGGGAGGATCGGAACGGGTTTTGGCGGTAGCGGGGGCGGCGGCGTCCAGGGCGGCCAGGACGCGGCGGGCGTCGGTGCCGTAGGTGCCGGGGCCGGGCTGGGCGGCGCTGGCGCGCAGGGCGGCGGCGACGACCGTCACGCGGGGGTCGTCGGCGGCGGCCAGCGGCATGGGGGCGCTCACCGGGCGTCCCGGTCGCCGAAGAAGTCGTACAGGTGGTCGAGCACGCGCTGCAGGCCTTCGTCCAGGACGGCGACGGCCGCGGCCACCGGGGAGTCGCGGCGCTGGGTGGGGCGCAGGTTCCAGTAGCCGCGCTTGTTCATGATGCGGGCGGCCGCCATCGGGTCGCGGCGC
>NZ_BAAAHH010000126.1:0-576 GCF_039525175.1 Actinocorallia libanotica
GAAACCCATGTCGGTGTCCACCCACATCAGCCACTCGGCCTCGGAGGCCAGGAAGGCGTCGACGGCCTTGTTGCGGGCGGCGACCAGGCCGCCGCTGCCGTAGCGCATCGCCAGGAATCCGGCGGTGACGATGCGCTGGTGGTGGGCCAGGTCCCAGCCGATGAGGTCCATCATCGACATGTGCCAGGAGTGCGCGACCTGCTCTGAGTGCACCCAGGTCAGCTTCACCGTCCCCGGGATCACTGCTTGCCTCCACCGCTGGTGCGGGGGCGGCGCGTGGTGCGGCGCTCGCCGGGCGCGGCGGTCGCGGTCTCCGGGGCGGCGTCCTCCTGGCGGTCCAGGAGCCGTATCCCCGAGGGGTCGGTGGTGCAGCGCACCGCCGGGAGGCTGGCGTCGAAGAAGTCGGGGTAGGCCTTGACCAGGGGGTCGGCGGCGTCCCAGGGCTCTCCTGCCCGGATGGCGATGCGCTGCCCGCCGTGGGCCAGGCTGGCGTGGCGGTTGGCGTAGGCGATGGACATGGCCACGAGGAACCTCGATTCGCAAAGGGATGGGTGGTCCCGTGGCGGCCGACCACCC
>NZ_BAAAHH010000127.1:0-571 GCF_039525175.1 Actinocorallia libanotica
TGGGTGGCGATGCCCGCATGGTCGGTGCCGACCTGCCACAGCACATCCTTGCCGCGCATGCGCTCGAAGCGGCAGAGAATGTCCTGCAGCGTGTTGTTGAGCGCGTGCCCCATATGGAGCGAGCCGGTGACGTTGGGCGGCGGAATGACGATGCAATAGGGCTCGGCCCCTGCCCGCTCTGGACGCCCGGCCTTGAAGGCGCCCGCCTCCATCCAGCCCTGGTAGATGCGGTCTTCGACGGCGGCGGGATCGAACCTGTTGTCGAGCATGATGGCTCCGGCACCTCAATTGAACAGGCGCGAGAGAAAGCGGAGCCGATGCGCCAAGTCAACTGCGCCGGGGCAACTCGCGTAAGGCAATGCCCGGCGCAAAGCCCGGAATCGCGCCGATTGTGCCCGGCCTAATGGCCGTGCCGCGCGACGCGCTCGATTTCCGCCCGCACCAGCCGCTCGACCAGCGCCGGCAGGTTCTCGTCCAGCCATTCCTTGAGCATCGGCCGCAGCGCGTCGGTCACGAGATCGTCGATCGAGCGCGGCGGAAGGCTGCTCATGGTGCGCTGCAGAGAGCTGAA
>NZ_BAAAHH010000128.1:0-536 GCF_039525175.1 Actinocorallia libanotica
GTCATTTTTGCGTAATCTTAGTTTTGATTCTAATGACTTACCATTCTCTAACAACACATTAATTGAGCTGGGTAATCTTGATATCCAAAAAGCTGATTGAGCCTCAATATTGCTAAATGATTCAATGGAGAAGTAGCCCATATCACGCAGTACTAAATCGTTGGGTTGAATGTTCTCGATGAGCTGCTTTCCGAGTTTCTTGTCGGACTCTCTAGCTGGGCTAAACTGTTGATGTAGAATGTGGTTGTTGAGTGCATCAAATGCCAGATCGAGCTTGAATCCAGCTGTAACGCCGTTGCTATTTCCGTGACCTGGAAAATTCGCAGCATTGATTGCTCCCATAGGTACAAACGTAGAATCTTCTATCAAGATGCGCTGAAACTTTTGTGCAGAAGACGAGTTTTCTTCTATGGAGTAGTTAAGTGTTAGAATCTTGCTGATTACAGCTTGGAGGTAATGCATCAGAAGCCCATTAACTCTTTTAAACACAGCACCTCGGCAAATCGAAGAGGTATTGATTTTACTCATTTCGAGAG
>NZ_BAAAHH010000129.1:0-534 GCF_039525175.1 Actinocorallia libanotica
GCAGCTGTGTCCCCTCCGCGAGACGCCGACCGAGCGCGCTTGTGTAGGCTGCGTAGCGCTCGGAGAGCTTGGCCCGCGCGGCCTGGGCGGCGGGTTCGGGCAGCGCGGGGGTGGTGGCGAGCCAGAAGCGGATGAAGGTGGCGAAGGCCTCGGTCGAGATGCCGAGATCGCGCTCCAGCCGCGCGAGGCGGCGATCAATCTGGCCGAGGCGTCTGGCAAGAGCTGCCTCCTGGCGCTCGGCGCTGTCGGGGGACAGGAAGGAGGCGATCGCGGCCTGGGCAATCAGGGACATGGACTGGTCGCGCTGGGCGGCATAGTGCGCCAGCATGTCCATGATGTCGGGCTCGAGATAGACGGAAATCTGCGCTTTCTTCGTGCGACCTGCCATGGCGATCACAGCTCCATGCCGTCGTTGGGAGTTAGGCTGACCTGTCGGGCCACGCCTTGCATCAGTCCGGTCATGCGCCGGTTCCGGGCGGGGACGCCGTCCATCTCGTCGTCGCGATCCAGACCGAACTCGAACTCGTTCTCGAT
>NZ_BAAAHH010000130.1:0-528 GCF_039525175.1 Actinocorallia libanotica
CTTGAACAGACGGGCGAGCTGGGTGGTGAACAGCTTCGACTGCAAATCGTGCAGGCCGAAAATGCGGATCACCCGCTGCATGAGCAGCGTTTCCTTCACCACATGGGCAACCTTGGCGTCCTCCGCCCCGCGTTCGTAATTGTAGCGCACCGCGCGTTTGCTGAAGCCTCGCGGCAGCCAGAAGGCGATCATCAGCGACACCAGCGTGGCGATGGCGAGCTGGGTGTCGAGCGTGAACGCCACCGCCACCGAGCCGATCAGCATCAACCCCTTGGAGAACAGGCCGGGCACCGCCCAGATGACCCCCTTCTCCACCACGGTGAGGTCATTGGAGAAATCCGCGATGATGGCGTCGGTGTCGGAACTGGCGAGTTCGCGCGCGTCCATCCGGTTGATCTTGGAGAACATGCGCGCGCGCAGATCATTGAGGATGCGCGGCCCGAGCTTGGCGACGGAATAGTCCAGAATGACGCCGAAGAAGGAGGCGGCGAGGAAACCCCAGATGAGATACCCGATATAGGTGCGGAT
>NZ_BAAAHH010000131.1:0-519 GCF_039525175.1 Actinocorallia libanotica
TCAAGAGTTTCCCAAACGCCTGTGCCAACTGTGCCGAAGCCAGCCATGCCGATACCGATGTGTTGTGTAGCCATATTTCTGACCTGCAAAAGTGTGCTTTAGCAGGAGTGTTAGGTGTTAAGTTTGAAGTGTTAAGTTGCGACTATTGCCAGGCAATGATGGCCGCTGCGGGGGGATGTTGCGCGAGATGAGCCTGCAGTCAAATCCTTAATGGCCCTCTTTTCGAGAGAGAAGGTTTCGTCAGTCGATATGTGGCCGTTTACTCGTTTGATAAGCCTTCGCTGTGAGTGAGTGTCACAGTCTTCGAAGTGCGAGTGAGTACTATGCTGGGAATGGTCTGTCGTGCGCTTTGCAGCCATTGGAAAAATTCGGTGGATTTGCTTTCCTCGGAAAACTGTAGTTGCCAGAGGGTGTGCGCGTTTTGGGTGGATTCTGTCGCGATGGAGAGATGGTCGCTTTCTAACGCGGTGATCCATTTGTCTAGTTGTTCGGAAGGTGCAGCGTGGAGCTTGAGATAAC
>NZ_BAAAHH010000132.1:0-516 GCF_039525175.1 Actinocorallia libanotica
TGCTCATGCCGCCACCGCCAGCGCGATCTCGCGGTCGGCCTCCAGGAGCATCTCGCCGAAGATGTCGGCGAGGGCGTCGGTGCGGGCCAGCTCCTCCAGGTCGCCCACGAGCGGCTCCAGCAGCTCGGGGTCCAGGACCAGGACCAGGGGGTCGCGGTCGACGGGGAGCGGGATGTTGATCGCGGGGGCGGCCTGGAGGTCGGACACCGAGAGCCCGTGGTGGTCCATCCAGGTGGCCAGGTGCTTCATGAACGTGAGGCGGCACTCGGCCAGGCGCTCCTCGTAGGAGACGGGCGCCTCACCGTGCCCGAGGGCGTCCTCCATGAGGAGGTCGGGGGTGCGGGCCAGTGCCCAGGTGATCGCCCCGGGGTAGGTCTGGGCCAGCAGCTCGTCCAGCTGCTGGGGGCGCTGCTTGGCGCAGTGGCCGGTGATGGAGAAGATGGACACAGGACTGCTCCGCTCTAGTCGGTTGTGGTCCAGGCCCTCGGTGTTTGCTTGGCGGCTCACCGGGGGCCC
>NZ_BAAAHH010000133.1:0-510 GCF_039525175.1 Actinocorallia libanotica
GCTCCGCCTGACACCAGCCCATGGCTGAGCCAGGCATGGACTGTCGCGACGCGCTGCGTCCGAGGCGCCCGGAATATGGGGCGGTTTGATTGAATTCACGTGCTCACACGATCGCTATTGTCTTCTCACGCGATCCCAGCGGCCAGATGGATCGACCGGCGCTGTGCGCATTAAACCGACCTAAACCTACGCTTGGTCATTCACCGCTCACCCGCAATCAATCATGGTTTACGGGCGGCACCTCAATCAGCGCACTGAAGAGGTTGCCGCCATAGGCGGTGATGCCAATGACCTGAAGAAAGTCGCCGATCAAGGCGATCTGTGGGTTAACGCGACACAATGGAATGTTCACAACCAAGCTCCACTCGACAAACTTCTGTTGATCAAGATCGAAAATGCCAACAAAAACCTTGCCGTCAACCGTCGCCACCGAAACGGCGCAACGAAAGTGATCCATCACCGCGAGCCCGGGCGCACCTGAGAGACACACATTTCCTGGCGCGACATGGG
>NZ_BAAAHH010000134.1:0-502 GCF_039525175.1 Actinocorallia libanotica
TGGAGGTGCGCGACCTGCGCATCCACTTCCCGACCGACGACGGCCTGGTGAAGTCCGTGGACGGGCTGAACTTCCAGCTCGAGCGCGGGCAGACCCTGGGGATCGTGGGGGAGTCGGGTTCGGGCAAGTCGGTGACGAGCCTGGGGATCCTCGGCCTGCACAACCGCAGGAACTGCCGGATCTCCGGCCAGATCTGGCTGAACGGCAAGGAACTCATCGAGGCGTCCCCGGAAGAGGTCCGCAAGCTGCGCGGCCGCAACATGGCCATGATCTTCCAGGATCCGCTGTCGTCGATGCACCCGTTCTACACGGTGGGTGATCAGATCGTCGAGGCGTACCGGATCCACCACGACGTGTCGAAGAAGGTCGCGCGCAAGCACGCCGTCGAGATGCTGGGGCGGGTGGGCATTCCCACCCCGCAGAAGCGCGTGGACGACTATCCGCATCAGTTCTCCGGCGGTATGCGGCAGCGGGCGATGATCGCGATGGCGTTGTCGTGCGA